>CAYWPZ010000271.1:4776-6195 GCA_964460135.1 uncultured Caldilineales bacterium | reverse complement strand
CGAGCTATCCGCCGCCGCCAGCGCCGTCCTCGTCCTCCAGCAGGCCCCGGCCGGCGTCGAAAAGACCCTGCGTTCGCTCCCCGCCGCCGAGGTCCTATCCGAACGCTCAGCCGACGGCTTCCCCGCCTACCGGATCAACGCCCGCAAGAACCAAGACGATATCGACCTGGCCCCGGCCATCTACGCACTTGCCCGCGACCACAATTGGCCCGTGCGCGAACTCCGCCGCGAGACCCGCACCCTGGAGGCGGTCTTCAATGAGCTGGCAGGGGGCGGCAAGTAAGGCGGAGCGATGAGCACCGGCCGTATCAAACCGCCAACGCCGCTGCCAGCGCCTCATGCCAATACAGCCGCCTGCCGTCCTGCATGACGAACACCCTGTCTGCCCGCGCCAGTTCGAGCGCCCATTCGGTGGCATCTTCGCCAGCGACGACCGCCAGAGCCGGCAACCCGGCCTTGCGCAACAATCCTGCCCGCGCCGCCGCCCGTCTGACGTCGTTGCTGTCCACCACCGACGAGATCTCGCACGCCAGCCATACCTCCGACCCCTCGGGCTGCCCGCGCACTTGGCCGCACAACAGCAGGTCGAGAGCGAGCAGATCGTCGAATTCGGCCTCAGTGAGGAACTGATCGATATCGGCTGCGAAGGCGCCGACATCGACCACACGCACCCGGCGCACAACCTGGGCAAAATAGGCTGAAGCGCGCTCACGATAGCGCCGCTCAAGATTGTCTCCCACAAGTCGACCAACGCGGGTGTCAGTTTGTCTTTGCGCAATCGCCAGTTCCGCCACCCGCTGCTCGGTGCGTTTCTGCGCCTCGGCCAGTTCAGCCAGAGCAACTTCCACCCGAGTCAAACGAGCTTCCGCCTGCTTCTGCGCCTCGGCCAGTTCCGCCACCCGCTGCTCGGTGCGCTTCTGCGCCTCGGCCAGTTCCTCCACCCGCTGCTCGGTGCGCTTCTGCGCCTCGGCCAGTTCCTCCACCCGCTGCTCGGTGCGCTTCTGCGCCTCGGCCAACTCGGCCAAAGTCGCTTCGATGCGGGCAAAGCGCTCATCCGAGCGGCGCTGCGCCTCGATGAACTCGGCCCGCAGCGCCAGTATATCCTCGCGACGCACTGCCAATTGGTCGCGCATATCCCGCTCCAGAGATTCGGCGATGCGGAGCATCGGCCGCTGGAGCTCGACCGGCAGTTCCAAGACGTGGCCTGCATAGCTCATAGTCCAATCACACGGCCCAATTCTAACCTTTTTCCATGCCGATTTCAAATACGGGATTCAGGGGAGTGCATCTCAGGCTGGGAGCAAGGTTTGCACAGGCAGCGCCCGCCGGGCCGTAGAACGGCCCCGGCTACCGCTCGGCTACCGCATTTAAGGCCCTTCGGGCCTCACGCACCAGCCCCGAAGGGGCTTCCACCTCTAG
>CAYWPZ010000271.1:0-4676 GCA_964460135.1 uncultured Caldilineales bacterium | reverse complement strand
CCGGGCGGCCTCCGGCCCCCGGCGTTCTCTAGCCGGGCGGCCTCCGGCCCCCGGCGTTCTCTAGCCGGGCGGCCTCCGGCCCCCGGCATTCTCTAGCCGGGCGGCCTCCGGCCCCCGGCGGGCTGGCGCTGCCCCACATTGAGATGCACCCATTCGGGCGACAGGGGTTCACGGCTGGGGCAGACCTGGCTCGCGAGGACGCCCCAGATACACTCGAGCGAACTCGAGCAGAGAAACAGGCTCACTGCCCAAGAGCCAGCCCAGGACGCGACCATTGCCGCCAAGACCGAACTCCTCGTAATAACGAAACATCGCCAAGAGTGTCGCCATAGCATAACCCGAAAGACTCGCGGCCTCCGCTTTTCGTCGCCATGCCTCCCGATCGACCACTTCCACCGCCACCGGCCGGCCGATGGCCTCGGACAGGATAGCGGCCACCTCGGTTTGGCTCAGCGCTGGCGTCGCCGCAAGCTCATAGCTGGCGCCACTGTGCCCCGACTCCAGCAGAGCGCGGGCTGCAACCTCGGCCACATCGCCCAGGTCGACGAAACTCAGCCGGGAAGCAGGGGCATAGGGAACAGGATACCGGCCCCCGTGACCAGGATCATGACCAGTCCTAACTGGAGCGATAATCGAAGACGACTTTGATGGCCCCACTCCGCTTGTCTTGGGCGGTCTGGATCGCCTCCTGCCATTTTTCCAGCGGGAAGCGATGGGTGATCAGACCGTCGATGCTCAGCTTGCCCTGGCGCAGCAATTCGATCACCAGCTCGAAGGTCTGCATCTGCCGGCCTTGCCAGCTTTCCTGGCCGTGCGAATTGAGGCCGATCAGGTTCACCTCCTGGTGCCACACCGGCGTCAGGTCGAGCGCGAGCGGCTTCAGCTTGATCCCGGCCAGCACCACCGTCCCCCCGGCCCGCGTCCAGCGCAGGCAATCTTGCAGGGTGGCGTCCGAGCCAACACAGTCGTAGACCACATCGAAACCGCCCAAACACATCCGGCTGCCCATCATGCCCTGATAGTGCTTGGCGCCGGTGATGCGGCTGGCGGCATGATAGCCATCAGCGCCCTCGAAGAACCCATCGGCACCCAGCTTCTGCGCCATCTGGCGCTGGTGGGGGTAGCGCGCCGAGGCCGTGATCTGGCAATCTGGCGATAGCGCCCGTAGCGCCTGGACGACGTTCAGGCCGACGACGCCGCTGCCCAACACCAACACCTTTTCACCCGCTTCGGGCAGCCGGCGCAGGACGGTGCGCACACCCACGGCCAACGGCTCGACCATGGCTGCCTGGTCGTCGCTCAGATCGTCGGGGACAGGATAGACTTCGGCCTCGTGTGCGGTGTAGCCATCGCCCCAGCCGCCGCCCACCCCGCGCGGCGCCAAACCCAGCGAGCCGTTTTCGCAGAGGATGTAATTGCCGGCGGCGCACTGCTGGCAGAGCGGCTCAATCTCCTGGCTGCGACAGGTGGCAGCCTGAAAGCGCGTGTGCATCATCACCCGGTCGCCCACTTTGAACCTGGTCACCCCTGGCTCGGCCTCGGTGACGACGCTGACTACCTCGTGGCCCAGGTAATAGCGTGTGGTGCCCGGCAGGGCGGCCGGGCCGATCTTGGGGTCAGCCTCGACATTCAGCAGAGCGAGGTCGCTGGCGCAGATGCCGCAGACCTGGTTTTGCAGGCGCAGCCAGCGCGGACCGGGCAGGGCCGGTTCGGGCAGGTCTTCGCAGCGGACGGGTGAGAAGGGCGCATAGACCACGCCTTTCCAGGCGAGTTTCATGGCCTTCACGGCCAGCATCTTGGGGATATTCTTATCGACGTAAATAGCTCTCATGGCGCCACCTGCTGACAGATAAGGGCTAGGCTTTGTGTACTCGTTGTGTTCTCGGCTTTGGCTGCAGGCGAGATGGTGGGGTGGGTAGGGTGAGACCCCATTGTGGCACGGGCGCCGTGATATGGCAAGCCCGGTATGGACTTCGAGCGCAGATTGGCTACAATGCGGCCGACGAACAACCACCCCCACCACCGCGCCTGCCCCAACCACCATGACAACCACCATCGCCCTCGCCGGCAAAGGCGGGGTCGGCAAGACGACCCTGGCCGGCCTCATCATTCGCTTTCTGGCCGAGTCACAGCCCGGTCCCATCCTGGCCATCGACGCCGACCCCAGCAGCAATCTGAACATGGTGCTGGGCCTGGACCTGGGCTGGACGGTCGGCGACATCCGTGAGGACCTGCTGACGCAGGTCAAACAGTCGTTGACGGCCGGCGGCGCCGCCATGGGCAGTCTGCCAGGCGGGCGCACGAAGCGCGACTATCTGGACTATGAGGTGCGCAATGCCGTGGCCGAAGGCAGCCGTTTCGACCTGATCGCCATGGGCCGCTCGGAGGGGCCGGGCTGCTATTGCGCGGTCAACCACAACCTGCGCGAGGTGGTGGATGCCATCAGCAAGCACTATCGCTACGTGGTCATCGACAACGAAGCGGGGATGGAACACCTGAGCCGGCGGACGACGCGCGACGTGCAGCACCTGATCGTGGTCTCGGACCCCAGCCAGCGTGGGTTGGTGGCGGCGCAGCGCATCGCCGGCTTTCGCCATGAGTTGGACATCGATATCGAGAACACCTGGCTTGTGCTCAATCGCGCCCCGCGTCTCCTGCCGGCCGAGTTGACGGCCTTCATCCAGACGCTCGACTTTCCCCTGCTGGGGGTCGTCCCACAAGATGCAGGTGTGGCCGAGTTCGACGCCGGCGGCCGCCCGCTGGTGGAGATCGACGGCAGCTCGGCGGTGTATCGGGCGGTGGGGGAGATGATGCAGCAGCTTCTGCCGCAAACATGAACGGCAGCAATGCCATTTCAGCCGGACGCCCGCCTGGCTGGTTGCAGAGTGGGCGGCGCTCAGGGTAGACTGAGTGCATAGCCGACCGCGAGGGCCTTGACCCTCTTCACCAACCTGCTTTCCCAACGTCAACGATGATGAAAGACACCCGTCTCGTCCCCACCACCTGCCCCTTCTGCGGCGTCGGCTGCCAGATCCAGCTGAACATCCAGGATGAGCGCATCATCCGGGTCACGACCGACTTCGACCTGGCCCCCAACTACGGCAAGCTCTGCGTCAAAGGTCGCTTCGGCACGGATTTCGTCCACCACCCCACCCGCTTGAAGACGCCGTTGATCCGCAAGGACATCGTCCCCGGCCGGCCGTTCGGCAAAGCCCGGCGCGCAACCTCGCTGGCCGAGCATTACCGCCAGGCAAGCTGGGATGAGGCCCTCGACCTGGTCGCCGACCAACTGGTGGAGATTTATCGGCAGTCGGGCGGCGATGCGCTGGGCACCTATTGCTGCGCCAAAGCCACCAACGAAGACAACTACATCTTCCAGAAGCTGTTCCGCACCCTCTTCGGCACCAACAACGTCGATCACTGCTCGCGGCTGTGCCATGCCGGTTCGGTGGCGGGTCTGATGCGCACCATCGGCTCGGCGGCCATGTCCAACAGCATCGAGGAGATGGAGAGCCTCGACACCTTCCTCGTCACCGGCTCCAACACCACCGAAAACCACCCCGTCATCGCCCTCAGCCTGAAAAAGGCGGTCGAGCGCGGGGCGAAGCTGATCGTGGTCGATCCACGGCACATCGAACTGGTCGATTTCGCCGCCCTCTGGCTGCAACAACGGCCGGGTACGGATGTGGCCGTGTTCCACGCCATGGCCAATGTCATCGTCAGCGAAAAACTGTACGACGCCGGCTACATCGCCGCCCACACCGACGGCTTCGACGACTACGCCGCCACCCTGGCGCCCTTCACGCCCGAATGGGCCGAAGGGGTGAGCGGGGTCCCTGCAGCCAAGATCCGGCAGGCGGCGCGGATGTATGCAGAGCCGAAGGTGGCGGCCATTTATTGGGGCATGGGCATCAGCCAGAGCACGCACGGGGCCGACAACGCCACGGCGCTCGTCAACCTGGCCATGATGTGCGGGCATTTGGGCAAGTATGGCGGCGGGTTGAATCCCCTGCGCGGGCAGAACAACGTCCAGGGCTGCTCGGACATGGGCGGGCTGCCCAACGTCCTCCCCGGCTACCGCTTCATCAGCGACCCGGCCGTGCGCCAGCACTTCGAGGCCGCCTGGGGGAGGCCGCTCAAATCCACGCCCGGTCTGACGGCCGTAGAGATGGTGCATGCCGCCGACCGCGGCGACATCCGCGCCATCTATGTCATGGGCGAGGACCCCATGACCTCGGAGCCAAACCTGAATCACGCCCATCACGCCCTGGAAAAGCTCGATCTGCTGGTGATCCAGGACATCTTCGCCAACGAGACGGCGCTCTACGGGCATGTCATCCTCCCGGCCGCCAGCTTCGCCGAAAAAGCGGGCACCTTCACCAACACCGAACGCCGGGTGCAGCGAGTGCGGCCGGCCCTGCCCCCGCCCGGCGACGCCCGCCCCGACCTCGACATCCTCCTCGACCTGGCTCGCCGTCTCGAAGCCCGCCTCGGCGTCCATGTCCAGCCGGGGTGGGATTACGCCGGCCCGGCCGAGGTTTGGGCCGAGGTGGGGCGCCTGACGCCGGAATTCGGTGGCATCACCTACGAGCGACTGGAGAAGGTCGGCATCCAGTATCCCTGCTATGATGAGAACGACCCTGGCACGGTCTTTCTATTCGCGGACGGCGTGCCGC
>CAYWPZ010000270.1:0-6202 GCA_964460135.1 uncultured Caldilineales bacterium | reverse complement strand
CGCCTACTGCCACCGTCACTTCTTCTTCTACGCCCACCCGCACCCCCACCGCCACACCGACGGCGACCACCACCCTCACCGCCACCGCCACAACCACACCCACGCGCACCCCAACGCCGACCATCACGCCGACGGCGACGAACACCCCTACCGCCACCTGGACGCCCACCGTCACCCGCACCCCCACCCGCACCCCCACCCGCACGATCACACCCACGGCGACGATCACACCCACGGCGACCAGGACGCCCACCATCACGCCCAGCCCGACGATCACGCTCACACCCACGATCACACCCACCCTGGCGCCGCTCATCACCCCCGTTCCCATCCCCGTCCCCGGCCTCATGCACCCCAAGGACGTGGCCGTGAACCGGCGCAGCAACCGCATCTATGTGGCCAGCCGTGACAACGACCGCGTCTTCGTCATCGACGGCTACAGCCACGGCGTGGTCGGCGTCATCCCGGTCTGCGACCAGCCCTTCGGCATCGACGCCAACAGCCAGACCAACCGCATCTACGTCGCCTGTTTTGGCGTCGGCCGGGTGGATGTCATCGACGGCTTCACCAACCTGGTCATCGCCAGCCCCTTCGTCGGCCCCGAACCAACCTATGTCGAAGTCAACGAAGCCACCAACCGCGTCTTCGCCGTCACCCACGGCAACGGTCGCCTGGCCGAAATCGACGGCATCAACAACATGTTCTTGCGCAGCGCCCCCACCGGCGGCGGCGCCTTTGGCCTGGCCGTAGATAGGAACCTGAACCGCGTCTACGTGAGCAACCGCGATGCCGACACCGTCTCCATCATCGACGCCGCCTCCATGACCAAGATCATGGACGTCTTCCCCGGCCCGCCCCAGCATCACCCCTACGGCCTGGCCTTCAACCCGCAGACCAACCGCCTCTACGTCAGCTACTCGGTCTTCAACCCGGTGCTCAAGCTGGCCATCTATCACGCCTCGCCCGCCGGCCTCACCCGGCTGGATACCCGCGACCTGGCCAACGGCGGCAACGACGCCCCCGGCGTACTCGGCATCAACCCCACCACCAACCACCTCTTCGTCCCCAACAGCGCCTCGCACACCGTCAGCGTCATCAGCGGCTTCAGCAACAACGGCCTCGCCACCCTGCCGCTCGGCCTCGACCCCTTCGGCGTCGATGTCAACCCGCTCACCAACCGCGCCTACATCACCGCCCGCGGCGCCAACCAGCTTTGGGTCGTCCCCGACGTCTACTGATCCCCTCATGACCATCACCATCATCGGCCTCGGCCCCGGCGACCCCCAACTCATCACCCGCCGCGCCTGGCAACTCCTGAGCACCGCCCCCCAGGTTTGGGTGCGCACACGCCGCCACCCCGCCGTCGTCGCCCTCGACGGCCACACCCAGGTCGCCAGTTACGATCACCTCTACGAACAGCAGCCCAACTTCGAAGCCGTCTACAACGCCATCGCCGCCGATGTGGTGGCCCGCGGCGCCGGGCAAGACGTCATCTATGCCGTGCCCGGCGACCCCACCGTGGCCGAGACCAGCACCCGCATCATCCGTCGCTTGGCCACAGCCCAGGGCGTGGAGCTGCGGATCGAGCCGGGCGTCAGCTTCTTGGAACCGACCTTCGCCGCCCTCGCCGCCGACCCCATCGACGGCATCCAGATCATCGACGCCCTGGCCCTGGCCCAGGCCCACCACCCGCCCGGCGCCAGCGAGCAAGGATTGCTGGCCGTCCAACTCTTCAGCCGTGAGCTGGCCAGCGATGTCAAGCTGACCCTGATGAACGCCTACCCCGACGACCACCCCCTCATCCTGGTCAGCGGCGCCGGCACCGACAACCTGGCGCTGCACCCTCTGCCCCTCTACGAACTGGATCGCAAGGACATTTTCGACGATCACACCACCCTGTGGGCGCCGCCGCTGCCGCAACCGGGCAGCTACGAGGCCCTGCAAGAGATCATCGCCCACCTGCGCAGCCCCGAAGGCTGCCCCTGGGACCGCGAGCAGACCCACCTCAGCCTGCGCCCCTACCTGCTGGAAGAAGCCCACGAAGTCCTGGAGGCCCTGGACGCCGACGACGCCGAGAGCCTGGTCGAGGAACTGGGCGACTTGCTGATCCAGGTCGCCTTGCACGTCCAAATTGCCGCCGAAGAAGGCGAATTCAAACTACCTGATGTCATCGGCCATGTCGTCGCCAAACTGGTGCGTCGCCACCCGCACGTCTTCGACGGCCTGCAAGTGGCCGGGGCGGCGGAAGTGGTACGCAATTGGGAGGCGATCAAACAAGCCGAACGCCGGCAGGCAGCCGGCAACGGCGGCAAGAAGGACCACAAAACCCTGCTCGACGGCATCCCTCGCTCGCTCCCGGCCCTGGCCCTGGCCCAGGCCTATGTCGAGCGCCTGGCCCGCGTCGGCTACCCCGTACCCCCCGCCGCCCCACTGGACGAGGCCGGTCTGGCTGGGCGCCTGCTCCAGCTGGTCGAGCAGGCCCAGGCGGCCGGCCTGGACGCCGAATCGGCCCTGCGCAGCATCTGCGCCGGGCTAAGGGTCAGATTGGCCGCCGTCGAAGCCGCGGCCGGCCGGGCCGAGCAAACACTCCTCGATCTGCCGCCAGAACAACAACAGGCGCTCTGGCGGCAGCATCCCCTGTCGAAGGACTGAGACCATGCGCATCATCGACCTCAGCATCCCCCTGGGCATCGGCACCCCGGCCTGGCCCACCTACGAACCCCTGCAGGTGAAGTACTTCAAACGGCTGGCCCCCAACGGCGCCAACGGCCAACTGCTGATCCACAGCAACCATGTCGGCACCCACCTCGACGGCGAAATTCACTTCTACACCCCCGGCAAAGACATCGCCCAACTCGATTTCGGCTTCCTGGCTGGCCCGGCCGCCATCGTCGACCTCAGCGACATCTGCGGCGACTACGACGTCTACACCCCGGCCATGATCGAAGAACGGGTGGAAGTCCGTGCCGGCGACATCCTCATCCTCCACACCGGCTACCACCACTTCGGCTGGGACCAGCCCTACGGCAACGAAATCCGCTACATGGTCATGCACCCCGGCCCCGACGCCCGCTTTGCCCGTTGGTGCGAAGACAAACAGATCAAGTGGATCGGCGTCGATTGCGGCAGCGCCGACCACCCCATGAACACCAAGATCCGCGAGTGGATGCCCGCCCAGGCCCAGGACGCCGACGCCCACTTCCGCCAGAAGTACGGCAAGGCCCTGGCCGACTACTTCACCCCCGACATGTACCAGATGATGCACCTGTGGATGTTCCCCAAGGGCATCATCCACGCCGAATGTGTGGGCGGCGACATCGATCTACTCGTCAACCGCCGCGCCCAGGTGGGCTGCTTCCCCTGGCGCTTCGTCGATGGCGAGGCCAGCATCGCCCGCATCGTCGCCTTCGTCGATGATGACGACTACGACCAACTCATGGCCCGCAAGGCGGCCCTGCCCAAGACCCGTTTTGGCGACTGCTACGACCCCAGCCATGTCGAACGCCTGGGCGGCCGCGGGCGCACATTCTGACCGTGTTCCGCTGGCGAGGCCGCAGGGCGCCGAGCGAAACACCCTCCGACTCGCGAAGAAGCCCACCTCGAATCGAGGTGGGCTTCTTCGCGAGTCGGGGCGAGAGGATTTGAACCTCCGACCTCTTGGACCCGAACCAAGCGCGCTACCGAGCTGCGCTACGCCCCGTCCATGCAGCTATTATACGCCAGGCCGGCCAGCAAAGCAAACTGCTTCGACGCCGCCACGCAACAGCCCCAACCCGCCTCCCATGCTATAATCCGCCCATCCCCCCTGCGTCCCTCCCTCCCTGCGTCCCTCCCTGCCTATGCCCCGCTTCAGCGCCGCCGACGTCCGCCATGTGGCCGACCTCGCCCGGATCGAACTCACCGCTGCCGAAATCGACCTCTTCGCCGGCCAGCTGGCCGCTGTGCTCGACTATGCCGCCCAACTGCAAGCGGTCGACACCACCGGCGTCCCCCCCACCGCCACCGTCCTGCCCCTGCGCAGCGTCATGCGGGAGGATGAAGTGCGCCCCAGCTTGCCTGTGACCCAAGCCCTGGCCAACGCCCCCGACCAGCGCGACGGCTACTTCCGCGTCCATGCCGTGCTTGAGGGCAGCCAATGAACGAGCTGACTGCCCTCACTTTGCACCAGGCCCATGCCTGCCTACGCCGGGGCGAGATCTCTGCCGTCGAACTCACGCGCGCCTACCTGGATCGCATCGAGGCCGTCGAAGGTCGAGTCAGGGCCTACCTCCACCTGGCCCCCGACCTGGCCCTGGCCCAGGCCGCCGCCGCCGACCAACGCCGGGCGGACGGCGACGACACCCCCCTCCTCGGCATCCCCCTGGCCGTGAAAGACATGATCACCGTGGCCGGAATGCCCACCACGGCCGGCTCGCGCATCCTGGTCGGGTTCCGCTCAGCCTACGAGGCCACCGCCAGCGCCCGCCTGCGCCAGGCTGGGGCCGTCTTCCTGGGCAAAGCCAACCTGGACGAATTCGCCATGGGCTGGAGCACCGAAAACTCCGCCTTCTTCACCACCCACAACCCCTACGACCTCGACCGTGTGCCGGGCGGCTCCAGCGGCGGCTCGGCGGCGGCCGTGGCCGCGGGCGAGGCCATCGCCGCCCTGGGCACCGACACCGGTGGCAGCGTGCGCCAGCCGGCATCGTGGACCAACACCGTCGGCCTGCGCCCCACCTATGGCCGCGTCTCGCGCTGGGGTGTGGTTGCCTTCGCTTCCTCGCTCGACCAAATCGGCCCCATCACCCGCGATGTGCGCGACTGCGCCCTGCTGCTCAACGCCATCGCCGGCCACGACCCCCTCGATAGCACCACCATGCCCCTGCCCACGCCCGACTTCGGCGCCGGGCTGGAGGCTGGGGTCAGGGGCCTGCGCTTGGGACTGCCCCGCGATTACTTCGTCGAAGGCATGCACCCCGGCATTCGGGCGGCCATCCTGGCGGCGGTGGATACCCTGGTCGGTTTGGGGGCCGAGGTCGAGGAAACCTCCCTCCCCCAAACCCGCCACGGCATGCCCGTCTACTACCTGGTGGCCACAGCCGAACTGAGCGCCAACCTGGCCCGCTACGATGGCGTCCGCTTTGGTCATAGCGCCGACGCCGCCAACATGTGGGACAACTATCGCCAGACGCGCGGCCAGGGCTTTGGCCCCGAAGTCAAACGCCGCATCATCCTGGGCGCCTTCGCCCTTTCGGCCGGCTACTACGACGCCTACTACCTGCAGGCGCAAAAAGTGCGCACCCTCATCCGCCAGGATTTCGATCGCGCCTTCGAGCGTTTCGATGCCCTCATCGCCCCGGTCGTCCCCTTCTTGCCCTTCACGATCGGTCAGGCCCCGGCCGACCCGGTCGATCTCTATCTGAGCGACGTGCTCACCCTGCCCACAGCCCTGGCCGGCGTGCCCTGCCTCTCGGTCCCGGCCGGCTTCATCCCCGAACACGGCAAGGCGCTGCCGGTGGGCTTGCAGATCATCGGCAAACCCTTCGACGAAGCCGGCATCCTCCGCATCGCCTACGCCTTCGAGCAGGCCACCCCCCACCACCTCATCCGCCCACCCCTCTGAGAAAACCGTATGACCACCGCTGCAACCACCGCCGCCCCCGGCGACAATGGCCGCCATGCCCTCCGCCAGCGCCTCTCCTCGCGCGTCGCCGCCGTGCCGCCGTCGGGCCTGCGCCGCTTTTTCGACATCGCCGCCACCATGGACGATGTCATCTCGCTCAGCATCGGCGAACCCGACTTCACCACCCCCCAGGTCATCCTCCAGGCCGGGATCGACAGCCTGATGCGCGGCCAGACTCAATACACCTCCAATTCCGGCATCTACGCCCTGCGCGCCGCCCTGTCCGACTATCTCTACCGGCTATACGGCGTGGCCTACGACCCAGAGACCGAGGTTCTGATCACGGTCGGCTCCTCCGAGGCCCTCTATCTGACCGCCGTCGCCCTGCTGGATGCCGGCGACGAGGTCATCGTCCCGCAGCCCAGCTATGTCGCTTACCCCGCCGAAGTCGCCTTCACCGGCGCCACGTCGGTGCCGGTCGCCACCTTCGTCGCCGATGACTTTCGGGTGACGGCAGCCGAAATCGCCGCCGCCGTCACCCCGGCCGCCAAAGCCCTGCTCCTCGGCTACCCCTGCAACCCCACCGGCGCCGCCCTCGAC
>CAYWPZ010000269.1:1302-6269 GCA_964460135.1 uncultured Caldilineales bacterium | reverse complement strand
CGAAGCCGCCCGCCGCGCCCTGATCGACGGCGGCGCCCTGGAAAAACTGCGCCAATTCGTGGCCGCCCAGGGCGGCGACCCGGCCGCCATCGACGCGCCGGAGCGCCTGTTGCCCCAGGCCCCCGTCGTCGTCCCCCTGCCCTCTCCTCGCGCCGGCTGGCTCAGCGCCGTCGATGCCCGCACCTTTGGCGAGACGGTGGTGCAGCTGGGGGGCGGTCGGATGAAGAAAGAGGACAAGATCGACTTCGGCGTAGGCGTCATCCTGCGCGCCAAGATCGGCGACCAGGTCGAAAGCGGCCAACCGTTGGGCGAAATCCACGCCCGCAATGAAGCCCAGGCCCAGCAAGCAGCCGCACGACTGCTGACCGCCTATGCCTGGGCCGAGGCGCCGGTGCAGCCGCCCGCTCTGGTCAAACTCACCATCCACCCCACCAGCGCCTGACAGGTCTGCAAAACCCGGCAGGTGTGATCCCGCGCCGTACATCATGCCAACTCCCGTCATCGTTTCCGCCGCCCGCACCGCCATCGGCAAGTTCGGCGGCAGTCTCAGTCAGACGCCCGCCACGTGGTTGGGCGCCGTCGCCATCGGCGCCGCCGTGGCGCGTGCAAGCGCCAACGGCAACCACCTCGATCCATCGCTTGTCGACGAAGTTCTGATGGGGCATGTCATCCAGGCCGGCGCCGGCATGGCCCCGGCCCGGCAAGCGGCCATCCAGGCCGGGCTGCCGCCATCGGTGGCGGCCAGCACGGTCAACAAGGTCTGCGGATCGGGTCTGCAGGCCGTGATCCTGGCGGCGGCGGGCATCCGCGCCGGCGATGGCCGTTGCTTTGTGGCCGGCGGGATGGAGAGCATGAACCAGGGGCCGTATCTGCTGCCGCAGGCCCGTTTCGGCTACCGGCTGAACAGCGCCGAGATGCTGGACGCCACCGTCTACGACGGGCTGAGGGATCCTTTCGAGCGACAGCACGTGGCCCTGGCCGCCGAATGGCTGGCCGAGACTTTCGAGGTCACGCGGCGCGACCAGGACGCCTTCGCCCTGGAAAGCCAGCGCAAGGCGGCGGCAGCCGCCGATGCCGGCCGCTTCCAGGCTGAGATCGTCCCCTTCCCGGTGCGCGAGAAGCGCCAGGTCATCGAGATCACAGCCGACGAGGCCATCCGCCGCGACACCAGTCTGGAGAAACTGGCCGCCCTGCCCCCAGCCTTCAAGCCGGACGGGACGATCACGGCCGGCAATGCCCCCGGCATCACCGATGGGGCGGCGGCGCTGGTGGTAATGGAGGCGGACCTGGCGGCCGAGCAAGGGCTGCCGCCGCTGGCCCGCATCGTTTCCTACGCCCACCATGCCCTCGAACCCCAGCGCCTGTTCACCGCCCCGCCCTTTGCCATCCGCAAGGCCCTGGCGCTGGCAGGCTGGCAGCCGGAGGATGTGGATCTGTTCGAGATCAACGAGGCCTTCGCCGCCCAAATGGTGCACAATCTCCGCGAGTTGGATATCGACCCGGCCAGGGTCAATGTCAACGGCGGCGCCATCGCCCTCGGCCACCCCCTCGGCGCCAGCGGCGCCCGCATCCTGGTCACGCTCCTCCACGCCCTGGCCCAGCGGCAGCTGCGGCGCGGCGTTGCCGCCCTCTGTCTGGGCGGCGGCGAGGCCGTGGCTGTGGTTGTCGAGAGGGAGGTCGGTGGGCAGTAGTCAGTAGTCGGTGGTCAGTAGTCAGTGTTCAGTGGTCGGCGGTCAGTTGTCGCAGGCCGCAATCCGCAATGACCAATCTCCAATGACCAATCTCCAATCACCAATCTCCAATTACCATGCTCACCCCTCACCCTCCATGCCCGTCCCCGACCCCACCCTCCTCCCCGGCGCCCGCGTGGCCGTGCGCACCTGCCTGAACATCACCGCTGCCGACCGGGTGTTTGTGCTGAGCGATGACGCCTCGGCGGCTATCGGCCAGGCCCTGGCCCACGAAGCGGCCGCGACCGGCGCGGCCGTCGTCCTTCGCCATCTGGAAGAATTCGCCCCCCGCCCCCTGCGCGACCTCCCGCCCGGCCTGGCCGCGGCCTTTCTGGACTTTGCCCCCACGGCCAGTTTCTATGCCGCCACGGCCCAGGAGGGTGAGATCCGGTTCAGGATGAAACTCGGCCGCGTCCTCGACCAGGTGGAGGGCATCCATCCCCGGCACGGCCACATGCCTGGCGTCACCCCGCTGCTCATCCGCGAGGGCATGGCCACCGATTACGATCGCGTCTACGAAGTGACCAACCGCGTCTACGACATTGCCCGCCAGGCGCAGGCCATGCACATCACCAGTCGCAAAGGCACCGACCTGCACGTGACCTTCGACCCCACCCTGAAGTGGGTCGCCTGCCACGGGCGCTATCACCAGCCCGGCAGTTGGGGCAACCTCCCCGAAGGCGAGACCTACACCAGCCCGGCCGGGATGGACGGTGTGCTGGTAGCCGACGTTCTAGGCGATTACTTCTCGGAGAAGTACGGCCTGCTGGCTGATCCCGTCACCTTCGCCATCCGTGATGGCCGGGTGGAGGAAGTATCCTGCGCCGATCAGCGGCTGGCCGGCGAGGTGTGGGCCTACCTGACGAGCGCCGAGAACGGACGGCGGGCGGGCGAGTTCGCCATCGGCACCAACATCGGCCTGACGCGGCTGGTGGGCAACCTCTTGCAAGACGAAAAGTATCCCGGCATCCACGTTGCCTTCGGCAACCCCTATCCCGACCGCACCGGCGCCGACTGGGCCAGCGAAATCCATGTCGATGTCATCCCCACCACCTGCACCATCGATGTGGATGGCCGCCGCCTGATGACGGACGGCGTCTTCGCGGCGGACGTCCTGAGTTGACGATGGACGGTCTATCGTCTATCGTCCATCGCTCACCGTCTCTACTCCCAGCCTGAGCTCTCTCTTCCGATCGCTTGCCCCTGCCTATGAAACAAATTTTCGCCATCACTCGCAAAGAACTGTCCGGTTATTTCGGTTCGCCGATGGCCCTGATCTTCATCGGCATCTTCCTGGCTCTGGCCCTGTTTTCGCTCTTCTGGGTCGATGCCTTCTTCGCCCGCGGCATCGCCGATGTGCGGCCGCTCTTCCGTAGCCTGCCACTCTTGCTCATCTTTCTGGTGGCGGCGCTGACCATGCGCCAGTGGAGCGACGAGGAAGAGACCGGCGCCCTGGAAGTGCTGCTCACCCTGCCGGTGAACCCGTGGCAGCTGGTCATTGGCAAGTTCCTGGCCGTGATGATCATGGTCGGCGTGGCCCTGGGACTGACCTTGTTCATCCCGCTCACGGTTTCGTTTCTGGGCAACCTGGATTGGGGGCCGGTCATCGGCGGCTATTTGGCGGCGCTGCTGCTGGCCGCGGCCTACGCCGCCATCGGCTTGTTCATCTCCTCGCGCACCGATAACTCGCTCGTCGCCCTCATCCTCAGCATCCTGGTCTGCGGCCTGGCCTATCTGGTGGGGGCCGGCGCCGTCGTCGATGCGGCGCCGCCGGCGCTTGGCGGGGTGCTGCGCGGGTTGGGCGCCGGCAGCCGCTTCGAGAGCATCCTGCGCGGGGTCATCGACCTGCGCGACCTGGTCTACTACCTTGCGCTCACCGCTTTCTTCCTCCTGCTCAACACCGTCTCGTTGGACAGCAAACGCTGGGGCGAGGGCGAGAATACGGCCCGCGACCGGCGGCGGACGGCGGCGCTCCTCCTCCTCGTTGGCCTCAACCTGCTGGCGCTCAACCTCTGGCTGCATCCGCTCAGCGGTCTGCGCGCCGACCTGACCGAAGGCCGCGAATACAGCCTCTCGCAGCCAACCAAGGACCTGCTGGCCACGCTGGGCGAGCCATTGGTGATCCGCGCCTACATCAGCGAGAAGACGCACCCCCTGCTGGCGCCGCTCGTCCCCACCGTCACCGACATGCTGCGCGAGTACGAGATCGCCGGCCGGGGCAGGGTGCAGGCCGGCGTGGTGGACCCGACCAAGGATCCCGACCTGGAGGAGGAGGCCAACCAGACCTACGGCATCCGCCCCACGCCTTTCCGGGTGGCCGGCCGCTATGAAGACACGATCATCAACTCCTATTTCGATATCCTCATCCGCTACGGCGACCAGAGCGAGGTCATCAATTTTCAGGACCTGATCGAGGTCGAGCCACGGACGAATGGCGGCGTCGATGTCCGGTTGCGCAACCTGGAATATGACCTCACCCGCACCCTGAAAAAGGTGGTGCAGGGCTTCCAGAGCACCGACGCCGTGCTGGCCGGGCTGGCGGAAGCGGCCCGCCTGACCCTGTTCACAACGCCCGCCACCCTGCCCGCCGAACTGCAGGCCGCCCCGGCCACGATTCAGAAAGTGGCAAACGAACTGGCAGGGAAAGCCAACGGCAAGCTGGTGTTCGAACAAGTCGATCCGACGGCAGCCGGGAGTACGATCACACCGCAGGCGCTGTACGAAAGCTACGGCATCCAGGCCTACGCCGCCTCGCTGTTCTCGTCCGACACCTACTTCCTGCATCTGCTGCTCCAGGCCGGCGACAAGACGCAGCTCATCTACCCCGGCGCCAATGCCAGCGAGTCGGAGGTGCGCACGGCCATCGAATCGGGGCTGAAGCGGAGCGCGCCGGGCTTCTTGAAGGTGGTAGGGTTCTGGGCCCCGCCCGAGACGCCCAGCCAGGACCCCTTCGGCCAACAGCAGCAGCCCTTCACCACCTTCCGCAGCATCCGCCAACAGTTGGCGCAGGAGTACGAGGTGCGGGATGTCGATCTGAGCACGGGGCAGGTTGCGTCCGACATCGACACGCTGGTGCTGGCGGCGCCGCAAAATCTGGACGACGTGCAGCGCTTCGCCATCGACCAATTCCTGATGCGCGGCGGCTCGGTCATCGCCGCCGCCGGGCGCTATGGCCTCCAACCCGACCAGTTCAGCGGCCAGCTGGGCCTGGCGCCGCTGCCAAACGGCCTCGATCCG
>CAYWPZ010000269.1:0-1292 GCA_964460135.1 uncultured Caldilineales bacterium | reverse complement strand
TGCTCGCCAGCTATGGCATCACGGTCGAGAACACACTGGTGATGGACCCACAAAACGAACCCTTCCCCGTGCCGGTGGTGCGCACTGTGGGCGGCGTGCAGATCCAGGAGATCCAGGCCGTCAACTATCCGCCGTTTGTCGATGTGCGCCCGGACAGCATGGCCAAAGACAACCCGATCACGGCCAATCTACCTGCCGTCACCCTGGCCTGGTCGTCGCCGGTGAACGCAATCGGGGCCGAGCAGGCCGGCCGCAAAGCAACGACGCTGCTTTCATCTGGCCCGCAAGCCTGGGCCACGGCCAATGCCCAGGCTCAGCCCAACCTGGATGCCTATCCCCAACTCGGTTTCCCGGTGGATGGGCCAACCGGCGCCCGACCGCTGGCCGTGGCCGTGCAGGGCGCCTTCGACAGCGCCTTTGCCGGCAAGACCCTGGCCGCGCCCACGCCCGACCCCAACCAGCCGGAAACGACCGCGCCCGACCTGAACGCCCTGCAATCGGCCCGCATCGACCGCTCGCCCGAAACCGCCCGCCTGGTAGTCATCGGCAGCAGCGAGTTCCTCAACGACACCGTTTTCGACATCTCCTCCAGCCTGAACCCCGAAGGCCCCCTCCACAGCCTGCAATTGCTGCAAAACGCGGTCGATTGGTCGGTGCAAGACCTGGATTTGCTGGGCATCCGGGCGCGCGGCACGCAGGCGCGGGTGCTGGAGGCGCTTTCGCCCAGCGATGAACGCTTCTGGGAAGTCCTGAACTATGCCGTCGCCCTCGTCATCCTCATCATCATCGGCGTGTTGTGGGCCATGCGCCGTCGCAACGAACAGCCGATGACGCTGGTTCCCGAAACTGCGGCGGCGAAGGAGGCTTGACCCATGCTCAGAGAACGTCGCATCCAGATACTGCTTGGCCTGCTGGCAGCTCAAATCATCCTGCTGGCCATCGTCTATTGGCCCCGCCCCACCCAAGCCACCGGCGGGGCGCTGTTCCCGAATCTCAGCGCCAGCGACATCACCGAACTGACCATCACCGACGCCGAAGGCAAAGCGATCACGCTGGCCAAACAGGGCGATGGCTGGGTGCTGCCCAAAGCCGGCGCCTTCCCCGCCCGCTCCGACTCTGTCAATGCCGTGGTCGAGAAGCTGGTTGGCCTCAGAACCAACCGGCTGATCACCGAGACGCCGGCCAGCCATGCCCGGCTGCAAGTTGCGCCGACGGCTTTCATGCGCCGCCTCGCCTTCAAGACCGCCGCCGGCGACGCTCAGACCCTGTTTCTCGGTTCGGCGCCCGCGGCC
>CAYWPZ010000268.1:0-6294 GCA_964460135.1 uncultured Caldilineales bacterium | reverse complement strand
TTGGGGGGGTAAGTGCATGTGTTTGCGTTTTTTGCCCTCAATTAGTTGGCCCTGGTCCCGGGGGGTTGTATCCCGGGGGGGGGGGGGGGGGCTGTCAGGCAGGCGCCAAGAGCCGTTGTCCGCGCGCACGGCTCCTTCGACGCGGGGATAAGCGGCCGGGTCGAGGCTGAGCAGGTGTTCGGTGCGGTTGATGTAGTGTACCAGCCAGCGTTTCCATTCCGGCCAGACGAAGAGGCTGACGCCGGTGTTGTGGTTCCACACCCCCAGGTGTTGGCTCCCGACCATCGCCGCCGTCAGCACGCTCATGGTGCCGCCATGACTGACCAGGCAGATGCGTTTGCCGCCGAAGCGCTCCAGTACTTCGGCCAAGGCCTGGTGGACGCGATCGCGGAAGGCGACGAAGCTGGGGGCCTGCTCGAAGGTCGGCTCCCAATCCAGCCGGCCCCACCAGGGACGGGTGGGGTGGTGGAAGGGCATTTCGTCCCAAAACTCGTGGCTGAATTCCTCCAGGCCGGGCATCTCCACCGGTTCCAGGCCCTGGGCATGGGCGATGGCCAGGGCGGTGCTGAAGGCCCGGCGCAGGGGCGAGGTGACGACCACATCCACCGGCGTCTGCTGGACCATCCAGCGGGCCACGGCCAGCGCCTGCGCCCAGCCCAGCGCCGTCAGGTTGGGGTCAAAGGCGTGGATGTTCTCGTAGGTGTTGGTCATCGATTCGCCGTGCCGCACCAGATAGAGGGCGGTGCCTTCTTTGAAGCCGGCGCCGCGATCGACCATGGGGATTGCAGGCGGTTCGGAGAGGAGGATGGGGCTGGTGTCGGGCATGCGGGCAGGGCCAGGGTGCGGTCGGGGATGCGGGAAGCGGCGCGCGGCAAGCGCGACTGTTCATCATACCAATGATGCCCATCTGTTCCAAGTGGCGTGGCTACCCTTGTTTTGCGCCTGCTGTCGTCAGCAGGCGCGCTCTACACGGCGCCGGTCGCGGCTCAGAGGCGAGGTTCGGCGCCGGCAAGTTGCCTGTGCAGCGCTTGCGCCTGCTCCAGGTGCCAGCGTGCGTCCAGCTCGGTGAAGATCGAGATGGCCCGGCCGAGGATCTCGTGCACCGTGGCTTCGAAAGCCTCCTTTTCGTCCGCCTGCCCCCAAACCCGGTAGAGGTGCGCCAATTCGATCAGCGCCTGCCCCTGTTCGTGGCGGATGCCCAGTTCTTCGGCCAGCTTCAGGCTGGTCAGTAAGGCCTGTTCGGCCTCTTGCCAGTTGTTGTGTTCGCGGTGCAGGCGGCCCTGCACGCGGCGGGCATTGCCTTCGATCAGCTTCAGATCCTGCGAGGTGGCGATATCGAGCGACTGGTGGCAGTATGCCCAGGCCTCATCCATTCTGCCCAGGCCCAGATGCACCTCGGCCAGCAAGCGGTAGACTTCGGCGGTCAACCAGTCGCGGGCGCCGAGTCGCTCCAATGTTTCCAGGCTGCGCCATAGGAAATCGAGCGCAGCCTGCCATTCGTGGCGCATCACCGCCACCTGCGCCAGGTTCCAATACGAAAGCGCCACCCCCACCTGAAAACCGGTGCGCCGCCACGTGTTCAGGCAGCTCTGGAAGGCGGCGGCGGCCTCGGCCAGGCGGCCCTGGATGATAAAGATCTCGCCCAGATTGTTGGAAACAGTGGCCTGTTGATCGACGTAACCGATCTTTTCGGCCACTTCCAGGCTCTGCCGATAGTGGTGGATGGCGCGCTCCCAATCGCCTTTGTAGTAGTAGACGGCGCCGAGGCTGTTGTCGGTCTTGGTGAGTTGCTGCAAGTCGCCCATCTTTCGACTTAGGGCCAGGCTCTGCTCGTAATCGGCGATGGCCTCGTCGAGCTGGCCCAGGCCGGTGTGGATGGTGCCGCGCAGCATGTAGCCGTAGGCGATCTCGGTCGCTTCGTTCAGATGATCGGCGATCTCCAGGCCCATCTGACACCGGCCCAGGGCCTCGGTAGCCTTGCCTTGCCGATAGAGGACGGCGGCGGTGGCGGTGTGGATGCGGGCCATCTCGGTGTTCCCGGCCTCCATCGATACCCGTTCGGCCCGGCCCAACCACTCGAAGGCCACCGCATACTCGCCCTTGTTCATGTACACCAGGCCGACTTTGCGGTAAAGCCCCGGCGCTTCGCGATCGATCGCCAGGCCAGAACCGGCGCTGAGGCCGGCGAGCGCTGCCTTGTACTGTTGCAGGGCCAGGTCGTGCTCGCCGATGGTGGCGTAGATGTCGCCGCGCTGCTCGTGGGCATAGGCTCGTTGAGGGTCGCTTGGGTCGAGCAAAGCCAGAAGGCGCTCGTAAAGCGAAAGCGCCATCTGGTTCTGAAAATTCGTCTTGGCTTGGTCGCCGGCCCTGAGCAAGTAGTGGCGAGCTTTGTCGGCGTTACCTGCCTGCTCGAAATGGTAGGCCAGATCGACAAGACGGCTGGACAGGTCGCGCGCATATACAATCTCGAAAGCCGCGCCGGCTATCTGGTGCAATTCGCGCAGCCGCGCCCGCAACTGCATCTCGTAGGCCGAATCGCGCAGCAAGGCGTGTTTGAAAATATAGCGCACCTCGTCCACCGCCGACCAGATATCTTGCTCGGTCGCTCTTTGTACCGTGCGCCTGAATTCGGGATCACCTTGTAGCATCTGCGAGAGCACCAGCAATTCAAATTCACGGCCCAGCACGGCCGCCGTCTGCACCACCAGCTTGATCGAAGCGGTCAGACGGTCGAGCCGGGCCACCAGTACGGCGGTGATGGTGGTGGGAACTTCGGTGGCCTGGGCCGGCGCCAGCATCAGCCGCCCGCCTTCGGCGTCGGGGACCAGCAGGTTGCGCTCGTGCAGGTCAAGCGCCAGTTGCTCGATGAAGAATGGGTTGCCGTTCGTCTTTTCGGCCAGCAGATGCACCACATCATCGGCCAGAGCCGCGCCCAGAGACTGCTCGGCAAAGGCTCGCATGTCATCGATACTCAGATAGTTGAGGTCGATCTCGCTCACGGGCAGACCGGGATCGAGCGGAACTGTGAACTTGCTGCCATCGTCGCGATAGCGAGCGCTGACGATGAAGGCGACGGGAAAATCGGCGGCCTCGCGGGTGAGCAGTTGCAGCAGGTTGGCCGTGTCGATGTCAAGCACCTGGCCGTCGTCGATCTCGATCACCAGCGGGTGAAGCAGGCTTTCGGCCTGCATCAAACTGACGAGGGCGGTGAGTGTGTTCTCGAAGCGGAGTTTGGGTTCGAGGCTTTCGTAGAGCGAGCCCGGCCAGCGTAGATCGACCAGCGCACCCAACATCGAGCGCGTGCGATCCAGTTCCCGGCCCAACTCGGTTCCTTGCGCATCGTCTGGCAGCCGGCCGATCAGAACGGACAGGATGGCGTCGAAGCGGGCCTTGTTTTCGTCCTCGCTCTGCTCTTTGGACTGGCCAAAATAGCCGCGCAGGAAGTAGACGATTGGGTTGAGTGACTGGCGGAGGACGCCTTCGGACGGGCAATAGGCCCAGCTCAGGTCGTGCGCGGCCATCAGCGCCTGCCTGACCTCGTAAACCAGCCTGCTTTTGCCCATGCCGGCCTCGCCATACACATAGATCAGCCCGGCGAAGCGGCGCTCCGCGATGGTCGGAGTCAGAAACGAATGTAGCCCTGCCATCTCGGTCTGGCGACCAAACATGGGCGAGGTGAACAGCTTTTCGCCCACTTCCTTGCGGCGGAGCAGGCCAAAGACCTCCAGCGCCGCGCCCTTGCCCTTGAACTGATGGCTGCCCAGGGCCTCGAAGTCGTAGTCGGCGCCCAAGATCGACTGGATTTCGGCGCTGGCCCAAATCTCGCCCCATTCGGCGTGCATGGCCAGCCGCGCCGACAGGTTGACAATGTCGCCGATGGCGGTATATTCGCAGCGTTCATCGCCGCCCATGATCCCGGCGTAGACCGTGCCGAAGGTCAGGCCCGCCCGCCAACGCACTCCCGCCCCTTCGCTCCTGAGCGCCAGCAGGAAATTGGCGGCGCGTGCCACGTTGTCCTCATACGATGTCGGCGCGCCGAACAACAGCAACATGACCCCGCCCTTATCGCCGAAGTCCATCTTATTGAAGTAGCCGCCGTAGCGATGCGCCAGATCGAGCACCTGCGAGGTGAAAGTGTTCAATGCCCCCTCGTCGCCCGGTTCATCGAAGCCCAGGAAGAGACTGGCGACATTGCGGAACTCGGCCCGTTGGCTAAGGTCGATGACGGCGTCGAGCACGAAGGGCGCCAGTGCTCGTCGCGCCGGTCGCGGTCGCCGGCGCAGCTGCGGCAGAACGACGGCATCGAAGGTCAGCAGGCGGGAAAAGCCGCCGTCGCTGGCGACCGCCGTCGCCTGCCCGCCCAGCCCGCCCACCAACGACTGGCTGGCCACGATCTCGCCGCGACGGGCGTGATGTTCGCTGGCGGCGCAATCGTCGATGGCCTCGCCGCGGAAATAGAAGGCGTGCATCTCCTGGCCCAAGATGCCCCACTCCACCCGCCCCGCCCCCAGTCCCACCTTGGCCCCCAATTCGAAGCTCCCGAATTTCGTCTCGACCAGCCGCTTGCGAGCGAAGAACTCGCTGACGAAAAAGGCGGTCTGGGTGGCGTGGAAAACGGCTTCTGGCTGGCGCAGCGGAAAAAGGGCGGTGAAGGCATCGCCGGCAAAGGTGGAGATGAAGCCGCCGTGGTCGTAGACCTCCTGGACGATGGGGTGAAAGATGCTGTTCAGCACCTCGGTCAGCACCTCGGCCCCATCCCTGGCGTGTTGCATCAGGGTTTCGGTTAGCTGCGTGAAGCCGGAGATGTCCACAAACATCGACGCCGCCCGCAAATGCCCGCGCCGCCGGTTGCGGGCGTGGTGGTAGAGGATGGTGTGCGGGACGAGCCAACGCGTTTGGCCAGGCATAGCGGCAAAATCTAGGATTCCACCCCAGGCGCGACGACCGCCACAGCGGTGGGCGCCCCCATGTCGGGCGTGCACAGCCGTTCTGGGGCCGAATAGATGCGCATACTCTCACGGCGCAGATAGCCCACCACGGTGATGTTCCAGGCGCGGGCCAAGCCGGCCGAGCGGCTGGTGGGCGAGGTGCGCGAGGCAATGATGCCGACGCCCATCTTGGCCGCCTTGCCCAGCATTTCGGAACTGATCCGCCCGGTGGTGACAATGATCCTGCCGGCGACGCTGATCCCCTGCTGCATGGCTTTGCCCCAGAGCTTGTCCAGGGTGTTGTGCCGGCCCACATCCTCGGCCACGATCAGCGCCTGGTCGGACGAGCACAAAGCCGAGGCGTGGATGCCCCGCGTGAGCGGATAGAGGGCGATGCGTTTGCTCATCTGTTCGTACAGGGCAAAGAGGCGTTCGGGCGCAACCACAAGCTCGTCGTCGAGCGGCGCTCGCGTCTTGCTGAGGTCATCGAAGGTCACGCCTTCGCCGCAGCCGGTGGTCTTGATCCGGCGCTGCGGCAGTTCGATCTCCTGCTTCAGCCACACATCCACGCACGTCCCCTTGCCCGAAAGCTCGATCACGGCGACGTCTTCGAGGTCGGCGATCAGCCCTTCCGAACGCAGAAAGCCCAGCGCCATCGCTTCTTGGTCAAGGGGCGAGCACTGATAGGTGGCTAACTCGCGGCCATTGACATGGATGCAGAGCGAAGTCTCCTCGACGATGGCGGCCCTCACCTCGGCCCAACGCCCGCGCTCGTAGAGATGGTAGGTGGTGGGCAGCGCGCCGGGCGGAAATCTATCAGGCATGGCTGATCGTCCATCGTCTATGGTCTATCGTCATTGCTGAAACTCCTGATCTCGAAGTAGCTTCAGTTTTATTCCTGTGATTCGGATAGTGGATGCCCTTCATTGTAGCACCAGATGCCAATCGTGCTCCTCGGCCGGGGTGATGGCGATGGCGGTGTTTTTATAGTCGGGGATCTTGGCGGCGGGGTCGAGGGCGTCGAGCGTGAGCAAGTTGGCGGCGGCTTCGCTGAAGTGGAAAGGCAGAAAGACAGTGCCGATGGGCGAGCGATTGGTGACTTCGACGCGGGCCACCACTTCGCCCCGCCGCGAGGCGATGCGCACCAGGTCGCCGGTGACGGCGGGGATGACGTGTGCATCGACTGGATTGATCTCGACGACCGGTTCGGGGTAGATGTCGTTGAGGACCGAACGGCGGGTGAGTGTGCCGCCATGCCAGTGGTAGAGCACGCGCCCGGTGGAGAGATTGAGCGGGTAGACTTCATCGGGCGATTCGACCGGCGGCTGGAAGGTTAGCGGCCAGAACTTACCTTTGCCGCGCGGCA
>CAYWPZ010000267.1:0-6433 GCA_964460135.1 uncultured Caldilineales bacterium | reverse complement strand
TCCGGTACCAGACCGTGAATTCATTCACGGGGGCCGTACCAGACCGTGAATTCATCCACGAGGCCCTACGGGCTTCTCAAGAACCGAACAGAATTTTCACTATTTTTACAGTGAGATTTGACAAAACCATTGCGCCGTGCTACGCTCCACCCATCGTAACAATTCACTTGAGTCTCACTGAAGAGCGAAGCGACGAAGAACCCCCCTTTTAGTCCGCGCGCGATTCTTCGGCTGCGCCTGCTTAGAAACTCAGAATGACAACTTGCACTGTTACCGCCCATCTGCTGCACCCACCCCACCGATGTCCACCCTCTACCGCTCCCTCGACAACTCGCCCAGCGGGCAGATCATCAAGCTGCTCCAGCGCAACGGCGCTCTCGGCGTCAAGGAATTGCGCCGCGAGCTGGGGCTGAGCGACACCGCCATGCGCCAACAGCTCGGCCATCTCATGGTCGAGGGCTTCGTAATCCCTACTACTGCCGAGCGCAGCGGCGTCGGCCGGCCGCAGCAACGCTACCAGCTAAGCGACAAGGCTCGTGAACTGTTCGCCTGCTATTGCGAGGATCTGGCCCTGAACCTGTATGATGAACTCCTGGCCGATCAGGGAGCAGCCGTCGTTCACACCCTGTTGCACCGGGTGGGCGATAAGCTGGCAGGGCAATACCGGCAACAGGTGCGCGGCCAGGCCCTGCAAGAGCGCGTGTCCTCGTTCGCACGAGGCCGACGTCATCACTTTGCACGAATTCAACTGCCCTTACCACGAGTTAGCCTCCGTCCACCGTGAAATCTGTACGATGGAAGAAACGATGATGGCGCAGGTTCTCAACGCCAAAGTCGAACTTACCCATTGCATGATGGACGGGCATAATGGCTGTTCGTTCGTTGTGAGTAATTGGTAATTGGTTATTGGTTATTCACCTCTGATGAAGCGCTAATCTCTGATAACCGATCTCCAATAACTAATCCCTAACAACGAATCTCCACCCACCTCCCCCCACAGGAGTCTTCTTCTCCCATGTCTTCCGTTCTCGAAATCAAAGACCTGCACGTCAATGTCGGTGATAGCGAAATCCTCAAGGGCGTAACCCTGACCATCCGCCAGGGCGAAGTCCACGCTTTGATGGGGCCGAATGGCTCCGGCAAGAGCACCATGGCCTACGCCATCGCCGGCCACCCCCACTACGAAATCACCTCCGGCGAGGTCCTGCTCGATGGCGCCAGCATTCTCGACCTGGAGCCGGACGAGCGCGCCAAACTGGGCGTCTTCCTGGCCTTCCAATATCCGGTCGCCATCCCCGGCGTCAGCTTTGCTAATTTCCTGCGCGCGGCCGTGAGCAATGTGCGCGGGTACAAGGACCGGGCCAGGGCCGAGGCCGAAACCGCCACGGTCAAGAAGGAGATCGGCTCGGAACTGATGCCGATGCGCGAGTTTCGCAAAGAATTGGTGGCAAAGATGGATCGCTTCAACGTCGACCGGGCCTTCGCCCAGCGCTATCTGAACGATGGCTTCAGCGGCGGCGAGAAGAAGCGCGGCGAGGTGCTGCAAATGGCCATGCTCCAGCCCAAGATCGCCATCCTCGATGAAAGCGATTCTGGCCTCGACATCGACGCCCTGCGCGTCGTCGCCGATGGCATCAACAAGCTTGTGACTGACGGCATGGGCGCGCTGCTGATCACGCACTATCAACGCATCTTGAATTATGTCAAGCCCGACAAAGTCAGCATCTTCTACAAAGGCCGCGTCGTCACCACCGGCGGGCCAGAGCTGGCGCACGTGTTGGAAGAGCGCGGCTACGGTTGGGTGGAGACAGAGTTGGTCGGACAGTAAAGGAGTAGACAGGGAAACAAGGAAACAGGTAGACAAGGAAATGTCAAGAAGAGTTGTATAAGAGAAAAAAACTATCAATTTTCACCATTAAACCTAATTACGCATCTAATCAATTACTTGCCTACCTATCTACTTTTCTACTTATCTACCTATCTAATTGTCTACCTCTCTACTAACCACGAATAAGAGGATTCAACCAAAATGGCAACCGAACAAGATCGCCAGGCATTGGCCGGCGTGAAAGAAGATTACAAATACGGCTGGGCGATGCCAGAGAAATACGCCTTCAAGTCGGAGAAAGGGCTGAGCCACGAGACCATCGATCAGATCTCGGACATGAAGAACGAGCCGGACTGGATGCGCGAGTTCCGCCACAAGGCGCTCGATGTCTTCCTCTCGCGCCCGACCCCCACCTGGGGAGCTGACCTGAGCACGATCGATTTCGACGACATCTATTACTACATCAAGCCGGCCGAGAAGCAGGGCAAAAACTGGGACGATGTGCCCAGCGAAATCAAAGAGACTTTCGACCGCCTGGGCATCCCCGAGGCCGAACGCAAGTTCCTGGCCGGCGTAGGCGCCCAGTACGAATCAGAAGTAATCTACCATTCCCTCAAGGACGAATGGCAGAAACAGGGCGTGCTCTTCCTGGACACCGACACCGCCCTGCGCGAGCACCCCGAGCTGTTCAAGAAGTATTTCGGCACCATCATCCCGCCCACCGATAACAAATTCGCCGCCCTCAACAGCGCCGTGTGGTCGGGCGGGTCGTTCATCTACATGCCGCCCGGCGTCCACATCGAAATCCCGCTGCAGGCCTATTTCCGCATCAACGCCGCCAACATGGGCCAGTTCGAGCGCACGCTGATCATCGTGGACGAAGGCGCCAGCATGCACTACATCGAAGGCTGCACCGCGCCCACCTATTCCAGCGACAGCCTGCACAGCGCCGTGGTCGAGATCATCGTCCACAAAAACGGCCGCTGCCGCTATACGACCATCCAGAACTGGTCGAACAATGTCTATAACCTGGTGACGAAACGCGCCGTTGCCTATGAGAACGCGACGATGGAGTGGATCGATGGCAATCTCGGTTGTCTGGCCGAAGGCTCGTTGGTGACGACGCCGGACGGGATCAAAGCCATCGAGCAAGTCAACGTGGGCGAAGATGTGCTGTCGTATGATGAAAGCGCAGGCCACCTCTGCTTCCGCCGCGTGGCGGCCAGACGTTTCTCCGGCTATCAGCCCGTGCAGACGGTGGCGATTGGTGAACGTAAGGTGCGCGTGACCGCCAACCATCCTTTCTACTCCTATGTCTACGATGCGCAGGCGGCGAAAGAACTCGGACGCTATCACCTGGCCTATGTCCGCGCCGACCATCTACGCGAGGCCATCGTCCCACGCACGTCGATCGATTACGGCCGGCCCCACCAACTCCAGCTTCCCGCCCTAGTGACGGACTTCGTTTCGGGCAATGAGTATGTTTCCGGTCTGAATGTGAGCCGGACGCGTGACTCGCGTCTGATGCCCTTGACCGCGACGACCGACGAGATCATGTGGCTGTTCGGCTACTGGCTGGGGGACGGCAACATCCAGGTGCAGGCGGGCCAAACCGAGGGTGTGATGCGCTGGGCCAAGGTCGGCTTCTCGACGCCAGTGCAGGATCGGGCGCGGGAACGACTGCTGCAGACGATGACGGCTGTCACCACTGTCGAGCCGGTTGAGCGAGGGGACGGCAATCATGTTGCCTGGCACAGCAAGGAGTTGGCCGAGTTCTTCCAGATCAACGGCTTCGGCGGCTCGGCGGTCAGCAAGCGCGTCCCGCAGTGGGTGGCGTCGCTGCCCGAATCGCAGCGGCTGGCTTTCGTCGCCGGCTATCTCGACGCCGACGGCACGGTGCAGTCCCCACGTAGTTTCGCTTTGAAATCCGTCAACCGCGACCTACTGGAGGATGTGGCCAGCCTTCTCGTCACCTTGGGGATCACGCCCCGGCTGTACACCGAATTCGACCAGCCGCGCCGCGTCGTCATCGCCGGCATCGAGGCCACTGCGCATGGCTCCCACAGGCTGAGCTTCCCCCTCGACACACGCCTGTTCGACCATATCAGTCCCCGGCTGCGCCAGCAAGCCGAAGCGTGCGAACCGGCGCGCAAAGAGTATCATCGCCGGGTCGGACGCTCGCAGATCGCCCTGTCTGAGGCCGTGGAGATCGCGCCAGTGACGGTTTCCGAACCTGAGGCCGTGGCCGAACGCACCTGGGATATCGAGGTGGAAGGAACGGGCAACTTCGTCTCACAGGGCTTCATCGTCCACAACAGCAAGATCACCATGAAATACCCCGCCGTCTACATGCTGGGTGAGCGCGCACACGGCGAAGTTCTTTCCATCGCCTTTGCCGGCAAAGGGCAGCATCAGGATGCCGGCGGTAAGGTGGTGCATGGCGCGCCCAACACCTCCTCCAAGATCATCTCCAAGTCGATCAGCAAGGATGGCGGCCGCGCTTCGTATCGCGGGCTGCTGAAGGTGGCCAAAGGCGCCAAGGACAGCAAATCCACCGTCGTCTGCGACGCCCTTCTCCTCGACGAACGCTCTCGCTCCGACACCTACCCCTACATCGAGATCGACGAAGACGCGGTCGAAGTCGGCCACGAGGCCTCAGTCAGCAAGATCGGTGAGGAACAGCTTTTCTACCTGACCAGCCGCGGCATCAGCGAGGACGAGGCCGCGGGCATGATCGTCGGCGGGTTCATCGAGCCGCTGGTGAAAGAGCTGCCAATGGAGTATGCCGTCGAGATGAACCGGCTGATCCAGTTGCAGATGGAAGGAAGTATTGGGTAGCAAGCGGCAGGTGGCAAGTCGCAGGTTAGCCGTTGATTGTTGAATGTTGACCGTTGAGTGTTGAAAAGCGCCAAGCCACATTTCGCAATCCGCAATTCGCAATCCGAAATCACGATATGACTCTCAAAACCGATACGCTTTCCCAAGCGGCAGTACTGGCCACCGGTCAGCGCCTGGCCGAACCCGAATGGCTGCGCCAATCCCGCCAGACCGCCTGGGAGATGTTCGAGGCCATGCCCTGGCCCACCTATCACGAAGAAACCTGGCGACGGACGCGGCTGACCGGCTTCAAGCTGGAGAGCTTCGGCCTGCAGACGCAACCCGCCGCCGCCGCCAGCCGCCGCAGCCAGTTGCCGCGCTCGCTGTCCAGCAATCTCAGCAAGATCGAAAGCGCCGGCGCCCTGGTTTTCCAGGATGGCAGCCTGGTCTACTCCGACCTCGACCCGGCCCTGGCCACTCGCGGGGTCATCTTCAGCGACCTGCGCACGGCCCTGCATGGGCACGAGGAATTGGTGCGAGCCTACTTGGGCAGCCAGGTGCAGGCCGCCGACAACAAATTCGCCGCCCTGCACTACGCCCTCTGGCAGAACGGCACGTTCCTCTACATCCCGCGCCATGTCGCCGTCGAAAAACCGTTCCAGGTCATCGTCAACCTCGGCGCAGGCAAGGCGGCCTTCCATCACAGCCTCATCATCGGCGACGAAAACAGCGAGTTGACCATCGCCGAAGATTATCTGGGGGCAGAGCGCGGGCTGAGCGACACGGTGGTCGAGGCCTACCCGCTGGCCGGCGCCCGCGTCCACTATCTTCACCTGCAAAACCTGCACCCCAGCGCCTGGAATTTCGCCACCATGCGCGCCTCGGCCCAGCGCGACGCCCTCTACCGGCATCTGCAAGCCTCGTGGGGCAGCCGGCTGAGCAAGGTGTGGATCGACCTGAACATGGAAGAGCGCGGCAGCCACGGCGAGTTGCTGGGCCTTTACTTCCCGCAGGGCCGCCAGCACATCGACCACCACACCAACCAGGTGCACAAACGTCCGCAAGGAACCAGCGACCTGCTCTTCAAGGGCGCGCTAGATGACGCCAGCCGCTCGGTCTACCAAGGCATCATCAACGTTTGGCCGCACGCCCAAAAGACCAACGCCTATCAGAAAAACGACAACCTGATCCTGTCCGAGCAGGCCCGCGCCGACTCGATCCCCGGCCTGGAGATTCAGGCCGACGATGTGCGCTGCACGCACGGCGCCACCAGCGCCAAAGTCCAGGACGAATACGTGTTCTATCTCATGGCGCGCGGCCTCAGCCGCAAGACGGCCAAGCGCATGATCGTCTCCGGCTTCTTCGAGGAAGTGCTCAACCGTGTGCCGGTGCCGGGCGTGCGCCACAAACTAGAAGCCGAGATTGCCCGGCGGGTAGGGCTGGAATAAAATGGTTATTGGAGATTGGTTATTGGCTGCTGACCACTCCCCTACTCCCTACTCCCTACTCCCCACCATGCCCGCCATCGCCGACATCCGCGCCGACTTCCCCATCCTGGCGCAGCAGATTCACGGCCAGCCGCTGACCTACCTGGACAACACCGCTTCCTCACAGAAGCCCGTCCAGGTGATCGAGGCGATGGATCGCTACTATCGCCAGCAGAACGCCAATGTCCATCGCGGCGTTCACACCCTGAGCGAGACCGCCACCGCCGCCTACGAGAACGCTCGCCTGCGCGTGGCCCGATTCATCAATGCCGCCAGCCCCAAGCAAGTGATTTTCACCCGC
>CAYWPZ010000266.1:0-6482 GCA_964460135.1 uncultured Caldilineales bacterium | reverse complement strand
TAGGCGGCCAGGCTCTGGCGGCAGAATTCCTTGATCTCCTCGGCGGTGGCCGTCTGGCCCTCGCGCAACACCACCCAGGCTTTCACCGCCTCGGAGGTGCGCTCGTCGGGCACGCCGGCCACGCCTACTTCGGCCACGGCCGGGTGTTTGGCGATGGCTTCCTCGACATCGCGCGGCCAGACCTGGAAGCCGCTGGGTTTGATCACATCCTTTTTGCGGTCGACGATGAAGACATAGCCGTCCTCATCCATGAAGCCCAGGTCGCCGGTAAACAGCCAGCCGTCGCGCAACATGCCGGCGGTGGCGTCGGGGCGGCGCCAATAGCCCTGCATCAACTGGTCGGCGCCGATCACGATCTCGCCCACCTCGCCCACGGGCAACTCCGTCTGCCCGATTTCGGCGTCCACGATCCGCACCGACACATCCGAAACCGGCATGCCAACCGACCCAACCTTGTATTTGCCATCCACCGGCGTGCAGACGATGGCCATCATCGATTCGGTCAGGGCGTAGCCTTCGACAATGCGGCATTTGGCCAGGGCCTCGAAGCGTTCTTTTGTGTCCTGGAGCAAGGCCGAAGCGCCGGAAATGCAGAGTTTGATCGAGGTAAGATGGGCCTTGCCTTCTTTGACCAAGGGATGATTGAGCAGCCCGACATAGAAGGTGGGGACGCCGGGCACGAAAGTGGCTTTGGATTTCTCGATCGTCTCGATCACGTCGGTAAGATCGCGCGGGTTGGGGACCAGCACCATGGTATTGTGTGTGCAGAGGGCGACGGTCTGAACGCCGGCGGCGGCAAAGACATGGAACAGCGGCAGGCTGGTGAGGAAGATGTCGTCCCAGTCGTGGACGGTGTTCTTGAACCATTCCTTGATCTGCAAGCCCGACATGACCAGGGCCTGGTGTGTGCCAACGGCGGCCTTGGAGAGACCGGTGGTGCCGCCGGTGAAGAGGATGAGGGCGGGGTCGTCGGCGCTGATCGCCACGGCCGGGCGAGAGGCGCCCTCGTTTGCCTTCATGATGTCCTTGAACCAGACATCGCCGGACTTCAGCGCCACGCGATGGCCTTCTTTCTTCTCTTTGACCAGGGTGAAGAGGATGCGCAGGACGGTGGGCAGATACTCCTTGATGTTGGCGACGATGACGCGCTTGAGCGGCGTCTTGGCCTGGACTTCTTTGATCTTGTCGTAGAACAGCGACATCGTGACCACGGTCTCGGCGTCGCATTCGCGGAACATGTGCTCCAGTTCGGCGCCGGTGTAGAGCGGGTTGATCGAGGCGACGATGCCGCCCGCTTTCCAGATGCCCAGCTCGGCAATGACGTATTGGGGGGCGTTGGGCATCATGATCGCCACGCGGTCGCCCTTCTTGACGCCCATCTTGACCAGACCAGCCGCAAAGGCGTCGCTCAGGCGCTCCAACTCGCCGTAGCCAACGGTGGCGCCCTTGAACCAGAGGGCAGGGTGATTGGGACGCTCGCGCGCGGACTCACCCACCACATCCACCAGCGTTTTTTGTGGATATGGTTTGAGCGAGGCTCGCACGCCCTTGTCGTAATTCTGAAGCCAACGTTTGTCTTCCATGCTTCTTCTCCAGGATGATGGGGGGGCGGGTGTGAGTTGGTCTCAATCGAGAACTTGCTACTATTTTAACAAATGGGCGCTCCGCTGTCTATTTGCTTTCGGCGGTAGGGCGAGCTCGGCGGGCGGCGTGCCTGCGAACTTCTCACCTGGGGATGACTCACCGGCTGATCGAAGCGACAGAACGCCAAAACGACTCGTTGCCTAAACCCAAGTCAGTTCGAGAACATCGGTGGCGCTCGGCGGAACCGCCATCGCGAAGTGGCCTGCGCTTCTGTATTTCGGCTACAATCCGGGGCAGGCCGCAAACTGACGGGAGCGCTCGCTGACGCTCGCAGTTTGGATTCACGCCTCACGTTTCACGCCTCACGCCTACCATGCCGTTCCTGACCGGCGTCATCGAACGCATCACCTTCCACAACGAAGAAAACGGCTACACCGTAGCCCGCTTGTCGCCCAAACGCGGGGGCGAGCTGGCCACCATCGTCGGCAACATGCTGGGGATCAACGTCGGCGAGTCGGTAGAGCTGCGCGGGGAGTGGAGCAGCCATCCGCAGTATGGGCGGCAGTTCAAGGTGGATGACTTTCGCGCGGTGGCGCCGGCGACGACGGCCGGGATCGAGAAGTATCTGGGGTCGGGGCTGATCAAGGGCATCGGGCCGGTCACAGCCACGCGCATCGTGCGGCGCTTTGGCAAGGAGACGCTGCGCGTGATCGACGAAGAACCCGATCGGCTGAGCGAGGCGCTGGGGGTGGGCAGGAAACGGGTGGAGTTGATCAAGGCCGCCTGGATCGAGCAGCGACAGATCAAAGAGGTGATGCTGTTTTTGCAGGGGCATGGGGTGAGCACCACGCTGGCGGTGAAGATCTACAAGCAGTACGGCGACGCCGCTATCGGCGTGCTGAAGACCGACCCCTACCGCCTCCAGCGCGACATCTACGGCATCGGCTTCAAGACCGCCGACAAGATCGCCCAGGCGCTGGGCATTCCCCACGATAGCCCGGAACGCGTGGCCGCGGGCGTGGCCTATGTGTTGGGCGAGAAAGCCGACGAGGGGCATGTCTTCACCCCGCGACCCCAGCTGGTGGCCGAGGCAGCCGCCCTGCTGGAAGTGCAGCCCGAACAGACCGAAACGGCCATCGACCGCTTGCAGGCCGACGAGCAGGTGCGGCTGGAGCCGGTGCAGTATCGCATCGACCCGAACACGGCGACCGTGGCCGAGGCGCAGGCGGTGTATCTGACGCCGTTCTATTACGGCGAGGTGGGCGTGGCCGGCCGCATTCGCAAGCTGAAGGAGACGCAGGCGGCGCTGGGGCGCAGCCGGTTGGCCGCGTTCGAGCGCTTCCGGTGGGACGAGGGTTTCGCCACTCTCCAGCGCTACCTGGGGCATGACCTGGCCCCGGCCCAGCGCGAGGCCGTGCGCGCGGCCCTTACTCACCCCGTGACGGTGCTGACGGGCGGCCCCGGCACCGGCAAGACGACTTCGTTGCGCGCTTTGATCCGCCTGCTGAAGGCGGCCGGCAATCGCTTTGCCCTGGCCGCGCCCACCGGCCGGGCGGCCAAGCGTATGGCCGAAGCCAGCGGGCACGAGGCCAAGACCATCCACCGGCTGCTGGAAGCCGGGCCGGGCGAGGCCGGGGGGCTGAGCTTCAAACGCAACGCCGAGAATCCGCTCGAGGTCGATATGCTCATCGTCGATGAGGCGTCCATGCTCGATCTGTTGCTCACCAATCACCTGCTGAAGGCCGTGCCGCCGGGCGCGCACCTGCTGCTGGTGGGCGATGTCGACCAGTTGCCGTCGGTCGGCGCGGGCAATGTCCTGCGGGATGTGATCGATTCGGGCGAGGTGGCGGTGGTGCGTTTGGAGACGATCTTCCGCCAGGCCGCCGGCAGCTACATCATCAGCAACGCCCATCGCATCAACCAGGGCCAGATGCCGGTTTTCCCGGCCGATGCAAGCGATTTCTTCCTGTTCCAGATCGAGGAGGCCGAACGCTGCGCCGACATGGTGATCGACCTGGTGACGGCGCGCATCCCCAAGAAGTTCGGCCTCCCGACCAACGACATCCAGGTGCTCAGCCCCATGCACCGGGGGCCTTTGGGCGTGGGCATGCTCAACGAGCGCTTGCAGCAGGCGCTGAACCCGGCCGACGCTCGCAAACCCGAACGGGTCGTAGCTGGTCGCGCCTTTCGCCTGGGCGACCGCGTGATGCAGACGCGCAATAATTACGATCTGGAAGTCTTCAACGGCGACATGGGCGTGATCAGCAACATCGACCTGGTGATGCACACGCTCACGGCCAGCATCGATGGTCGGGCCGTGGTCTACGATTGGGCCAACTTGGACGAGCTGGTGCACGCCTGGGCGGTTTCGGTGCACAAGAGCCAGGGATCGGAGTATCGGGCGGTGGTCATCCCCTTTCACACCACACATTATGTCATGTTGCAACGCAACCTGCTCTACACCGCGGTCACACGGGCGCGAGAGCTGGTGGTTGTCGTTGGCACGCGACGGGCCATCGGCGCCGCGGTCAGGAACGACAAGGTAGCCGAACGCTATTCGGCGCTGGCCGAACGTTTGCGCGAGTGAGCCACGCCGCAAGCCCAGAGGACACACTGCCGGCCATTTCTTTGACACACCCGAACAGATGTGCTACTCTGCCCCTTCCTGCGTCCCTCCGTCTCTGCGTCTCCCCCTCCCCCCAACCCAACGGCTCCCCAAAGAGCACCAAACACTACCCGATTGGCGGGAAACAAATACAGGCCCGCGGTTTCGATTGCATTAAGGTTGAGCGCGATGTCTCGCCCGACTGGCTGGTGAACCCCGGCACCCGCCGCCGCCTCAAGCTCGACCTCGTCTACCCCGACATTGGCCTGGCCGTGCGTTTCGTCGGCCTGCAGGTCAAGGGCGCCGGCCGCAAGAGCGAGTGGGAAGAATTGGAGGACGCCTCGCGCGACGAGGTGCGCAAAGAGCTCTGCCGGATGCACGGCATCGACCTCTTCCTGCTCTCGCCTGACGAACCTTTCCCCGCCGAGCAGTTCAAGGCCCTGGGCATTTTGCTGGGCAGTGTCTCGCGACGGCTGGCCCAGGGCGGGCGCTTCCAGGGCAAGGCGGCGACGATGGAAGCCCTTTCGCGGGCGCGCGGGCGGCTGGACGAACTGCGGCGGCGCGTCAACCGGCCTGACGATCTGGTTTCCTTTGCCGAATCATGGCGCGATCGCGAGGCGCGACTGATGGTCGAAGCGCAGAAACCCCAACCCAAGCCCAACGGCGCCGCCAAAGCTGTGGCCGCGGCCAAGCATTTGCAGGTCGGCCAGCGGGTCGAACACGAGAAGTTCGGCCTTGGCACCGTCAGCCGGCTAGAGCCGAAGGATGGCGATGTCTACCTGACTATCGCCTTCGTCAACTCCGGCGAACGCACTCTGCTGGCCTCGCTCATCGGCGACAAACTCGCCATCGCCAACCACTAAACGTCACTCGTTGCGCGTTGATTGCTGGTTGCTGACCGTTGGCTGTCGGCTATCGGCCCTTCTCCCGCCCGCATCTGGTACAATCCCAGCAGCGCCAGCACGAGAACGAGCCAGGCCAGGACTTGGGTCAGCCGCAGCCCATCGCCAATCGTGACCGGCTGGTCGCGAAACGCATCCACCAGTAGCCGCACAGCAGCATAGCCCGCCGCCGCCAGCAGCACCGCCTGGCCGGAGCGCAGCCGGTCGTGCACGGCCCAGAGCAGGCTGATGACCCCCAGGATGCCGAGGATTTCGTAGAACTGCACCGGGTGGCGGTAGACATCCCACTGGGGGATGGTCCAGGGCAGCAGGCTGGGCTGGCCGAAGTTGCGCCCGTTCAACCCCTCGGCCAGGGCATGAACGGCCAGGAAGAGCAGCGAGCCAACTGCCAGGGCATCGACCACGGGCAAGACCGGCAGGCGATAGCGTCGGACGTACCAGGCGAAGAGCACAATCGCCGCCGCGCTTGCCGCCAGCGGCTCGAAGGCGGCAAGATTGGGAGAGAGGACGCTGATCGGGTCGGTGAGGTAGGCGGGGAAGAAGCGGATCACATGCCCCAGGCGACCGGCAATGAGGGCGACAAGGGCGGCGCTGAAGCCGGCGTTGTAGAGGTGGTCGGGATTCAGGCCACGCCGAGTCGCGGCTCTGGCTGCCAGCCACAGTCCGGCATAGAGGCCGAAAATGATGAGCAGGGGAAAGGTGGGGAGGGCGAGTGGGCCGAGGCGGAGGGTGGTGAGCATGAGGATCAGGGGTAGATCGACCGCAGGCGCTGCTGCAGCACAGCCGTGTTCATCTGCCCGATGACCTGGTCGCGCAGGATGCCATCGCGGTCGATGAAGAAGGTGGTGGGCAGCGAGTTGACGCGGTAAGTCGCGGAGACCTTCACGGCGGTGTCAAGGGCAATGGGGAAGGTGATGCCCAACCGTGCCAGGTAATCAACGACGATCTCCGCCGGCTCGCCCTGGTTGACGCCCACCACCACCAGACCTTTGTCCCCGAATTTTCGGGCCGCCTCCTGCAGTTCCGGCATTTCGGCCTCGCAGGGGCCGCACCAACTGGCCCAGAAGTTAAGCACCACCGCCTTGCCGCGCAGCTCGGCCAGGGTCAGTTCGTCGCCGCCGGGCCGGGGCAGGGTGAAATCAGGGGCTGGGCGGCCGACCAGGGGCAAGGGCCGGGCCGGGGCGAGGGCGACGGGCGCGGGGACGCGCGTCAGCCAGATCCAGCCGGCGCCGAGGGCGAGCACAGCCACGATGAGCAAGGGGAAGAAGCGCGAGGGCCGAGATGCGGCCGCCGAGGAGGTTGTCATGGGGCGATCAGGCAGGGGTGGGTTGGGCCGGATGGAGCAGGGCGTGTTCGTAGGCGTCGATCAGGCCAAAAAGCACTTCGTTGAG
>CAYWPZ010000265.1:0-6493 GCA_964460135.1 uncultured Caldilineales bacterium | reverse complement strand
GAACCGAGCCGGCCAGGGCGTCGATCTGCGTCTCGTCGGCCAGCATGCCGGCCTGCGCGGCCAGCCAGCGCACGGCCGCGCCGCTGGTGGTGGTGTCGGCCTCCAGGCAATAGCAATGTTCGTAGGGGTCTGGCGACCCCGCCCCCACGGGCAACGACCAGGCATGGTAGACATTGAGCTTGTCAAGCGCAGGCGCTTCGGCTCCGGCCACAACCTTGACGAAGCTGACCGTGCCGTGCGTGCATTCAGCCTGGCCGGGATGATGACAGCCGTGCCCAAAAAGCGCCGCCTGCTGGTCGCCCAGCATGGCCGTGACCGGGACTTCGACGCCATCGAGTCGGAGGACGCCAAAAGGATGAAGGGTGGGGGCGGGGGCAGGCAAACCAGAGGGGGTGAGGCCGAGCCGGTCGATCCACTCGGGCCAATACTCGCCCCGGCGGAAATCCCACAACCCCGTTTTCTGCACCAGCGAGAAGTCATGGACATGGGCCGTGGCCTGGCCAAGCGCCGCCAGCAGCCACCCCGCCGACATGCCGATGCGGGCGCGACCACTTTCCACTGCTCGCCGCCACTCTGGCTGATTTCTTGCTCGCCAGGCCAGGTGCAGGGCCGCGCACCAGGGGCCGGGGAAATAGCCCAGCCGGCGTCGCCATTCCCTGGCCCCTGGCCAGCCCTCCATCTCGGCCACCAGCGGGGCGGTGCGCAGGTCCTGCCAGGTGATGGCATGGCCGATCGGCTTGCCGGTCTCGGCGTCCCAGGTGAAATCGGTGTCGCGCTGCGAAGCAATGCCGATGGCTGCAATCGCGCCTGCCCCGACCCCGGCCTGACGCAAGGCCAGATCGATGGCCTGGTGGGCGCCGGCGGCCACCGCCAAGGGATCCTGCTCGGTCCACTCGGGCCGGGGATGCATCCGGCTGAGCGGGACATAGCCCAGGCCCAATCGCCTGCCTTCTTCGTCCATCAAGTAGGCTTTGGTGCCGCTTGTGCCCTGGTCAAGCCCCAGAAGTAGCGTCATGGTCGGTGGAGGAAAGAAGAAGCTGTGTCTTTTCTCAGTTCTTTGCTCATTTTCCGGCTAAGCGTTTGATAACCGAGACTTTCGTAAAAAGAGAGCGCCGTCTGATTGAATTCATAGACATTCAACTCGATAGCAGTGGCGCCTTGTGCGCTGGCCCAATCCTGCACGCTGTCCATCAGCGCCCGGCCAATGCCGCGACGCTGGCATCCTGGTTGGACGAAAAGGCTATCGACGACTGCGTAACGACGAGGGACGAAAATAGGGCTGGCCGGCGCCTCCCTGAGCACCGCCTGGGCGAAGCCAACGAGTTCTTCGCCCAGCTCTCCAACCAACAAGAGCACGTCGTCATCATCAATCCACGCCAGAAAGACTCCGCGGCCGCAAGCAGCGCCGTCTGACTTGCGGAACATGTGCGGGAGATGGCGGCGATGTAGCGCGTCGATCTCGGCGAAAAGTTCGCACAAGGCGTCATAATCGCCTGCTATTGCTTGTCGATACCTGACATCCATAACAATTCGCGCAAATCATCGACGATGTAGGTGGGACGGATGGACGAGCCGGCGGCGACGGCGGCGCTGGTGGCCCCGGTGAGGGTCAGGGCCGAGGCCATGCCGGCGTCGATGCCCATCTGCACATCGGTTTCCAGGCGGTCGCCGGTCATCAGGCAGCGGTGGGGGGGGAGCTGGAGGAGGGCAAGGATGGCGGCGGCCATGTGCGCCGACGGCTTGCCGACGATGGCCTCGACGCGGGTGTTGGTGCAGGCTTCGATGGCGGCGATGATGGCAGCGGCGTCGGGCTGGCCGCCGGTGGGGGTGGCGGGGCTGATGGGGACTGGGCAGTAGCGGTCGCCGTTAGTGGCAAAAAAGACGGCTCCTTGCCGGATGGCGTCGAAGGCGATCTGCAGTTTCCAGTAGGCGAAGGTGCGGTCGAAGCTGGCGATGACGGCGTCGATCTGGCCCGGCTCCTGGCTGAACCCGAATCCAGCCGCCTCCAGTTCCTGGTGCAGCGGCTCCTCGCCGACGACGAAGAGCCGCGCCCCCGGCATCCGCCGGTGGAGGAAATCGGCCATCACGAGCGATGAATTGATGATGTCGGCGGCTGGGGTGGGGAGGCCAAGCCGTGTGAGCTTGGCGGCGTAGTCGAAGCGGCTGTGGGTGGGGTTGTTGGAAAGGAAGACGACGCGCTTGCCGCGCTGGCGCAGGCTGGTCAGGGTCGCGAAGGCCCCCGGCAGCAGGGCATCGCCCAGGTAGATGGTGCCGTCGAGGTCGAAGATGTAGCCGTCGTAGAGGGGGATGTCCGCTGTCGTGCTCATGCAAGATCAACGATGTGGACACTGCGCGCGCCGACGGTGACGGAACGGCCGCCATCGCTGCCTGGTTGAAGTTGCACAACCTGGTCGGCGTCGTCGAAGTTGAGGAGCAAGAGATAGGGGCCGCGCCGGCACACGAGCACGCCGGCGGGCAACGATGCGACCGGCGACCGCAGGCCGATCTCGGCGGACAAATGGGCAAGGAGGGCCTTGGCTTGCCCGACTTCGGGGTAGAAACCCAGATAGAGACAGCGCCCGCGGCCAACATGGTGGCTTGTCAGCGCAGGCATACCGGCGAAGGGGCCGCCGGCAAAGTGGACAAGCGCTGCGCCTGCCCCAGCCTCGTCTGGCTCCAGCGCCTCGGCCCAGAAACCGGCGCCGCCGCTGAGCTTGGGCAGGGAGGAGGAGAGGGGATAGCTGACGCCGTCGGGCAGCGAGTGCCAGGCGGTCACGCGGGCGCCGACCAGGGTGCGGAAGACGCCGGGGAGGGGGGCGTCGACGGCGGTGTTGGTGGGCGTCTTGAAGCCGGACCGCACACCCAAGAGCAAGAGGCCGCCACCGTGGACGAAGTTTTCGAGCGCGTCGACCTGGCTCGGGGTGGCGAAAAGCTGGGTTGGGGCCACGACCATGCGGTAGGGAGTGAGATCGGCATCGGCGGGGACGACATCCACCGCCAGGCCCAGCTGGCGGGCGGCGCGGTAGAAGGTGAAGAGATGGCGCAGGTAGCCGAAATCGTGACGATGGGGCTGGCTTTGCACGGCCCAAAGGTTTTCGTAGTCAAGCAGCAGGGCGATGGCGGCCGGCTCCAGGGGGCTGGCGGCGATGTCCGCCATCAGGTCGCGCTCGCCGGCCATGCTCAGAACATCGCCGTAGCCGAGATCTGGCGAGGCGTCGTGCTTCAGCAGGCCGGAATGATGGATTTCGTGGCCATAGAGACATGCGCGCCAACGGAAGTAGACCACAGCTTCGGCGCCGCTGCCCAATGCGTGCCATGTCCACAACCGCACGGCCCCCGGTTGCAGGCCGGGATTCACTGCCCCCCAGTTGATGTGCCCGGCCTGCTGCTCCATCACCCAGAAGGGGGCCTGCTTTAGCCCGCGCGTGAGGTCGTGGCAGAAGCCGGTGATCATGGGGTCGCCTACATCGTAGGCGAAGACGGGGCGGGCTTCGGTAGGGCGGTAGAGGGCAGAAGCGTTGCGTTCGGCGTAGCCGGTGGGGTACGAGTCCCAGGTGACGAAATCGAGCGGCCGGGCCAGGGCGTGGTAGTCGAGATCGGGGTAGGTCCCCATGAAGTTGGTGGTGATGAACTGGGCGCTCGTGTGCTCTTGCAGGAGGTCGATCTGAAGCTGCTGGTAGGCGACATAGGAGGCGGACGAGAAGCGCCAGTAGTCCAGCACCTGACTGGGGTTGGGTTCGGCGACGGTCAGGATCGGCGCTTCGATCTGCTCCCAGTCGTCATAGGCCTGGCTCCAAAAGACCGTCCCCCAGGCGCGGTTGAGGTGATCGAGGGCGCCGTAACGAGCCTGGAGCCAGCGGCGGAAGGCGGCGGCGCAGTGCGGGCAATAGCAGCGGGCGGTGTCGTGGCAGCCGAATTCGTTGTCGATCTGCCAGCCGATCACGGCCGGATGGCGACCGTAGCGCGCCGCCATGGCGCCAACAATGCGCCGGGTGTGGCGCTGGAAGGCGGGGCTATTGGGGCAGTAGTGGCGGCGAGAGCCGAATCGTCGGCGACGTCCCTGGCTGTCGACAGGCAGGATGTGGGGATCGGCCGCAGCCAGCCAGGCGGGTGGGGCGGCGGTGGGTGTGCCGAGGATGAGACGCAGCCCCTGGGCGGCCAGGGTGTCGATGGCTTGGTCGAGCCAGTCCCAGGCGAAGCGGCCCTCGGCCGGCTCCATCTGTTGCCAGGCGAATTCGCCGATGCGCACATAGTCAAGCCCGGCAGCGGCCATCAGGCGGGCGTCCTGCGGCCAGCGTTCGGCCGGCCAATGTTCGGGGTAGTAGCAGACGCCGAGTTTCATGGCGGGCCTTATTTGTTCGATCCCAGGGTGAGGCCCTGGATGAAGTAGCGCTGGAGGAAGACGAAGATGAGGAGGGTGGGGATGGTGGCCAGGAGGGCGCCGGCGGTGATCACCGGCCAGTCGGTGTTGTATTGCCCGCGCAAGGTGGCCAGCCCTGCCGTTACCGGGCGCAGGGCGTCGGAGCGCAGGAGGATGATCGCCCACAGATAGTCGTTGAAGACCCAGGTGAACTCGAGCGTGGCCAGGGCCGCCAGGGCCGGCAGGGTCAGCGGCAACACCATCTGCCAGTAGATGCGCAACTCGCTGCAACCGTCCACTTCGGCCGCGTCCATGATCTCGCGTGGCACCGTGCGCATGAAGTTGCGCAACACGAAGGTGCAGAAGCCGATCTGGAAGGCGGTGTGGATGAGGATGAGCGAACCGTAGGTATCGTAAAGCCCCAACTGGTTGGTGAGGCGGAAGACCGGTAGCATCAGGATCTGGAAGGGGAGCATGGTGCCGGCCACGAACAGGAAGTAGATCCAGAGGTTGGCCCGGAAGCGGAAGCGGGCGAGGGCATAGGCGGCCAGCGAGGAGAGAAAGAGCATCCCCAAGAGCGAAGGCAGCGTGATGATGAAGCTGTTGAGCAGGTATTTCGAGACCCGCGCCGCCGTCCAGGCGCGGGTGAAGTTGTCCATCGTCCACACCCGCGGCAACGTCCAGAAGCCGTTACTGGCGATGTCGTCCATGGTGCGGAAGGATGTGATCAGGGCGGCGAAGATGGGCAGCAGCCAGAGCACGGTGAGGGCAGTGAGAAAGACGTAGAGAAAGGTCTGCTGCGTGCGGCGGCGCTGCTGGGTGAGGGTGGCGCTGCCGGGATGGGCTTGGGCCAGGGTGGTCATGACGTCCTCCTAATACTCCAGTTCTTCTTTGACGACGCGCGAGAGATAGAAACCGATGAAGACCAGGCTGATGAGAAACAGGATGACGGCGATGGCGGCGCCATAGCCCATGCGGTAGTTGTTGAAGGCTTCGATGTACATGAAGTTTGCCAGCACCTGTGTGCTCTGGCCCCCGCGCGTCATGATGGCCACCAGATCGAAGGCGCGAAGCGAATCGATGATGGAGATGACGATGATGATGGTCGTCACCGGCGCCAACAGCGGCAGCACAACATAGCGAAACAGATTCCAGCGGCTGGCGCCATCCACCAGGGCGGCATCGAGCAGCGTTGGGTCGAGGTTTTTTAGCCCGGCCAGATAGAGTACCATCACATAGCCCACTTGCCGCCACACCGCCGCCACGATCACGCACCAAATGGCCAGACGGCGGTCGCCCAGCCAGCCCGGTGTGTCGTCGACGCCGACGGTGGTGAGAAACTGGTTGATCAGACCCAGACGGGGGTTGTAGACCCAGGCCCAGATGAGGCCGATGACGGGCAAAGAGAGCACCAGGGGCGCATAGAAGCTGACCTTGTACCAGCGCCCGCCGCGCATCTCGGTGTTGAAGATCAGCGCCATCGCCAGCCCCACCGTCGTGGGCACGGTGATGAAGACCAGCAGCCAGCGCAGATTGTTGAGCAGGGCCTCGCTGAAATTGCGGTCGCGCGTGAAAAGGTAGGCATAGTTGCGCAGCCCCACCCAGCCCGGCGCCGAGATGCTGTCCCAATTGGTGAGACTGAGATAGATGGTGTAGAGCGTGGGCGCGAGAATCCAGACGAAATAGAGGGCAAGCGGTGGGGTCAGGAAGACGGCCGGCCAGACCCACCGGGGCAAAGGACGACCTCGACGCTCGGTCCGCGCCGGAACGAGGCCGCGCACGGCCGGATGCGCCAACCCCAGTTGCAGTAACAACGACAGGCAGGCAAGCAACGCCAGCCAGTAGCCCAGACCAGGCCGCAGATCCGCCTTGCCGGCCGCCGGCAGCCCCCGTGTCGAGGCAAAGTAGATCAGACCCACAAGCCCCAGAGCAGCCATGCCAATCGCGGACAAGCGATCATTTTCTGGTTTTAGCGCTCCCACCAGCCCCAGCGCCACCGCAAACAGCGTGAGGATGGGAAGCAGCCCCAACCAGGGGGAAGGAATGGCGCCGGCGGCGCCGTAAAGATTGTCCGAGACGATGCGAGCCGCGTTGAGGGTGGTGTTGCCCCGCACCCAGGGCAAGAAGATCACC
>CAYWPZ010000264.1:0-6503 GCA_964460135.1 uncultured Caldilineales bacterium | reverse complement strand
TGAGGTCCGCCTCGAACCAGGTGTGGCACTTGTCCGCCTCTTCGTCGTAGGCTGCGAACGCGGCCGACAGTTCGGCCAATGCCTTCTCGACATGCACACCGCCGTCTGTGGTCATCAGTTCCGGGTGGAACAGCCAGGCCCCCTCGAAGAGTTCTGATATCCGGCGAGCGATGGGGTCGCGCACCAGAGTGATGATCCACCATTCCTTGTCCGGCTGCTGCTCGATCAGCCGTCGCACACTCCGGCTTACGTGCAGATGCCAATCGATTTTTGCTCCGGCCTGTCGATACCTTTGCTCCTCGGCCCGAATGCGCGCCGCTGAGAGCCAATGGACATGGTAGACCGGGTTGGGCAGGCCCAGGTTCAAGAGCGTCTTGTAGACGGTTCTCGATCCGACTTTGCCCATCTGATAGATCAGGATGGCAGGAAGGGGATTTCGATTTTGCTGATGCAATTGGATGCGCAAATCGAGCGCATATTTCTGTTGGCGGAGCAGGCGCAGCGGGCCGCCGATCAGCGGCATTGCCTGAAGCCGGTCAAGAGTCGGCCTGGACATGGGCGAAAATCCTGCGAGCGCGGATGAGGTAGTCGGCGCGTTCCTGGGCGTTGGCGCCGAGCAGATAGTACGTCAAGCCAAACACAAGCGAACTGGCGGCGATGTAGAAAGCGACAATCGCCCAATTTGTGATCGGCAGCCATCTCCGGGCCAGGAAGAAGAAAAGGGATGTTGTCGCCGCTGGCCACAGCAAGGGCAGGAACATCCGCCGCAGAACCAGCCGATGGGATAGACCCAGTTCGCGATGCACCAGTGGCAGCATGATCAGACCGTGAACCACCAGCATCGAGATTGCATTGGCAGCGGCGAGACCCGGCCCTGCCCACCGCGCGGCAAAGGTGATGCAAAGGCCGAGATTGAGGATGATCTGCAGCAGGGCGACGAACATGCGCAACTTGGCCTTGCCCGTAGCCACCAACAAGTTGCCGCCGGACCGGGTGACGGCGAGGATGGCAAAAAAGACGGCCAGCGGGTAGAGGATTGGCCCGGCGCCCTGATACTCTGGCCCGATCCAAAGCGCCAGAATGTCGACCCCGACCGCAAGGAGGAAGACAAGCATCAGGGTGCACAGCAGGGCGTTGACTTTGCCCCCCTCGACATAAAGCTGGCGCAGCCGCTCGCGATCGAGTCGGCCTTGCATTTCGGCATAGGCCGGGAAGAAGACAGCCGCCAGAGGCGCCGCCAGGACGCCAAGCGTATTGGCCAGCTTGTAGGGCAGAGCATAGGCGGTGATGGTCTCGACCGGATAAAAGAAGCCGAGGATGATGACGTCGGTGCGCAACAGCACCAGCCCCGCGACCTGGCTGACGAAGACGGCGGCGCTATAGCCGAAGATCTGCCGCGCCAACGCCGGCTGGAAGCGCCGCAGTGAAAACCTGAGCGTGGGCGCCATCCTGCGGACGAAATACAGCCGCCCACCGGCCAGAACGAGGGTGGAGAAGATGCTGATCGCCGCCACCGCCAGCAGGCCGTAGCCCCGGCCGAGGAGGATGACGATTAGAACTGCCTCCACCGTTTGCGCGACCACATTGGCGATGTTGTTGAGGTCGATGCGCTGGTAGCCCACCAGGATGGCGTGATATAGGCTGGTGGGCAATGCGATCATGAAGTTGATGCTGATCAGAATGAAAGTCTGTGTCGCCAGGGAGGTATCTTGCGGGGGAAGGTTGAACAGGGCCGGCGCCGATGACGCCAGGGCCAGCATGAGGAGGCCGGCAATGGCTGCCAACCCCAGATAGAGGGCGAAGACCGTGCTGGCCAGATCGCTCAACTCACTTTCTCGGTTCTGAGCGATAGAGTAGGCCACATAACGCACCAGCGAAGCCGACAGCCCTACATCCAGGAGCTGAAAATAGGCCGTCAATGACCCCACCAGAACCCAAATGCCGTACTGCGTGGCGCCCAGGCTGCGCACCAGCAATGGTGTTAGCAAGAAGCCGATGCCGAGGACGATGAACGAACCGGTGTAGTTGGCGGCCGTGTTGTGGGCCAACTTGCGAGTGAGGGAGAGAGGTCGCACGGGTTGCATGTTGTCTGCTTCAGGCCGGGATCAACGCGCACTGGCACCGACGCCGCGGGCGGCGACAAGCTGCTCTAGAAAGCCGGCGACTTGCGCGGCATGCGCTTCGATGGTGTATTGCGCCTGCACGGCAGCATAGGCCCTGGCTGCCATCGTCTCCCGCTCGCTTTCCGCGGCCAGCGCCGCGGCCAGCGCGCCCGCCTCCGGCTCGACAATGCGCCCGGTCACGCCGTCCACCAGTAGATCGGGCAGGCCGGCCGAACGGGTGGCTACGACGGGCTTGTTCATGGCCATGGCTTCCAGGACCGAGGTGATGCCAGCCGCAACAGGTGTATCGTAAAGCGGGATGACAACGGCGTTGGCGCCATCGTAGAGCGCCCGCAAATCGACATAACTGAGTCGCTGGTTTTGCATCCGCACATTGGCCGGAATGGCGCCAGGCGCTATCTTGCCCGCAGCTATCCAGGCGCTGGAGGCATGGATGATGACCTGGCTTTCAAGCCGGGCGGCTGCCTGCAACAACAGCGGATAGTTTCGTTCTTCGGCCCCAACTGCCAGGATGTAGGGCGACTGGACGGAAGCAGGAGAGTCGGGCGGTTTGAAGAAGCCGGCGTCAACCCCCTGTGAAATCGAGCGAACCGGCGTCGTTCGATTCCTCAGCATCCGCCGCAGCAAATGTGATTGATGGTCTGTCTGGCAGATCCAGCCATCGACGCGCAACACTGGATGCAGGATGCGTAGTAGCCACAGCCAGGACGGCGACCATATCTGGTGTACTTGCCAGACGATGGTGTGGCGCCGCCGGCGCAACATGGCTGCCGCCAAACTGATGGGCAGACCCCAGACCTCAGCGGTGGCGTAGAGGACGGCATCTTCGGGCAGAGTACGCAGAAGCTGTAACGCAGCTATGAGGTTGGCGCCTTGTGAGCGCAATACGCGCACAGCTTTGCTCCCGGCCAGCTGCGCAGAGGTGGGCCGCATCTCCTGCACCCGCCCGCCGGCCACACGCTCGGCAACCAGGCGATAGTCCAGCCGCGGCGCCAAGCCGTTCTGGGTTGCAACCACATGTTCCTTGTCTTCAGGGCCGATCAGGATGACGACCGGCGGCCCATGGCTGCGGCTGGTCATTTCCCACTCCACAAAACCAGCCTCTGTGTTTCTCCCATCTGTGTCATCTCCCACGCCACAAAATCAGCCTCTGTGTTTCTCCCATCTGTGTCATTTTCCGATCTTGAAGCCCATTTGGAGGCCCGCCCGCCGGATGCCATCGGCGTGCCCGTTCTCGCGCAAGTTACGGTACCACGCCCAACGCAACTGCAAGGATTGTTGTAGCAGCCAGTCGAAATCCCACCACAGTTGATTGCTGACCGAGCGCCACAGCCGGATGGCCTCCTCGTCCTCGCCGGCGATGGCATAACTCTCACCCAGGCTGGCTCGCGTCGCTTGCTGGCCTGGCGCCGTCTCATAGGCCCGTTGCAAATGGGCGCGGGCGGCTTCGTAGTCGCCCAGCGAGAGTTCGATCTGCCCCAGGCGGCGGTTGGCGGCGGCTTGGCCGGGGTTCAGGGCCAGCGCCGCCCGATAGTGGGCGATAGCCGGGAACAGCTCGCTGGCCGAGTCGCGGCGCACCTGGTCGATGAAGCGCGGATTGGGCCAGTGATAGCGGCTCAGTTCGATGCGGCTCTGCTCGACTGCGGCCAGGTTGGCCTGCCAGGCGGCGCGGGTGAACGGCAGGAGCAGGAAAAGGGTGGTGAGCAGCAGGAGGGCGGCGATCAAGATGACCGTGGCCGTGCGTCGCTGCTTGGGAGACGATTTGGCTGCGGGGACAGGCAATCCCAGGCCGAAGCCGATGGGCAGGAGCATGAGCGGAATCATGCGCGAGGCATAGAGGCCGGCGTCAGCCAGCCCATGCACGGTCATTGCTATCAGCGCCGCCGCTGTTGCCAAGGCCAGGGGGCTGCCACCAGCGGCAAGCCATGCCCGCCAGACGGCCAAAGCCAGGAGAATGAGAAATGCGGCCAGCCCGAATAGCCCCTGCTCGATGGCAATCTGCAAGAAAAGGTTGTGCATGTGGGCGATGAAGCCGACATGGATGAGCATGACATAGACGGCGTGCGTCATCATCGTGCTGCCCAGGCCGCTGCCGGTGAAGGGATAATCGCGGATGAGGTCGAAGGCGTGCTGCCACAGGGCCAGGCGATTGATGACGGTGTTCGAACCGCCGCCCGCGGGGGCGAAGGCGGGCGAGGCAACGGCCAGCCACAGGGACGCGGCGAGTGCAAAGACGGCGATGATCCCAAGCGCCCGCACCAACCAACGAGCTTTTGCGCTGGGCTGACCGCAGCTCTGCCAGCGCAGATAAGCGGCGGCCAGAAAGCCCGCCAGCAAACCCAACCAGGCGCCGCGCGCCACGGTGAATGCCAGCGCCAGACCCGTCGCGGCCAGCGTCAGTCCTGCCAGCGCCGCCAACACGCCCTGCACCCGGCCCCGTCGCCGCCGTAGCCAGAGCAGGCCGCCTGCGCCCAGGCAGATGAGTACGATCAAACCCGAGGCGGCGACATTGGGGTGCAGGTTTTCAGGGATGGGCACAGCTGGCCGTCTGGCCTGTAGCCAAAGCCCCATCTGATAGAACACCGGCAGTTTGTTGGCGCCTTTGCCCGCCCAGTCGAAGGTCAGCACAAAGTACGCACCCAGGAGACCAGCAATTGGGGCGCAACCCAGCGCCATCCACCCCAGGGCGCGCTCGCCCCATACTCGTCCCGCCGCCCAAACCATCGTCATCAGCACCACGCCGATCGCGATCAAGAGCAGGCGTCGACAGGCGGACTCCTGGTCGAAAGCCGCCCACACGCCCATGGCAGCCGTCGCCAGAAAGAGAATCGCGGCCAGGGCGGCAACTGTCCGAGGCCGAGTCCCCATCGGCAGTTCGTTGCCGGATGTGATGGCGTTCGTCACAATCGACCCTCCTGGGGGGCAAGCTCCGCCGTCTTGCGCGACCATCCGGCAGGCAAGTGGCGTCTGTACTTATTGTCGCAAGGCCCGGAGCAGATGCTACGACGGGCTGCTTGCTGCTTGTCTGGCTTGCGCACAGGCGATCGCATCGATAAATGTCGATTTTCCCAGCGCCCTTCCAATCTTCCTCGGCCTGGGTCAAGGCCGGGGGAATGTACCCCGCTGGACTGGCATTGTCAAGGTGTGGGCAGGCAAGGCTACCGCGAGAGGGGGGCGCGCCGTGGCGACGCGCCCATAACCAAACGGGGGAAGTAGTAGATCGGTGCCTGCGGCGTGGCGGTCGGCGTCGGCGAGGCTGTCGCAGCCGGCGTCGGGGTGGGCGTGGCGGTTGCTGGCTCTGCCGTGGGTGTTTGGGAAGGCGTTTGGGAAGGCGTTTGGGAAGGCGTGACAGAAGGTGAAGCCGTGAATGTCGGCGAAGGTGTGGCCGTGGGCGTGCTGCTTGGCGTGCGGGTGGGTGTGCGGGTGGGCGTGCGGGTGGGCGTGCGGGTAGGCGTGTGGGTAGGCGTGTGGGTAGGCGTACGGGTGGGCGTAGGGGTGGTGGTGGCGGTGGGGGTGATGGTGGCGGTGGGGGTGGGCTGGCTGAGGTCTTGCACCAGGCGGGGGCTGCCATCGATGCCCGTCCGCACCCAGCCGTCGCGCCGCCCGTCCTTGTCGCCGGCCCCGCCATCGGCGACAAGGACGGCCGTTCCCAGTTTGTCGAGGATGCGCAGGCTGCCCCCCGCCGCCGCCACCTGCAAGCTCTGGTCGAGTGATTGGCCGCTTCGGGTCCAGAGCACCGTCTTGCGCCGGCCGTCCACCATCAGGTCGTAGCCTTCGACCTGTTCGGGCAGGTCACGGCGCGCCAGCAAGAAGGCGGCCCCGCTGAGTTCGGTAATCATCGTGCGGTAGGCATGATAGGCGGGTTTGGGCGCGAAGTTGGCTCGCAGCAGGCCGTGGGCATAGCGTAGCCACGATTCGTCGATGGCCTCGAACCAGATGAGCACCGGCAGATCCGCCGCCATTCCCCGCACATATTCTTTCCATACGAATCGGGCCGAGAGTTCGTCGTTGTAAGGGATGTTGTCGGCGGATGGGCCGCTGGTGGGATAGCCCGTTTCGGTGCAGAAGATGGGCTTGTCGGCGCCGGTGGCGTTCCGCACTTCCTGGCGGATGTGGTTGGCCTTGTGGATGATGTCATCGTTGTACCGCCCGTTGTCCCACACCCAGGCCCAGGCAGGATAGTAGTGGAAATTGATGATGTCGAAGTAGCGCCCGCCGCCCGCGGCCAGCACTTCGTCCAGAAAATTGGGGTCGAACGGCCCCCGCCAGCGCGGAGGATCCCACCAGTTCTCATAGGCCAGGCCGCCCAGCAGCACTTGCGCCTGGGGGTTGGCCGCCTTCACCCGCGTGAGCTGCGGTGTCATGTCGACGTCACGCTGG
>CAYWPZ010000263.1:0-6542 GCA_964460135.1 uncultured Caldilineales bacterium | reverse complement strand
CAAGCCGAGGGACGCCTGAGCCAGTCATGGTGGCGGGAGACTGTCTTGCTGACGGCTGGCTATCTGGGTTTGAAGAGCCAGGGAGCCGCCCTGGCCTTCGTCCGCGGCCTGGCCGCCTGCGCAGCCACGAATATCCTTGCCCTGGCCGGCGCCGAATTGGCCGCCGCCTCTTTCCTGGAACTAGATAGCCAGGATGCAGCAACGAAAAAACTTGTCGTCGATCGGCTCGTTGGTCTGATCGAAGACCCCAAGCTGCCTGCTCCTGGTCCGTTGCGCGCCGCCGCCGGCCGCGTCCTCGGCCAACTCGGCGACCCCCGCCCCGGCGTGGGCCTCGACCCGGCCAGCGGCCTCCCTGCCCTTGCCTGGTCGGATGTGATCGAGCCTGGCCCCTTCCCCATGGGCAACGACAAGGGCGAAGCGGGCAGTGAGGCTGAAATCCCGCGCTTCACCTGCCGCCTGATCACCCAACCCTACCGCCTCAGCCGCTACCCCATCACCGTCGCCCAGTACGGCGTCTTCGCCGCCGCCGGCGGCTACCACACGGCCCGCTTTTGGACGCCGGCCGGTTGGGCCTGGCGAGAGCGCAAAGGCCGCGAAGGGCCGCCGACATTCGGTGAACCCTTTCAGACGCCCAACCATCCGCAGGTGGGCGTGAGCTGGTACGAGGCCGTGGCCTTCTGCCGTTGGCTGTCGGAGCAAACGGGGCAGGACATCCGCCTGCCCACCGAAGCGCAGTGGGAGCGGGCGGCCCGGCACACCGATGCCCGCCGTTATCCCTGGGCCGATGCCGGCAAGGTTGCCGATCGTTGCAACGTGGATGAAACCGGCATTGGCAGCACCTCAGCTGTGGGCCTGTTCCCGGCTGGGAATGCTGTCTGCGGCGCCGCTGATTTGGCGGGGAACGTGTGGGAATGGTGTTCCACGAAATGGATTGGCAGCTATGAAGGCTATGAGAAAAAAGTGGATGACGACCTGGAGGGCGACGCCCTCCGCGTCCTGCTGGGCGGGTCGTGGGGCTCCCGTCCCGCCGCTGCCGCCGCCGCCTTCCGCCTCAGGGGCATCCCGTACAGTTGGAACCACTACATCGGGTTCCGGGTCGTGGTCGTGCGGTCGTCGCCCCTATTTCCCCGCTCTGGCCTCTGAACCCTCTGACATCTGAACTCTGATCGGGGGGAGTCCAGAGGGGGGCGAAGCCCCCTCTCTGGCTGCCCGCTCGCGGCTGCTTGACATAAAGCAAAGGAGATGGCTACGAGGTTCGGATAGCGACGGGACGGCGCCCGCCCCCAGTATGGGCTTGTCCGCCCGGCCCATCGATGGTAAAGTTGGCGTCATGACCACGCTCTTTTCCGACACGACGCCCGAAGCTGAGGCCATGCTGCTGGACCTCTATCGGAGGGCGCCTGGCCCGCGCAAGCTGGTCATCGTGGGCGAACTAGTTGCTGCCACGAAACAACTCATGCTGGGCGGGCTGCGCGAACGATTTCCTCATGCCGGCGAGGCGGAACTGCGCCGTCGCCTGGCCGATCTCCTGCTAGGGCCGGAACTGGCAGAGAAAGCATACGGGCCTTTGCTGCTCGAAGGGCAGGAAAATGCCGTCTGAGCCAATTACCATTACGCTGCTGGTCGTCGAGGTTCTGGATGATCTGAACGTGCCCTATGCCATTGGCGGCTCGCTGGCCAGCTCCTGGCATGGGGTGTCCCGCGCCACGTTTGATAGCGATATCGTCGCTGCCCTTGAGTTGCCGCACGTGCGCCCCTTCATCGACCGCCTGCATCATGCCTTTTATGTCGACGAAGGCGCCATGCGCGAGGCCATCGACCGCCGTCGCAGCTTCAATCTCATCCACCTGGAAACGATGTTCAAAGTGGATATCTTTATCGCCAAGAATCGACGCTTCGACCGCATGCAGATGGCGAACCGCCGCCTGCACGCCGTCGCCGATGAACCGGCTCGTAGCGCCTATTTCGCCAGCGCCGAGGACACCATTCTCGCCAAGCTGGAGTGGTACCGGTTGGGCGGCGAGATCTCCGATCGCCAGTGGCAGGACGTCTTGGGCATCGTCAAAGCGCAAGGCGACCGCCTGGATTGGGCCTATCTCCGCGAACAGGCGCTTGGGCTAAGCGTGGCCGATCTGCTGGAACGTCTGGCTGGAGAGCAAGCGTAGATGCCCACTACCCTCCTCACCCACGCCACCCTCGTCACCCTCGATGACGACGACCGCATCCTGACCGACGCCGCCCTGGCCATCGCCGGCGACGAGATCGTGGCCGTCGGCCGCCCGCCGGCCGGCTTCGCCGCCGATGAGGTCATCGACCTGGGCGGGCGCGTGCTCATGCCCGGCCTCTACAATGCCCACACCCACGCCGCCATGACCTTCGCCCGCGGCTACGCCGAAGACCTGCCCCTGGAGCGCTGGTTCAACGAGCGCATTTGGCGGCTGGAATCGGCCCTGACGCCGGAAATGGTCTATTGGGGGACGATGTTGGCTATCGTCGAGATGGTGAGGGGCGGGGTGATCGGCTTTGGCGACCATTACTTTCACATGGATCAGGTCGCCCGCGCCGTCGAAGAGACGGGCGTGCGGGCCAGCCTGGCCTGGGCGGTATTTGGAACGCCGGGCGAGCAAGAACTTGGCATCACCATCCCGCAGACGCTTGCCTTCGTGCGCGCCAACGATGGCGCCGCCAATGGCCGGCTGCGCGCCCTCTTTGGCCCGCACTCGCCCTACCAATGCCCCGACGCTTTCCTGGCCCGGACGGCGGCCGTGGCCGTGCGCGAGAACATCGGCATCCACATCCACGCCGCCGAGACGGCCGAACAGGTATTGCAGTCGTTGGCCGCCCACGACATGACCCCGATCGCATTCCTGGCCCACCGCGGCCTGTTCGAGACGCACACCATCCTCGCCCATGCCATCCATGCCAGCGATATCGACCTCGACATCCTGGCCGGCGAGTCGGTCAACGTCGTCGTCTGCCCCAGCACGCACCTGAAATACGGCCTGGGCGTGGCCCGCCTGCCCGAAATGCTCAACCTGGGCATCAATGTCGCCCTGGGTACTGATGGCGCCGGCAGCAGCACGGCCCTGAACCTGTGGAACGAGCTGCGGCTGGCCGTGCTCAGCCAGCGGCAGGCCCAGGCCGACGCCACTCTGCTGGGCGGGGCGGCGCCCTTGCACCTGGCCGGGCCGAACGGTGCCCGCGCCCTCGGCTTCGAGCGGGCGGGCCTGTTGGCCCCCGGCCACGCCGCCGACCTGATCGTGGTCGATACCAGCGCCGCCCATTTCCAGCCCCTGCACGATGTGGTCGCCAACCTGGTGTGGTGCACGCAGCCGGCCGATGTGCGCGATGTAATGGTGGCGGGGCGCTGGCTGATGCGCGGGCGGCGGCTGCTGACCATCGACGAGGCCCAGGTGCTGGCCGAGTTCCGGGCGGCGGTGGAAGCGATGCTGGCCGCGCCCCTGGCCCAGTTCCGGCGCTACAATGTCTGAACCCCGCCGGGGGGAAGCAGACGGGTGATCGCCCGTACATTGCACGCGGCCCGTTTGACTTCCACTGCCGGCCTGGGCTATGCTTTGCACCCTAGGCGGCGCCATGCGCTTCCTGGTGGCTGCCTCCACAAAGGCGTGGCTGGCAGCCGGTTTTGGGAGGGAGGAGGGAGTAGGGCCTCGCACCGCCTCGCATTTGGGTCTTGACAGCCATGACGCGCTGTGCTAAGATGGCGCTGTTATGACGCAGTGCGTCATTTCGCATCGACATTCCATTCAATCAACCACACCGCCCCTGTTTGTGGGGCGCCAAGGAGACACCAACATGCCTGCTGCAAGAACCGCCAAAACCGTCGAGGCCGTAGCCGAAGAGGGCGCCAAAACTATCAAGACCGCCCGCGCCGCCGTCGCCAAGACCGCCAAAACCGCCCAGACTGCGGCTGGGAAAGTGGCCGAGAAGGCCGCCGAAGTGAACGGCAAGAACCCGGTGACCAAAGTCGTCCGTAATGTCCTCCTGGCCGCCATCGGCACCGTCGCTCTGGGCAAAGAGGAGATCGAAGCCATCGTCAGCCGGCTGGTTGAGCGCGGCGAGATCGCCGAGAAAGACGGTCGCGAGATGATCACCGATCTGTTCGAGCGCCGACCGAAAGAGCTGCCGAAGCCAGAGATCAAGATCGAGGGCGTGCTGGATGGCCGCGTCGAGGGCATCCTCTCGCGCATGAACGTCCCCTCGCGCAGCGATGTGGCCGAACTGGGCAAGAAGATCGCCGATCTCTCGCGCAAAGTCGATGACCTGAGCAAGAAGCTCGCCGCCTGATTCCCTTTCCTTACCCTTCCCAAAAAGCGCCCTGGTCGCATGACCAGGGCGTTTTGCTGCCCAGGGCTTGCCTGCAGGCCCGATTGGGCGCCGCTGCCTCGTTCCCAGGTGAACGGCGCCAAGATGCTCATGCGATCGGCCAACCATGACCGGCTTTTGGATCGGTCTACTTGACATCGGCGGCGCATCCCCCCACACTACCGCCATGGACGATCTTCCCAGCGAGCGCCTGATCTACCTGCTGCGGCACGGCGACGGCGAAACCCAGGTCGCAGCCGCCCGCAGCCTGGCCGGGCGCGGGGGCGAAGCGCAGGCCCACGCCGCCCTCTACGAGGCCACCTTCGCCGCCGATGCCCGCATCCGCGCCGCCGCCGCCCCGGCCCTCATCGCCCTCCCCGACGACCGCACCCTCATCCGGCTGGCCGACCTGCTGCACGACCGCCGCCAGGAAGTGCGCCGAGCCGCCGCCGAAGCCCTGCGCGACCTGGGCGACCCGGCCGCCACCCTGCCTTTGCTCGACGCCCTCGCCGATGGCAACCGCTGGCTCGTCCTGGCCGCGATCGAGGGGCTGGAGCGTTTTGGCACGGCGGCAGCGCGGCCTGCCTTGCGCAGACTGGCTGCCGGGCGCGATTGGGGCATCAGCCAGGCGGCGCGGCGGGCCTTGGCGGCGGTGGAGGGCCGCCAACCATGAGAGGCAAACTGCTCGGCCTGATCGGGCTGGCGGGGGCGGGGGCGCTTGCTTACGCCTGGGCCGGCGAGCGACCAGGGATGCGGCTGGATGGCTACGAGATCGCGCTGCCGGGCGGCGTCGGCGCCGGTCTGCGCCTGCTGCATCTGGCCGACCAGCACTTCGGCCGCGAAGACTGGGTGCAACGACGGCGGTTGCAGCGGCTCCAGCGCTTGTTGCCCGGCCTGCGCCCCGACCTCATCCTCTTCACCGGCGATTTCCTCCACAACGACGCCGGTCTGGCTGCCGTCGAGTCGTTGTTGCGGCTGTTGCCGCCGGCCCGCCTGGGCCTTTACGCCGTGCTGGGCAACCACGACTACGTCGAATATTCGTGGGGACAGTTCTTCGGCGGGGTGGGGCAGGCAGTGGCGGCGGCGAGGGGGCCGCGGCGCAAGTTGGCTGCGGCCATCGCCGGCTTGGGCGCGGTGGCGGGGCTGGGGCTACGCATCGCGCGCAACCAGCGGCTGCGCTTTGCCCGCACGGCCAACAACACCGGCGAGCTGCGCGCCCTGCTCGAACTCTATGACGTGCAGCTCCTGCACAATGCCGCCGTGCCCGTGCCCGGCCATCCCGGCTTGTGGCTGGCGGGCGTGGACGACCCCATCGAAGGCGCGCCCGACCTGGCGCAGGCCTGGGCCGACATCCCTGCCGCGGCGCAGGTGCTGCTGCTGGCCCATCACCCCGATCTGGCCTACGCCGCCCCACCCAACCTGGCGCTGGCGCTTTCGGGGCACACACACGGCGGGCAGGTGGTGCTGCCCTGGCTGGGGGCCGTGCACACGCAAGGCACACGGCTGCCCCGCCGCCACGCCTCTGGCTGGTTCGATGATCTGACCGGCGGCGGGCGCATGTTCGTCGCCCGCGGGATGGGCGAATCCACTCCCTTCCGTTTTCGTTGCCCGCCCCAGGTGGCCGTCATCGATCTGCTGCCCGTTGCCGACCACGAAGGGCGCAAATCGACACGAACGTAGCGGCGCTACAACCTCGTGCGCCATGCCTGGCGGAGCTGATCGATGGTGAAATCGTCGATGGCCGGGGAAGCTGCGCTGAGTGTCTGCTCGTGCAGCTTCAGTAGCCAGGCCAGCGTCTTGGCCTCGCCAAAGCGAGTGTGCAAGAACAGGGCGAAGTTGCGGGCGGCCTGGCGTTGGTCGCTCGGGGCCGAGAGAAGGCTGAGGCCGATGTCGGCCGGGTCGGAGGGCGGCTGCGTTGCCGTCTGCGGCAGGTTGGTCTGGCTGAGCCGCTCAGCCCAGATGGTCACATCGCCGGCCAGCGCCGCCCAGACCGTCATCGCGGCCTCGGTTTCGCCCCGCACTGGCCCCAGCGCCCGCCGGGCGACGGTATCGCCGATGGCCTCGCTAACGCCCAACCACCACAGCGGGTGCGGCTGGCGCCCGTTCAGACCGACGAGGCGCGGGGAAGGAAAGCGGAGAGGGGCGAGGCCATCCGTCTCGGCCGCGTCCTGATTGAGAAGCACACCCCGGCCGCGCCCACTCTCCCCCGGCCGCAGGCG
>CAYWPZ010000262.1:0-6547 GCA_964460135.1 uncultured Caldilineales bacterium | reverse complement strand
CACCCCCAGCCCCACGCCTCGCGTCCCGCCCGTTCTCACCGGCGTCTCCTCCACCTTCTTCACCGACCCTGCCACCGGCATCACCACCATCAACATCCATGTCCTCCTCGATGAGCTGGATGGCATCGTGCATGACTTCGAGATCTACTTCGACAAACAGAATCCACCCTGGCAAGGCGCGCAATGGCCGCAACCGCCGCCTGGCTGGATAGCTGAGCCGATCATCGAAAACGGCGTCGTCGTGGGTGTGCGCTGGGTCACGGTCGAAAACCCGTTGCAGAAGTGCCGACCGCAATCCTTTGGCGTGCTACCGCTGCCGCCATCCTGGCCGGGCAACTTCATCATCATCTATCTGACCGACAAAGACCACAATGTCATCGGCCAGATAGCCAGCCAGCGGGTGCAGCCGCCCTCGCGCGGGGTCAGCGCCAGCACCTGGGCCAACCGCATCTACGCCCCCCAGGTGAGGGCCTGTCTCGGCTAGCGCTAGCGCCCACCACTTTCTCGCCAGGCCTCGCAGGGGTCACACCCTGCGAGGCTCTTTTTTGCCGTAACTTTCTGATAACCTTTGCTTAAGGCCGGTTTCAGGCGCGGAGCGTAAGCTACGGGCAAGTTGCAGGCTCAAGTGCATTGCTCGATGCTCTCCATCTGACAGTCCCAAAGAAGTTGTCAGGTGTTTCTCTCCTACCAGGCGGCTTTTCTCATGACACCCACACCCCGATCCTCCGAGATCACCCCCAAAGACCTGTTTTACTCCCGCCGTCAGTTCCTGAGAACGGCAGGCCTGGCTGCTGGCGCCTTCGCCCTGGCCGCCTGCGCCCCCGCCGCCGCGCCCACCCCCCCGTCGGCGGCCCCGGCCCCCACCGGCGCCGCCTCCACCGCCGCCAGGGCGGATGAACTGGGCGACCCGGCCAACGACTTCGAGGCCATCACCAACTATAACAACTTCTACGAATTCTCCACCGACAAGCAGGAAGTGGCGCCGCGGGCGAAGAACTTCGTCACCTCGCCCTGGCAGGTGCAGGTGGGGGGGCTGGTGAACAAGCCGGGCGTCTATGATCTCGACGCCCTGCGCCAGTTCGACCATGAGGAGCGGGTCTATCGTCTGCGCTGCGTCGAAGCCTGGTCGATGGTCATCCCCTGGTGGGGTTTTCCACTGCGCAAGCTTCTGGAGCAAGTGGAGCCGGCCTCAAAGGCCAGGTACGTGCGCTTCGAGACGCTCTACGACCCCAAGCAGATGCCGGGCCAGAACAGCGCCTGGTATCAGTGGCCGTATGTCGAGGGGTTGCGCCTGGATGAGGCCATGCACGACCTGACTCTGCTGGCCACGGGGCTGTATGGCGAGGCCCTGCTGCCGCAGAGCGGCGCCCCGGTGCGACTGGTTGTGCCCTGGAAATACGGCTTCAAGAGCATCAAATCCATTGTCAAGATCGATTTGGTGGAGGAACAGCCGGTTTCGTTGTGGATGGCTGCGGCCCCGCACGAATATGGCTTCTACGCCAATGTCAACCCGCAAGTCGATCACCCGCGCTGGTCGCAGCGCAGCGAGCGGCGCATTGGCGAACTGGGCCGTCGCGAGACCCTGTCCTTCAACGGCTACGCCGAGCAGGTCGCCCACCTCTACGCCAACATGGACCTCCGCGCCAACTTCTAGGATAATGACACAGATAGGAAGAAACACAGATAGCGAATAACCATACAAGACACGCAATACGCACGACACAATAACCAATCTCCAATAACCAATCTCCAATCCCCCCCCCATGCCCCGCCTCCACTTCACCCGCTTCCAGATCCTCGTCCATCTCGCCGCCCTGGCGCCGCTGGCCGTGTTGGCCTGGGATGTGGGGCGCGGGAACCTGTCCGTCAACCCCATCCAGGATATCACCTTCCGCACGGGCAAGGCGGCCATCGTCCTGCTCATCGCCTCCCTGGCTTGCACGCCCGCCAACACCATCTTCGGCTTCCGCCAGGCGATCAAGGTGCGGCGGCCATTGGGCGTCTATGCTTTTGTTTATGCACTCATCCACTTTTTCATCTATATCGGCCTCGATTACGGCTTCGATTTCCGTCTGATCTGGCTGGAACTGACCGAGAAGCGTTATGTCCTGGTCGGTTTTGCCACTTTTCTCATCCTCCTGCCATTGGCCATCACCTCGACCAAAGGCTGGCAGAAGCGGCTGCGCAAGCGGTGGACGACGCTGCACAAGTGGGTGTATCTGGCGGGCGTGCTGGCGGTGTTCCACTATGTTTGGGTGCAGAAGTCGGATATTCGCCAGCCGCTGCTGTGGGGCGCGCTACTGATCCTGCTGTTGGTGTTGCGCATCCCCTCCGTGCGGACGAGGGCGGCGCAATGGCGCCGGCGCGCCCGCACTCGGCTGGCCGCGACCAGGGCGATGCGTGCGGTGCGCAAAGATGTCGCCGTCGAAGCCGACGCGCGCTCATAAGCGCGAACTCTCGGCCCCCGAAACCCCGCCCCCGCCCCGGTCCCCGGCGCCCTGAAACCCACCCCGCCCCTCCCGTCTCCGCAACCCGGCACCCCGAACCCGGCACCCGGCACCCCGAACCCTACCTCTCCACCTCCCCCAACAGCAGTTGCTCATCCGGCAGCGCCAGACCTGCAGCATCGCGGGCCAGCAGCCGCACGCCGGTGACGGGGTCGTAGAAGCCGATCTTGAGCGGGTAGCGGCCGGAGGGCAGGTCGGGGGGCAGGGGGATGGTGTAGGCGTCGCTGATGATCTCGCCCGGTTGCCAGGTGGTGGTGGGGCGCTGGCCGTGGAGGGGGTAATCATCGCCCTGGGCAGCGGGGCGCCCGTCAGGGCCGACGACGTGGCTGAAGACCTTGTAGGAGATCGGGGTCTGGCCCAGCACTTGCCAATAGAGCGTGAGCGCCAGGTGTTGCCCGGCTTGGGTTTGGCCGAGATCGTAGCCCAATAGCCGGACAAGGGGCGGTTCGCCGAAGGTGGCCTGTACGGGATGCTGGGGCGAGAGGGCCGCTGCGGTCGGGAACTCGGTCTCGCTCCCCAGCAGTTGCACCCATCCCACCGTCTCCGTTCCGGCGCCCAGGCTGAGCCGCCATGGCTGCCAGCCCGGCCTGGCCGTGAGCGGTGGGATGAGGGTGAGGGGCAGGCGCAAGCGGACGGGGCCGGGCGCGAGTTCGATTTCGGTTTGAGCCAGGGGCGGGTCGCCCAGGGACAGAGTGAGCCGGCCGGGGCCGAGGTGGGCGATGGTGGCGGCGAGGTGGGCGGGTTCGCCGACGCGCAGGCGGCGCAAGGGCTGCTCCCAGCCCACCAGTGTTCCGCCTGGCCCCGGCAGTGGGCGAGGGGGCGGCGCAGGGCTGAAATCGGGGGCCAGGGCGGATAGAGCGGCGGCGCGGGCGGGTGTGCGGGCGAAGGTGACCAGGCGTTTGTCGCCCAAGCGCCATTCTTGCTGCCCGGCGGCCTGCGCCTGCAGCCAGCTTTCGTACAGGCGGTCTTTGTCGGCGCGCAGGGCGTCTTCGTTCACCACCAGCCAGAGGGCCTTGTTCTGCTGCCACAGGGGGCGCAGCCGGGCCTCGACTTCGGCGGGTGTGGCTTGTTGGCCGTTGGGCGTGCCGCTGAAGGGGCGGGGGTAGTGGTAGGCGAAGACGGGCCAGGGTTGGTCGGTGTGGAGGATGACGCTATCGCCCGGTTGGATGTGGGCCGCCAGCGTTTGGGCGAGCGAACGGTAGTCGTCGGCGCGGTAGCGGTGGCGGTAGTAGGCGCCCAGGCTCCAGATTTGGACGGCAAGGAGGGCGCAGAAGAGGGCCGGGGCCAGCCGGGGCGCGCGGCTCCCCCTCCTCGACCTGAAACCGGCCACCGCCCAGGCCGCCAGCAGGTAGAAGGCCGGGGCAAAGGGTAGGAGGTAGCGGGCTTCTGGTTTGGGGGCGTAGCCAAAGCCGCGCGGCAGGGTCGTCAGCAGCCAGACGATGAGCGGCGGGATGAGGATGGCGAGGAGGGGGAGAGGTAGGGATGCAGGGAGGGGGAGAGGGGGAGACGCAGGGAGGGAGAGACGCGAGGAAGGAGGGAGGGGGAGGAATTGGGCCAGCAGGCCGAGGGCCAGGAGGGCAAAGATGAAGATGACCGGCCAGCGCCAGGCGTCGATGTCGGTGGAGACGCCGACGGCCAGCAGGGTGGCGTAGAGGCGGGCGAAGAGGCCGGCGTCGAAGGCGGTCTGCACCGACCAGGAGCGCAAGCGCGGGAGGGCGTAGAGCAGCCAGGGGAGGAACATGGCCAGGACGCCGGCCTGCAACAAGATCCAGTGCCGGAGCAGGCGCCAGCGTTGGCGGGTGTTCGGTTCTGATCGCAGGCTGAAAAGCCAGTACAGACCCTCGATGATGAGCAGGAAGGCCAGAAGGTAGAGCGTCCACAGGGCGGCGGCGGTGACGAGCAGCCAGGCAATGGCCCGGCCGAGGCTGAAGCGACGCTGCAAGAGGAGGGTGAGTAGCAGGCTGAGGGTGCAAAGCAGGCCGCCCAGCATGTACATGCGCGCTTCCTGCGACCACCAGATGGCAAAGCGGGAAAACGCCAGGAGCGTCGCCCCGGCCAGGGCCAGCCACGGGCGTCTGGGGTCCATGGCCAGCCCCAGCCGCCACAGCGCCGCCGCCGTCAGCACACCCACGGCTGCCGAGGGGAAGCGCACGGCGAATTCGCTTTCGCCCGCGGCCAGGCGCCAGAAGTGAAGCAGGGCAAAGTAGAGCGGCGGGTGGACGTCGGCCCCCGTCCAGGCGGCCATCTGGCCCAGGGGCATGCGGCTGGCCCAGACGGCCAGCCCCTCGTCCCACCAGATGTTGGCGTCTTCGAGCCGGAACAGGCGCAGGGCGAAGGCCAGCAGAAGGAGGCCGAGGAGGAGAGCGCGAGGGCGGCGGTTCAGGTGGGCCATTCCCAGGGGCGGGTGTTGCTGAAGACCCAGGCGGCAGTGTGCAGGGCTTGCACGGGCAAGATGATGAGCAGGGCGCGGGCCAGGGTCAGGGGGTTCAGGGCGCGCGTGAGCCAATAGGCGGCCAAGAGGGTGGCCGGCCAGGCCGCCACAGCAAACAAGTCCCAGTCGCGTTGGCCGCCATAGTCGGGGTTCCAGAGCCAGGTAAGCAAGAGATAGCTGGCGGCGGCAAGCAAGACGAACCAGGCGAAGGGGTCGCGGGGAAGCCGAGATCGATAGCCAAGAGCCACTGTCAGCACGAGCACCAAAGTAAAGGGCATGACCAGGAGCTGCTGGTTGATGAAGTCGAGCAGATGCCCGCGCGAGAACATCGTGTAGTACTCCCACGAGCTGCTGGCCCCGAACAGCGGTACCAACCAACGATGGTCGCCGCCGCCGGGGGCTTCGGCGCCGAGGAAGGCGGCAAGGCCGTGCCCGCCCGCAGACATGAGGGCAAAAACGCCGATGCCGACCAGCAGTGGGGGGATGATGAGGGCTGCCAGCGGGCGCACGCCAAAGCGCCGGCGACCGCGCGCGGCCAGGGCCAGCGCCCAAAGCGAGGGTTGCAGGACGAGGGTGGCGGGGTGGAAGCCATTGGCCAGGGCCAGGACGACGCTGAGGACCCAGAGCGAGGCCCGGCCCTGGGCGAAGCGCCATCCCAGCCACAGCAAGGCCAGGACGAGCAGGCTAATGAGGGTGTAGTTTTCGGGGTAGCCGAAGAAGAGCTGGATGGAGCCGAGGGTGGCGATCAGCCCGAACACGGCCCAGCGTTCCAGGTTGGTACGGCCGATCTCGTCGGCCAGCCGCAGCAGGATCCACACCGCCCCCACCCCGGCCAGGCTAGAAAGCCACCAGTAAGCGGGCAGGGCGTCCTGCCAGCCCCACCGGCCTTCGCCCAGGCGGAAAACAAGGGCGTGAATGAGGGTGTCGAGCGGGGCCTGCCAGTTGTAGAGCAACCGCACATCGGGGTGAGCGATGCCCTTGACGAGCAGGTAGGCATCGCCCCAACGCGTGTGCACTACCCGCCCCAGCCAAAAGAGCGAGAAACTGAGGCCGGCCAGTGCGATGTGCGCCCAGGCGGAGCGCGGGAAGCCAATTGTCTTCAGGTTGCGCAGGCGAGCGCCGAAGCCGCCGGCGCGGCCAAAGCCCGCCCCCATGACCAGCCCGGCCGCAATGACAATCGCTGCCCAGCGCAGCCAGCCCGGTAGATAAGTGATGGGATAGACGCCCCACAGCCATTCTTGCGGCCGCAGCCGGCCCTGCGGCCCGATCAGCCTTTCTGGATACCAGAAGCCGGCCCAGGCTGCCGGCAGGCGCTCGACCAGCAGGAAGAGGGCGAGCAAGACCAGGGCAAAGAGGGCGAGCAGATGCAGGAAACGCCGGTCGCGGGGGGCAAGGGGGGCGGCCATAGGCGGCCATTGTAGGAGAGATGCCAGGGGCGGCGCAAACTGGGCCGCGTTTCAGGCTGCCAGCCGTGGCGTTTGGCTGCCGCCGTTGGCGGCAGGGGTCTGGCTGGGGGCAACGGGCAGGCTGACGAGAAAGCGCGTGCCCTCCCCCAGTTTGCTCTCGACCGTGATCTGGCCGTGATGCATTTCCACCGTTTCTTTCACCA
>CAYWPZ010000261.1:0-6591 GCA_964460135.1 uncultured Caldilineales bacterium | reverse complement strand
GGCGGCCCCGCCATAGTTGGCGCCTGCGGTCGCCGAGTAAACGTAGGAATCGGCTACCGCGGGCAGGGTGATGCTGGCCGCGGGCGCGACCGGCGCGGCGATGGCGCCTGGTGCAAGCGGCGCTGCCAGGTCCAGGGCGGCAAGAACGAGCAAGACGATATGGTGTTTCACGGTGGGCCTCCTTTCGCCCGCGGCAGAGCGAGCGGCCCCTTCATTCAAGCACAAAACCGGCGTCCAGAGGTATCACTTTGTGATACAAAATAGGAGGAATTTTGGCGACGCCCAGTGCGGCAGACGGGGAGGAAACCCACAGGTGGTGCGAGAGGTGTGGGGGGGCTTCAGTGGGGCGGATCAGGGGTATGGGCGGATTGTTCCCCTTCGTGCGAGCAGCGGGGGAGGCTTACAATTTGGCCGGGATGTCGAAGGCCCTGGCCCCCAGGTTCATCCCCGCCCGCATCGCCGCCCGCATGGCGCCCTCGCCCAGCCAGTAACGCTCGAACATCACCTTGCCCCAATGCCACAAGCGGCCGGAGCGAGGCAGAGGCACGTTCGGGTCGGGTTCGGCGTAGAAATCGCCGCTGGCGAAACCGGCCTGGCCGCCGCCCATCTCGATCCAGCAGTAGCCGGCGCCGTCGAACTCGGCCAGCGCCCCACTCCCCTGAATCTCGGCGGCGATACGCGCGGCCACCGTCTCGGCCTGCGCGTGGGCGAAGACGCCCGCCTTGGGCAGGGGCTTGCCGTTGGCCAGGGTGATCGTGGCGGCATCGCCGATGACGTAGACCGAGTCGAAGCGCGTTTGCAGGGTGCGCTTGTTCACCGGCGCCCACCCGGCTTCGTTGGCCAGCCCGGCCGCCCGGAACACCGCCGGCGGCCGGTGAGGGGGGACGGCTGCCAGGAAGTCGAACGGCTCGCGCGCACCGTCGGCAAAGACCAGCTCCCGCGCCTCGGCATCGATGCGTTGCACCTGACATTTGGCGTGAAAGGCGATGCCGCGGGCGCGCATCATCTGCACCACCGCCTCGCCCATGGCCGGGCCGGCCACAGGCATGGGCAACGGCTCCGGCGTGAACACCTCCACCCGACTGCCGGTGCGAAGCTGGCGGCGGCGCAGAGCGTCTGCCAGCAGCATGGCGGCCTCGTAGGGGGCGGCGGGGCACTTGTAGGGCAGCGACGAGACCAGGACGACGGCCCGGCCGCCCTCGAAACGCGCCAGCGCCTGCCACAAGCGGGCAGCGCCATCGGGAGCAAAGAAATTGTGCGCAGCTTCGGCGTAGCCGGGCATGGCCTCTGGCGCCAGCTCGGCGCCCAACGCCACCACCAGGTAATCGTAGGCCAGTTCGCCCCCGCCGGCCCGGATGCGTCCTTGCTCGGCTTCGATGGCCTCGACCTCAGCCCGCACCACCTCCACGCCCGGCCGCAGCAAACGACGCAGGTCTTTGCTGATCTGGTCGGGCCGGCGCTGGCCCACCATCACCCACAAAAGCGAGGGCGTGAAGACATACTCGCCCCGTCTGTCCACCACGATGATGCGGTGCTGGCTGGCCAACCGGCGCCGCAAGGCGTTGGCGGCGACGATGCCGCCGACGCCGCCGCCCAAAATCAAGATCGTCTTGCCGGTCATTGCTCGCGCCTCCTCGGGCAGATAGAGAGTGGTCTTCACAGTTGCCAGCTTCTGGGACGCCGACAACCCGGCTTAGCAGCTTCAAAACACCAGCACTTGGTCGGCCGCCGCCGTCCATGCCGCCAGCAGCGCCATGCTGCCGGCTTCTGCCGTCGCTATGAACCGCTCCGGCCCGAGCCCGCGGGCCTCCGAGCAGGTTCCTCAGGTAGCCACCTGACCCTGGCGGGCGATGGACTGCAACATGCGTTCGATGTTGTAATAGCCATTGGGTGTCTTCTGACCGGCCAGGGCGCAGTTGACGCCATCGCCCACCAAGAAGACCTGCACCTTTGTCTCCGGCAATTTGGCCAGATTCATGGCCAGGCGCAGAGCATTGTACGGGCGCTCGTTGCCGTAGGGCGCGTCGTTGATGATGAAGAGATAGGTTCGTTCGCCGCCGGTGGTCATCTGCATGCTCCTGGGACCGAGGAAAGCATCGGAAGGAACCTGGTAAGATAGACTACGCAAATGATACACCCGCGGCTGCGAGCCGTCAAGCCGCCCTTATCCCCGCCAGCGGTCGCGCAGCCCGCTGAAGTGATAGACCAGCCATCCCACCACCACCAGCACCACTGTGATCTCCGGCAGCCCACGCGCGCCCAAGCGGAACAGATCGAGCACGAGCACCACCAGCAGGGCCAGGCTCAGCGCCGTGGGCAGCAGCGCCCGCCAGAGCGGGAGGGTGGGCTGGCCGGAGGGCGGCGGCTGGGCGGTATAGCGCTGGTCGTACCGGGTCCGCTGCGAGGGGTCAGACAGCACGGCATAGGCTTCGTTCAACTCCTTCATGGCCGCATCGTCGGCCCCGCCAACGGCATCGGGATGATGCTGGCGCGCCAGACGGCGGTACGCCGCCTGGATCACCTCAGGCCCGGCCTGCGGGTGCACCTGGAGGATGAGATAGTAGTCCTTCATCAATCGCTGTCTGCGCCCGTAGTTGCAGGAGGAGCGCGGGTTCACAAAGTGATCGTCAGGCCCTCGAAAGCCGCCGTGCACCGTAGCCGGGGCGCCTGCGCCTGCAGCCAGGCCCGCGCCCCGGTCTGGATGGCGTCGATGGCATCGTCGGTGCGGTCGGGGTCGTGGTGGAAGAGGACGACGTGTTTGACCCCGGCAGCAACCGCCAGCTCGAGCACCTGCGAAACCAGGCTGTGGCCCCAGCCGCGGTGAGCCGGCATGTCGTCGGCCAGGTATTGGGCGTCGTGAATGAGCACATCCGCATCCTGGCAGAACGCCACGAACTCACTGTGGCTGGTAACCGGTGTGTTGGGCGGGTCCAGCTCGTTGTCGGTGAGATAGACGACCCGCCGCCCTTCGTTCTCCACCCGATAGCCAAAGCCGCCGCCAGGGTGGTTGAGGCCGATTCGCTCGACCTCGAAGCCCGTGCCCATGAGCAGCGGTCGCGGATCATCGAAAATGATGCGCCGCTCCGAGAGCAGATCCTCGATCCGCACCGGGAAGCGGTTGCCGTCCATCTGCTCCACCAGAGCGCGGGCCAGAGTCTCGCCCAAATTGGGAACGATGCAGGTCAGGCGCCGCGGCTGATAGATCGGGCCAAAGAAGGGAAAGCCCTGAATGTGGTCCCAATGGATGTGCGTCACAACCAGGTAGAGATCGGTCTGGGAACTTGCCAACATCTTGCCCAGGTTGCGAATGCCGGTGCCGGCGTCGAGGATGAGGACGGCGTCATCGCCCAAATGCAGGCTGACGCAGGCGGTGTTGCCGCCGTAGCGAACGGTGTAGGGGCCGGGGACAGCGATGGCGCCGCGAACGCCCCAAAAACGGAGGGTGAGGGCTTTTGGCATGGGTCAGGCAGATCGGAGACTGGGCGATGGCCACAGGTGGGATGATGAGGGAATGATACTGGCAATGTCCGCTTTTGCAAGCCGGGGCAGCCAGACCTGACAGCTCGCGCCCCGCCGTGCTACACTGCTCGCATCATCACCATTTCGGAGAACTGCCATGCCGCCCGTCCGCTGGGGCCTCCTCTCGACTGCACACATCAACCGTCGCCTCATCCCCGCCCTACAGGCGTCGCCTCGGGCCGAACTCGTCGCCGTCGCCAGCCGCAGCCAGGCCACGGCCGCTGCCTACGCCGCCCACTGGGGCATCCCCCGCGCCTTCGGCTCCTACCAGGCCCTGCTCGACTCGGCCGCCATCGACGCCGTCTACATCAGCCTGCCCAACCACCTGCACAGCGAATGGGCGATCAAAGCCCTGACCAGCGGCAAGCACGTTCTTTGCGAAAAACCCTTCGCCCTCAGCCTGGAAGAAACCGACCGCATGATCGACGCCGCCGCCCGCTCTGGCTGCGTCCTGGCCGAGGCCTTTATGTACCGGCATCACCCGCAAATGAAAGCGCTGGGTCGGTGGCTGCGCGAGGGCCGCCTCGGCGAAGTGTCCCTGGTGCGGGCGGTCTTCAACTTCACCCTCACCGACGCCCACAACATCCGCCTGCGGCCCGAAACCGGCGGCGGCGCCCTCTGGGATATCGGCGTCTACCCGCTCAGCTTCGCCCAATTTGTGATGGGCGGGCCGCCCGTGCGCGTGGCTGCCGAACAGCGCCTGGGCGAGACCGGGGTCGATGTCGTCTTCGCCGGACAGATGGTCTATGCCAACGGCGGCATCGCCCAGATCTCCGCCTCGTTCAACAGTCCCTTCTACAGCCTGGCCGAAGTCTACGGCTCGCTCGGCCGGCTCACCCTCAACCGACCCTTCGTCCTCGGCGCCGACGGCACGCAGCGCCAGCTCCTCTTCCACCCCAACGAAGGCCCGCCCCAACCCATCCCCTTCGTCGACCGCGAACTCTACGGCTGCGAAATCGAGGACTTCCACGATGCCATCCTCGCCGGCGCCGCGCCCTATCTCAGCCTCGCCGAAACCAGGAACCACATCGCCACCGTCTTGGCGCTGTACCGGGCGGCGCGGGGAGAGGGATAGGCCAGGAGACCGGCCCCTCCGCCCCAACCAACACGCCTCCACTGCCATGAACCCGATCGACATCTCCCGCACCCTTCATCCAGGCATCGCCGTCTGGCCCGGCGATGCGCATTTTCACCTGGGCCGCAACGTCACCATCGCCGGCGGCGCCGCCGTCAACCTCAGCACCCTCAACCTCAGCGCCCACACCGGCGCCCATGCCGACGCCCCCTATCACTTCGACGATGCCGGCGTCACCATCGAATACGCCCATCTGGACATCTACTGGGGCCTGGCCCAGGTCGTCAGCGTGAGCAAGACCGCCGGCCCGCTGTTCGCCAGCGATTTCGCCCATGCCGACCTGCGCCGCGCCCCCCGGCTGCTGGTGCACTCGGCGGCCAGCCACGCCGACCCCACCACTTTCCACCGCGACTTCGTCTATCCCAGCCCAGAGCTTGCCGACTACCTGGGCAAGATGGGCGTCATCCTCTACGGCGCCGATGCGCCCTCGATGGATGAAGCCGACAGCAAGACCCTCCCCGGCCATCACGCCCTCAAACGCAACCACATCGCCATCCTCGAGGGCCTTGACCTCAGCCAGGCCCCCGACGGCGTCTACGAACTGGTCGCCCTGCCGCTCAAGATTGGCAACGGCGACGGCAGTCCCGTGCGCGCGGCCCTGCGCCCCCTCCACCCCAAAGCACATGCGTCAGCGGCGGTCTCACTCTCGCCTGATGTCCACCATCCCTGACGCCGCCCCCGCCCACCGCCTGGACGCCGACGACCCGCTGGCGCCCTTTCGCGCCCGCTTCGTCGTCGCCGACCCCCGGCTCATCTACCTGGACGGCAACTCGTTGGGTAGGCTGCCGCAGGCGGCGGCGGCCCTGGCAGAGCGGGCGCTGCAGCAGCAGTGGGGCGAGCGGCTCATTCGCAGCTGGAACGAGGGCTGGATGGAGTTGCCGGGCCGGGTGGGGGCCAAGATCGCCCGGCTGATCGGCGCCCAGGCCGATGAAGTCATCGTCGCCGACTCGACCTCGGTCAACCTGTTCAAGCTGGCGGCGGCGGCCCTTGCCGCCCGGCCCGGTCGCCGTCGCATCCTCAGCGACGACCTCCAATTTCCCTCGGATCTCTATATCCTTCAGGGACTGGTCGAACTGGTGGGCCAGGGCCACCGGCTCGAGATCGCGCCCTCGCCCGACGGCATCCACGGCCCCGTCGAGACCCTCCGCCGCCGTCTCGACAGCGATGTGGCCCTGCTCGTCCTCTCACTCACGGCCTTCAAGAGCGCCTACACCTACGACTTGGCCGCACTCACGGCAGCCGCACACCAGGTCGGGGCGCTCATCCTCTGGGACCTCAGCCACGCCGCCGGCGCGGTGCCGGTGGACCTCAACGCCGCCGGCGCCGACCTGGCCGTGGGCTGCACCTACAAATATCTGAACGGCGGCCCCGGCGCGCCCGCCTTCCTCTTCATCCGCCGCGACCTGCAAGAGCGCCTGACCAACCCCATCAGCGGCTGGATGGGCCGCGCCCGGCCGTTCGAGTTCGCCCTTGACTATCACCCTGCCCCCGGCCTGACCCGCTTCCTCAGCGGCACCCCGGCCATCCTCTCACTGGCGCCGGTCGAAGCGGGCGTCGACCTGCTCTTGGAGGCAGGGATGGCGGCGGTGCGGGAAAAATCCATTCGCCAGACCGACTACCTGATCCACCTCTGGGAGACGATGCTGGCCCCGCTTGGCTACACCCTCAACTCCCCGCGCCAGGCCGAGCGTCGCGGCTCGCACCTTGCCCTGGGCCACGCCGACGGCTGGCGCATCGCCCAGGCGCTGATCCATGACCTGGGTGTGCTGCCCGACTTCCGCGCCCCCGACAACATCCGCCTGGGCGTGACCCCGCTCTATACCACTTACAGCGAGCTTTACACCGCCGCCCTGGCCCTGCACGACGCCGTCAGCAAACGCCATTTCGAGCACTTTTCCGCCGCCGCCGGCCCCGTCACCTGAGCGCGTTCCTGCCCT
>CAYWPZ010000260.1:0-6599 GCA_964460135.1 uncultured Caldilineales bacterium | reverse complement strand
CCTACCGTCACCCCCACCACCCCGGCCGCCATCCCTCTCTACCTGCCGCTGCTCAGGCGCGGATGATCTGAGGCGCCAGGATGATGGTCGACCTCTCGTGTTGCGTGTTGCGTGTTGCGTATCGTTGGGTACGCAACCAGCAGCACGCAACACGGTTTTTTCTGATCTTCCTGCCCCTCGCTCTCTTCACCGCCTTTCTGTTTGCTGCCGCTCCCTTCGCATCCGCCCTGACCCCGCGGACGACGCCAACGCCTTTGCCCGCCTTTTGCGGCGGCGTCTATAGCGGCGACACGGCCGCCGGCCTGAGCCAGACCAGCGCCTATCCCTGCCGCCCAGACTGGCCCGAAACCGGCCCCGAGATCCGCTACCGGCTGCACACCACCGCCTCTCAGCCCCTTACCCTCACCCTCAACCACCTGCCCGGCCTCGACCTCGACCTCTTCCTCCTCCCCGATGGCGACCTGGCCCATTGCCTGGCCGCCGACGCCATCCTGAAAATCGACGAGCTCCCGCCCGGCCAACACCTCATCGTCGTCGATGGCTTCGGCGGCAGCCACGGCTTCTACAGCCTGGCGGTGGCATGCAACGAACCACCCCTGGCCACCCCCACCCCCACCGACACCCCGGCCTTCACCCGCACCCCCACCCCTACCCCCATCCCCACCGCCACCGCCACCGCCACCCCCACCCCCCGCCGCCCGCCGTTCAGCTACGAAACCCATCTGATCCGCCAGAACCGGGAGTACCCGCCCCCCACCCCCCAGCCACAGACCATCATCCTGCAACCAGGGCGCGAGGGCTACGCCGGCCTGGACGACAGCTACCTGAGCGCCTGGGCGCCGGCAACCAACTACGCCGAGGCCGACCGCCTCTCGTTGCGCCAGCCGGATGTGATGGCACCGCTGCTCCGCTTCCGGCTCGACGGCATCCCGGCCAACGCCCATGTGGTGGCCGCCCGCCTGAACCTGTGGGCGCTGACCAGCAGCAACGACAACGTCGCCGCCGCCCAGGTCTTCGCCTTGCACCGGGCCTGGATCGCCGGCGAGGCCACCTGGGAACAGGCGGCGGTGGGAGCGCCCTGGCAGCAGCCCGGCGCCAACAGCATCCCCCACGACCGCAGCGGCTTCAGTCAGGACGAACAACAGGTCGAGCAAAGCGGGCGTTGGTACAGCTGGGACATCACCGCTCTGGCCCAGGCGTGGCTAGTCGAGCCGGCTGCCAACCACGGCATCATCGTCAAGGCCCTGGCGCCACCCAAAGTCGTCTACACCTTTGCCTCCGCCGACTATCACAACCCCGAAGCCCGCCCGCAACTGACGATCACATTCTGGACGCCGACGAAATGATCACCAGCAAGCCCCGATTCATCGCCCCGGTTGCAGCACCCACCACCGTAGCAAAAAGCCCTGCCGCCAACGAACCCGTCCTGGCGACGCCGTTGGTTCCAACGGCGCCCGCGCACCCAGCCTACCGTTGGAGCAAAAGGTGTTTCGACCTGATCGTGGCGGCGACGGCGTTGGTCATCCTCTCGCCTCTGCTCTTGATCATCGCCCTGGCCATCAAACTGGACGACGGTGGGCCGGTGATCATCAGCCAGCGCCGGGTGGGGCTTGGGGGCAGGGTCTTCGCTTTCTACAAGTTTCGCTCGATGCGGGCAGACATGGATCACGCCACGGCGCACCGGGCCTTTGCCCAGGCCGTCATCCGCGGCGAGATCACCCAAGGGCCGCGCAGCAACGGCGGCCTGCTGAAACCCACCGGCAACGGCGCCGCCATCACGCGCATCGGTCGCATCCTGCGCAAGACCAGCCTGGACGAACTGCCGCAACTCATCAACGTCCTGGCCGGGCAGATGAGCTTGGTGGGGCCGCGGCCATCGCTGGACTACGAAGCCGAAGCCTATTACGACCATTTCTTGCCCCGGCTGTCGGTCTTGCCCGGCTTGACCGGCCTGGCCCAGGTGAACGGGCGCAGCAGCATCCCCTTCGCCGACATCGTGCGCTGGGACCTGGCCTATATCGAAGCGCGCTCGTTCTGGCTGGATGTGCACATTCTACGTCAAACCGTGGCCGTGGTGGCGCGCATGCACCACACCGGTTGATCGCCGGCCCTCCGGCAGGAAAGCATGGCGATGGCACTGAGCCAGATCGATCTGGACTATTTCGCGCGCGGCGAGCGTAGCAATCCCCGGTTCTGGTCTCGCTTTGGCGGCGCGCCTGATTTCAGGGGCAAGCGCGCTTTGGATGTAGGCTGCGGGCACGGCAGCCTTTGCCTTGACATGGCGGCGGCCGGCGCGCGCGAGGTGGTGGGGTTGGACCTCAACGACCGGCTGATCGACTTCGCCCGCACCTATCTAGCGCAGACGCGGCCCGACCTGCAAGACCGCGTCTCGTTCCATTGCCTCGATCTCGCCCAGTGGCCGCCCGAGCGCTTCGATCTCATCGTCTCCAAGGATTCATTCGAGCACATCCTGGATTTGCCGGGCATGTTGGCGGCGATGGCGCGGCGGTTGGCGCCGGGCGGCCGGGTATATGCCGGCTTTGGGCCGCTCTACCGCAGCCCGTTTGGCGACCACGACGCCGTGCGTCTGGGGCTGCCGCTGCCGTGGGCGCATGTGCTCATGGGCGAACGCCGCCTGATCGCCCATGTCAACCGCCGCCGTCGCCGGCCCATCGCGGCCTTGCAGGAACTGGGGCTGAACGGCCTGCGGCTGGCCGATTATCGCCGGCTGTTCCGTGAATCGGGCTTGCGCATCGTCTTCTTCCAGACGAATCGCAGCGAAAAACTGGGGGGCAGGCTGCTGGCCGGGCTGGGGCGTCTGCCCTGGATCGCCGAATACGTGACCTTCAACATCTACTGCATCCTCGAAAAACCGGCTGTGGGCGGGTGAGCACGGGGCGCAGGCTGCCAGCGCCCCAAAGCCAGTTGCGCAGCGATTTCGACTCCCTTATAATCGGGCCAACGGTGGGCCGAGCTTTGCCTCCTTGCCGTTCTTGCACCGCTGTTTCGGGCCTATCAAGCAGGGTCACGCTGTCCGCCATCTCCAGGGCCATCCCCCATGACATCACCTGCCGGCGCTTCCTCCCCCTCGCGGCGCTATATCCTCTTCTTGCTGCTCCTGCTGGTTGGGATGCTGCTGGTTTGCGGGCTGCTCTGGCGCCTCTTCAATCCCCCACCGCCGCCCTCGCCCACACCCACCCCCCAAGCAGCGACATCGACGCCGACCCTCACCGCCACCGCCCCGGCTCTTTCCCCCACCCCCTCGGCCACACCCACGCCCGAACTGGTCGAAGCCCCGTTGGAACTGTTGAACCCCGGCATGTATGTGGGTTACGACAATCCGAACACGCCCGTCGCCAACACGACGGATTGGGCCGTCGGCAGCCATCTCTTCATCGCCTGGCGCCAGATCGAGGATGCAACCAAGGGTGGGCGCAACTGGAACGCCATCGACGGGCCGCTGGCGCGTATGAGCAAGCCGGTCATCTTGCGGGTGGTGGTGCGTTGCGAGGCCGCCGAAATCAACAACCAGTTTCGCGGGGATGCCTGTGCGCCGGCCTGGACGCTGAAACCGGAGGCGCAGCCAATCGCGGTAACGCCTGCCGGCTGCGCTGATCATCGGGCCGAGCGCAGCCAGCAAATGAACTACCTGGCGCCCCCCGTCCAAGAGGCGCGACTCAAGCTGATTCAAGACCTGGGCGAGCGGTATCGGGACAACCCCAAGCTCGCCGCCGTCGAGATCGGGTTGGGCTATGCAGCCGAGCCGGTGCCGTGGCCGGGGACGGATGTGGCCTGCGACAAAAGCGCCCAACAGAAGGCCTACGAAGACGCCGGCTACACGGCCGAGAAATGGCGCGATTACCACATCGCCATCTTGGAGGCGCACGCACGCGCTTTTGCCGGCAAGAAACCCTTGCTCAGCAACCTGGCGGCGGCGTTTGCCGAGAATGGGCGGGCGCAGGTGGTACAGCGGGCGGCGGCGTTGCGCATCGGCTTGATGACGACCTCGCTCACCAGCGACTATCGCGACAATCGCGGTCGCGCGAGTGGCGTCTGTTTCTGGGGCTATATCACCGACCCAACCTTCAGCAACCAGTCGCCCCAAGCCACGCTGGCCTATGTCACCCATTGGGCGCCGCTCCCCGCCAATCGCGACCATGTGCCCATCGGCTTCGAGTTCAACAACCGCTATGATAGAAGCGGGCGCCAGCCGCCGATCCCAACCGAGGCCTTCACCTGGTGGGCGATGTTGAACGGTCTGGACAAAGGGGCCGACTACATCCTTCCCTTCAACGACAGAACCACGAACGGTCAAATCAGCGACATCGGCAATGTCCGCTTTGCCGACCCGTGGCGTTTCTTCAACACCTACGCCGGCAAGTCGGCCTTCACCACTCCCGATGTCTGGATTGCCTTTCGCGGCCCCTGGCCGGTGAAGGAGGGCGACGGCCAGTGCCCTGACATCTATGACTATAGCTGGTATCTGAGATCGGAATTGGAGACGCTGCCCTACCTGACCGCGGCTCAACAGGCCGCAGCCAATGCCATCGACAAAGAGACAGCCGTCTTCGACCTCGGCCCCGCCGCCGACTGGCGCGGGGAGTTCGCCCGCCGCACGACCACTAACTGGCCGAACATCAACCTCGATATCGCCAGCGACTTCGCCGACCGCATCAACGGCGCCGAGGTGACCGTGACCTTTTTCGACGGCGACGCCAGCCAAAAAGGCAGCCGCTGGGAACTATGGTACGACAGCCAAAGCGGGGAGAAGAAGAAGGGTGAGGTGGTATTGGGCGGCAGCGGACAATGGAAGGATGTCTCCTTCCGGCTGGACGATGCCGCCTTCAAGAATCGACTGCCCAGAGCGAACGCCGCCAGCCGCGCCGCCGGTTTCGACCTCAGCCTGCGCCGCGCCGACGCCGTCGATGACATCTTCCATCGCCTGGTAGTGAAGCCCCTGGCCGCAGCCACGATCACGGTGACGCCCGTCCCCACCCTCAACCCCACCGTCTTCACCCCCTCCACCCCCTCCACCCCCTCGCTCGGCCAGGGCCCTACCGTCACCCCCACCCCCGGCCCAGCCGCCTACCTCCGCCTCCAACAAGACGCCGATGGCTACCGGGGCGTCACCGACACCTTCATCGACAGGTTCAAGACGCCGCAAAGCTCGGCGGCCGCAACGCCCATCCTGGGCGTCCGCATCGACAACGTGCAAGCCGGGCTGATCACCTTCGACCTCAGCCGATTGCCCGCCAACGCCGATATTCACAGCGCCACCCTGACCCTGACCCGCGCCGACTCCTGGCCCTATGACTTCGTCCTCACCGTCTCCCGGCTGTTGCGACCATGGTCGGCCGAGGCCAACTACACCTTCGCCCAACCCGGCGACCGACCCTGGGAGCGGCCCGGCGCCCTCGGCGAAACGGACGCGGCCCCGCCCTTGCTGGCCGTGACCATGACGATGAACAGCAAGGTGCAACTGCCGGTCACACAATGGGTGCAAGACTGGGCCGAGAACCCCGCCGGCAACTTCGGCCTCATCCTACGCGGCCGCAGCGATGTGATCAAAGCCTACTCACTGGCGAGCAGCGAGAACACCCAGGCCCTGCGCCCGGCCCTGGAGATCATCCTCAACACCCCTACCCCCACCCCAACCCTCACCCCCACCCCAACTCTCACGCCCACCGCCACCCCCACCGCCACTCCCACCCGCACCCCCACCCCCACACCCACACCCACCCGCACCTTCACACCCACACCGACGCCGACCCCCACCCCCACCGCCACCCCCACCCCCTATGTAGAGATCACCGCCGCCCAGGCCCGGCTGCGCCGCGGCCCCGGCGCCAACTTCCCAACCATCACCACCGCCCAAGCCGGCGACAAATTCAACGTCTTGGGCAGGGATAGCAGCGGCAACTGGCTGGCCATCTGCTGTGTGAACGAGGCAGGCGCCTGGGTTAGCGATAGCGCCGCCGCCTTGCGCTGGGGCCGGATGTCCGATCTCACCATCGTCGTCTCGCCGCCCCCCCCCACCGACACCCCCACCGAAACGCCCACTCCCACTGATACACCCACCCCGACCGATACGCCCACCCCCACCCCCTCGGCCACCCCTACCCCCACCCCCACCGACACCGCCACGAGCACGCCCACACCATCGCCCACCGACACCATCACTCCCACCCCCACGCCCACCGCCAACGCCTGCCTGCCCCGGCCGCACGACCGTGTAGAGGTCGGCGATAGACCCAAGGGCATAGCAGCCGGGCCGGAGGGAGTCGTCGTTGCTTTGCAGGGCGACGGCAGCCTGGCATTCCTCGGCCCCGATGGGGTGGTCGCCATCCCCACCGACGGCGAGGGCGCCAACGGCGTGGCCCTGAGCAACGGCCGCGCCTACATGGCCCATCGCGACAGCGCCTCGGTCAGCGTCATCGATCTCGCCGCCCGGCGCCAGGTCGATAGGCTGGGCGTGGGCGACCTGCCGTGGGGTGTGGCCACCGGCGGCGGCCGGCTTTTTGCCGTCAGCTTCGACGAAGACCAGATCAGCGTCTTCGACCTGGTGGGGCCGGCCTTCCCGCCCATCGTCGCCGTCGGCT
>CAYWPZ010000259.1:0-6604 GCA_964460135.1 uncultured Caldilineales bacterium | reverse complement strand
AGCGGGGCGGCGCTGCGCGACATCTTGCGGGTGTTGGCTCAGCGCTGGCCGTTGGCCGATGTCCTCTTCGTCCCCAGTCTGGTGCAAGGCGAACAGGCCCCAGCCTCGTTGCAGGCCGCGCTCTACGCCCTCTATGCCCGCGACGACATCGATGTGATCATCCTCGCGCGCGGCGGCGGCTCGATCGAAGACCTGTGGGCCTTCAACGATGAGGGCCTCGCCCGGCTCCTGGCGGCTTCCCCCATCCCCACCGTCGCCGGCATCGGCCACGAGACCGACTTCACCCTGGCCGATTTCGTGGTCGACCATCGCGCCCCCACCCCCTCCGCCGCCGCCGCCGCGGTCGTCCCTGACCAACAGGCCGTGCGCGCCGAGCTTTTCGCCGCCGCCGGCCGGTTGGCCGCCGCCGTCAGGGGCGAGATCGCTGGCCGGCGGCAGCTGGTCGAACGGATGGAGGCCGTTGTGCGCCGGCGCTCCCCGCGCAATCGCATCGACCAACGCCGGCAGATGGTCGACGACCTCGACCACCGCCTGACCCTCACCTGGGCGACGGCCAGCCAGCGCCGTCGCCTGGCCCTTGCCGGCCTGGAACAGCGGCTGGCGGCCCTGAACCCCACCGCCGTCCTCAGCCGCGGCTATGCCATCGTCCGCGACGAACGCGGGCGCGTCATCCAGTCCATCGCCCAGACCTCACCCGGCCAGCCCCTCACCATTCGCGTCCACGATGGCAGCTTTGGCGCGCGGGTGGAGGGGGAGAGCGGATGAGGCCGGGAGACCGGGGAACCAGGAGACCAGTTGCGACCTGCCACTTGCCAGTTGCGACCTGCCACTTGCCACTTGGAGCCTACCCATGACCCCCACCGAACTCACCTTTGAACAGGCGCTGACCGAACTGCAGCACATCGTCGCCGAACTGGAAAGCGGTGACGGCGACCTGGAAGCCAGCCTGGCCCGCTACGAAGCCGGTGTCTCGCTGATCCGTCGCTGTAACGACCTGCTCGATCAGGCTGAACTGCGCCTGCGCGAGTTGTCCGCCGCCGGCCAGGAATCCGACTTCAGCGGGCCGCTCGACAGCCGCTCGTAGCAGGACAAAGAACGAGGCCGCTGGGCCGTCGCACGCATTCACGGTTGGCCGATCTTGCCCACAACCGCCAGCCCCACTAGAATGCCCCTATCCTCCATCCCTGCGTCCCTCGCTCCCACTCTCCCTGCGTCCCTCGCTCTCCCGCCATGGTTCACGACCGCGCTTTTCTCGGCGCCCAACTCCGGCCCCGTCAGGGCATAGCAGCCGGCCTGTTGGCCGGCAGTGTCATGCTGGTGCTGTGGGCCGTGTTGTTGCAAGTGGTTGGTCCCGGCGCCAGGCGCTTGCTCGGCGTCATCGCCAGCACCCTGCTCGGCGGCAACGCTGCCGACGGTGGCAGCGCTGCCGACGGCGACTGGCTGCCGTTGTTGGTCGGCGTCCTCCTGCACCTGGCCGTTTCCATCCTGCTCGGCCTCCTCTTTGCCTCCTCGCTCGACCGCATCGGTCGGCGAGAGACGCTCGTCGTCTCTACCTTCTTCGGATTCACCATCTGGGTCGTCGCCGCCTTCATCGTCGGCAGTTGGTTCAGCGAAGCCATCGTCGCCTTGCTCCGCGCTTGGCCCGGGCTGCTTGCTTGCCTGAGTTTCGGCTTCGTGCTGGGTCTTTTTGCCATCGCCCGCGGCGCAGCGCCTCCCACCCTGTCGCCTGATTGAGTCCCGATATGAACACCGACATCCCCAACCGAAAAGTCAACCGTCGCCGCCGTCGCCCGCCCCGCAGCGCCGACCGACGCCCGCCTGAGCGCGAAGCCGAGCGCAACGACGACCGCCCGGCCGAGAAGACGGCCGAGCGTCCACCCGAGCGCCCGCCCGAGCGTCGCGCCGAGCGCACCCCGGCCGCACGTCGTGAGCAGAGCGCGCCGGCCCCCCTCCGCCATCGCGGCGAGCCGCGTCGCCGTCCGGCGCGATCGGGCAGCGAGCCAGCGGCGGCAGGCGATCCTCTGCCCGAACTGACCAGAGCCAACAGCGGCGCCGCCGACCCACCCATCTCGCCGTTGGATGCCAACATCTTCATCTACACCTACACCTTGCGCCCCAAGAGCTTGCTGGAAAGCTACCAGCCCGGCCCCACCCGCACCGAGCGGATGGAGTTCGAGAACACCACCACCCTCTAGGCCCGCCTGCCCCCTTGTCGCCGCAGAAGCCGCTCCCGCCCACCGACTATCGCCGCTACCGTCGCCAGACGGATCGGCGGTTGTTGTTGCTGGTCGTGGGCGGCCTGCTGATTATCGGCGGCGGCCTCATCTACCTCATCTATGGGCGCTGGGCTTTGGCCACAGGGCTGGCCTGCCTGCTCCCCGGCGCCGGGCTGATTCTGTTCTTGTGGGGGTTGTTGTCGTTGATCGAGCGGTGGGTGAAGGAGTAGAAAAGGAAAGAAGTAGACAAGGAAACAAGTAGACAAGAAAACAAGTAGATAAGGAAATGGAGAAACAAGTAGAAAAGGAAACAAGAAAACAAGTAGACAAGAAAACAAGCAGGTAGGGAAATGAGCAGGCAGGTAGGTAGGGAAACAGGGAGACAGGTAGAGAAGGGCGCGGGGCGGTGCAAAATCTTCGAGTTTCTTCTGCACCCTTCGTGTCTTTGTGTTGTACAGGTTGGAACTCACTCCCAGTCGTAAAACCAGTAGGCAAGTTGCTGGAAGGGATGCCAATCGGCATAGACAGCGATGATTTCGGCATCGGTCACATCGTCGCGGTCGGGGAAGTAGCGCGGAATGACGAGTTTGCGCGTCCACGAATCGACGGCCAGGTAATCGAAATGCCCCAGCAGCGTCAATAGGGTGGCGGCGGCGTAAGGGCCGATACCCTTGATGCGCAGAAGCGCCTTGCGCAGATCGGGCGTGGGCAGATCGGGCCGGCAGAAGCCCTCCAGGTCGAGGTCGCCGGAGACCAGGCGCTGTGCCAGCTCCAGCACATAGGGGGCGCGATAGCCCAGCCGGCCGGCAGTGCGCAGTTCTGGCTCGGTGGCCGCGGCCAGCGCCGCCGGGATGGGGAAACAGCGGCCAGCCCCCTCCCAGGGTGTGGCCTCGCCCCAGCCGGCGATCAGCGCCCGCACCATGCCCTTGGTCTGGCCCCAGGTGGTGTTGGTGGTGCAAATGACCTTGACGAAATCCTCGAACAGGCTGGGCGAGCGCAAAAAACGTCCCTGAGCCTGGGCGATGGCCTTCTCGTAGCCGGGGACGCGGGCGGCGTGCTGGTAGAACGGCTGCAGATCGCGCTCGCTGTTCATCACCCAGCCGATAGTTTGGGCCAGAAAGCGCCAATCCGAGTCCGCCGGCGGGGAGGCGGCGTCGATCTCGGCCCGCAGCCAGGGTTCAGGCTCGCCCGCCGCGCTGCCGCTCAATCGCACGCGCACCATGCCGCCGCCGGGCAGACGTTGGGGCCAGGTCAGGATGTGGTTGGCTTCATCGTATTGATACGGCGCCAACTGATACCAGCCGTGCCCGGTGACGGCGTGATGGAAGTCGAAGGGTGGGAGGGGGGTGAGGGTGAGCATGGCGGAAGGATAGCCGTCTCCGTTTCGTGGCGCAAGCAGCCATACGCCTTGCAGCCAGGCGCCGAAGTTACACTGTTCGACCTGGACGGTCTCGTGACTTTACTGCTGAGCGGTCAGGTTCTGGGGGAAATCGAGCGCACCGTGCGGGCGAAGGCGCCCGAGGCTCTGCCACTCCTCGCCTTGCTCTTGCACCGTTCTCAAGTGCAAATCGTGGCGGTCCCTCCCACTGATCGGATTGCCACTTGCTTCGCTCTCACACAACAACGGGTGCGTTGGAACTGAGAGGGCTTGAGACCGTTGATTCATCAAATTCGGCCAACACTCCCTCGCCCTGCTATACTGCTTCTTTGCCCTCCACTACCACTCGCACCTCCCACTATCGATGCCCTCTCGCTCTCGCTTCGCCTCCCTCCTCGCCCAAGAAACCGGAACCATCCGCAAGGACTGGGGTGGCCGACTGTCCATCGCCCTGGCCTACCCCAATACCTACCACGTGGGCATGAGTTCGTTGGCGCTGCAAATCCTCTATCGGCGCTTCAATGAGCGCGCCGACGTGGTCTGTGAGCGCGTCTTCTGGGACAAAGAGACGGCCGGAGGGCCGCTGCTGAGCGTGGAATCAGGGCGGCGGGTAGACGAGTTCAGCGTCTGGGCCTTCACCATCTCCTACGAGATGGACTACTTCCACATCGTGGACATGCTGCGACGGGCGGGCGTGCCGCCGCTGGCCGAGGACCGGGACGAATCCTGGCCGCTGCTGATCGCCGGCGGTCCCGGCATCACCATGAACCCGGAACCGTTGGCGCCGTTCTTCGATGCCATCGTCATCGGCGAGGGCGAGGAGATCATCGAGACCCTGGTCGAGTTGTTCCAAGAGGCCATCGACGCCCCCCGCGCCGAACTGCTGGTGGCGTTGGATCGTCTCCCCGGCCTCTATGTCCCGGCCCTGACCCCGCCCATCGATCAACAAGGGCCGAACCCGCGGCGGATCGAGCGGCTGTGGGTGCGCGAACTCGAACACTACCCACCCATCAGCAGCCTCTACACGCCCGAAACCGAGTTCGGCGGCATGCACCTGATGGAAATTGCCCGCGGCTGCGGTCGTGGCTGCCGTTTCTGTTTGGCGGGCTATGTCTACCGGCCCCCGCGCGAGCAGCCGCTCGACCTGCTGCTGGGGTGGGCCGAGGAGGGCCTGCGACACGGCAAACGCCTGGGCCTGATCTCCGCCGCTGTCTCGGATCACACCCAGATCGACGACCTGGCCACGGCCTTGTCCGAGATGGGGGCCGAGATAAGCGTCTCCTCGATGCGCGTCGATCCCATTTCGGCGCCCCTGGTGAAAGCCATGCGGGCCGGTGGCGCCCAAACCCTGACCATCGCCCCCGAAGCTGGCTCCAAGCGCCTGCGCGACGTGATCAGCAAGACCCAGACCGAAGAGCAACTGCTGGCGGCTGTCGAATTGGCCCAGGCGCTGGACTTCCCGCAGCTCAAGTTCTACTTCATGATCGGCCACCCCACCGAGACGCAAGAGGACATCGAGGAAGTGGTGAAGTTTGTGGGCAAGGCGCGCGCCATTTTCAAGCGCCGGCTTGCCATCAACGCCACACCCTTCGTCCCCAAGGCGCATACACCCTTCCAATGGATGCCAATGACGCCGGAGAAAACGATGCAGCAGCGACAGGCGTTCATCCAGAAGCAGATGGGGCGGATGCAGGTGGCGGTGCGGGCCGATTCTCCGGCCTGGATGGAGGTGCAGGGCGTGCTGGCGCGCGGGGATCGGCGTCTGGCCGGGGTCCTGCTCGACCTGCCCACACTTTCTTTGTCGGCCTTCTGGCAGACGATGGCCGCCCACGGCCTCGACCGGGCGGAATTCCTCGGCGCCCGGCCGCTGGATGCGCTGCCGCCCTGGTACATCGTCGAGAGCGGCGTCAGCGACAATTTTTTCCATTACGAATGGCGGCTGGCCGAGCGCAGCCAGACCGGCCCCCACTGCCCGCCCGACAGCGCCGGCTGCCTGACCTGCGGCTCCTGCGACCCCGCCTGGGCCTTCCGCGCCACCGGCGGCGTCCCCCAGAAGCCAGCGCGGGCCACTGCCCCCAGCCGTCTCCTCCCCATCCCTCTGCTGGCCTGAGGCTGGCCCGAGCGAGAGAAGCCATGCCCGAACAGATCCTTGTCACCGGCGGCTGCGGCTATATCGGTAGCCATACCGTGCGTGAATTGCAGCGCCAGAACTTCGAGGTGATCGTGTTCGACAATCTCGAACACGGGCATCGGGCCGCGGTCGAAGACGCAACCATCGTCGTCGGCGACTTGCGCCGGCCAGAAGAGGTGAGCGCGGTCTTTGCCTGTTTCCCCCACTTGGCCGGCGTTGTGCACTTTGCCGCCTATATCGACAACAGCGAATCGATGACGAAACCCGGCAAGTATTTCACCAACAATGTCCTGGGGACAGTCAACCTGCTGGAGGCCATGACCGCTGCCGGGGTGCGGGCGCTGGTTTTTTCCTCGACCTGCGGCGTCTATGGCACGCCCGATCGCCTGCCCATCGACGAGACGGCGCCGCTGCGCCCAGAAAGCCCCTACGCCGCCTCGAAGATGATGGCCGAACAGACGATCAGTTGGTATGGCCGGCTGAAGGGCCTGCGTGCAGTTGCCCTGCGCTATTTCAACGCCGCCGGGGCCAGTTTCGACGCCCGCATCGGCAACGCCCACCGCCCCGCTACCCAACTGCTGGCAGTGCTGATGGAGCATGCCCTGGGCCAGCGCGCCGAGTTCGTGATCAACGGCGATGACTATCCCACGCCCGATGGCGCCTGCATCCGCGATTATGTCCATGTCGATGATCTGGCGACGGCCCACATCCTCGCCCTCCGCCACCTGTGGGGCGGCGGCGAGAACATGGCCCTCAATCTGGGCACAGGCCGGGGCGCCAGCAACAAAGAAATGGTGAACATGGTGGCTGCGGTCACGGGCCGACCGCTCAACGTCCGCATCGGCCCGCGGCGGCCGGGCGACCTGACGGCGAGCTGGG
>CAYWPZ010000258.1:0-6656 GCA_964460135.1 uncultured Caldilineales bacterium | reverse complement strand
GGAAAAACCCGTCCTCCTCACCTTCGACGACGGCTACGAAGACAACTACCTCAGCGCCTTCCCCGCCCTGACACAGCGCGGCATGGTGGGGACGTTTTTCATCATCACCGACTTCGCCAGCCAAGACCGGCCGGGCTACGCCGATTGGCAGCAATTAGGCGAGATGGCGGCGGCCGGCATGGAGATCGGCTCGCACAGCCGCGACCATCCTGACTTGGCCGGGAAAGACCTGGACTATTTGGTGTGGCAGGCATTGGGCAGCCAGGAGACCATCCAGGCTCACACCGGCGCCCACCCCCGCCTCCTCGCCTACCCGGCCGGCTCCTACGACCGGCTCGTGATCGACGTCTTTCGCTCGGCCAACTACTGGGGCGCCGTCACCACGCAGCAAGGCGTCATCCAGCGCAGCGACAAGCCCTTCGAACTAAAACGCGTCCGCATCCGCAACACAACCGGCGTTGCTCAACTAGCCAACCTGCTGCAGGCGCCCTGGGAGGAATAGACCATGACCGCCATGCGCGCCCACTATCTCCAACACGTCCCCTTCGAAGGTCTGGGCAGCATCGCCGCCTGGCTCGACGCCGCCGGCTATACCACCACGGGCGCCCACCTCTATCGCTCGGCCACCCTGCCTCGGCCGGACGATTTCGACCTCCTCATCATCATGGGTGGGCCGATGAGTGTGCACGACGAAGCCGACTTCCCCTGGCTGGCGGCGGAAAAACAGCTGATCCGCCAGGCCATTGCCGCCAGGCGAGCGGTGCTGGGTGTTTGCCTGGGCGCCCAACTGATCGCCGCCGCCCTGGCCGCGCCCGTCTATCGCCATCGCTTCAAAGAGATCGGTTGGTTTCCCATCTTTGGGGCGGGGCCAGAGGATGGCTCGGCCTTCCGCTTTCCGGCGGCGACAGAAGTCTTCCACTGGCATGGCGACACCTTCGACCTGCCCCCCGGCGCCATCCGCCTTGCCGGCAGCGAAGGCTGCGAGAACCAGGCCTTCCAGCTTGGCGACCGCGTGATCGGGCTGCAATTCCACCTGGAGACCACGCCAGAGGCAGTACGAGCAATGATTGCACACGGCCGAGCCGAACTGGCGCCGGCGCGTTTCGTACAGCCCGAAACAAGCATCCTTGCGGCCCCACCGGAACAGTATCGGGCGATCAACCGCCTCATGGCCGACGTGCTGGCCTACCTGGATGCTGCCGGCCGGCGCCCGCCGCAACCCCGAACTTCGCCCCCCTCGCCGTCTGCCACGGCCACGCCCCAGGCCCTGAACTCACTGCCATGATGACTCCCACACGCCAACGCGCCATCGGCCTTCTCGCCATCGGCGTACCCTGGTTCGACATCGCCACCGCCAGCCGGTATCTGGCCGCCACCCACCGCTTCCTGGCCGCACACTGGCAGGTGGTGGGGCCAGGGCAGCCGGTGACGGATCTGGCGGCGTTGGATAGCGCCATCGAGAGCCTTCGTTGCGCCCGCATCGACGCCCTGGTGCTGCAAATCGCCACCTTCCCCGATGGCGAAGCGCCGGCGCGACTGGCCGGCGCTCTCGACACCCCCTTCATCATCCATTCACTGCCCGAGCCTGAACCCGACCGGCGCATCTCGCTCAACAGCCTCTGCGGCGCCAACATGACCGCCTACACCCTGGCCGCCCTCGGCGCCCGCTATGGCTTCGTCCACGGCGACCCGGCCACAGCAGCAGTGCAGAGATCCCTACGGGCGCAACTCGACGCCGCCTCGGCCCTGGCCCGGCTTGCCTCCACTCACATCGGGCTGATCGGCTTCCGCGCCCCCGGCTTCTACCCATGCGCCTTCGATGAGCTACAACTGCGGCGGGTGTTGGGGGTCGGCATCGACCACATCGGCCTCAACGAACTCAGCCGTCACCTGGCCGCCGGCGCCCGCCGCCCTGCCCCGCGCGCCCGCTTCCCGCTCATCGGCGGCGGCGAACTCCCGGCCTCGGCCATTGCCCGCATCGAGCAGCTCTACGGCGCCCTCACCGCCGTCATCAGCGCCAGCGGCCGCCAGATCATCGCCATCAAAGACTGGCCGGAATTTTTCGAGGCCGAAATCGCTGGCGGTTTTTGGCCGGCGTTGGGCTGGATCCAGGAAGATGGCGTCGTGCTGGCGCCGGAAGGCGATGTCAACGCCGCCGTGACCATGGCCCTGCAGCACTTCCTCACCGGCTCGATCCCCACCCTGGTGGACATCAGCGCCTGGGACGACGCCGCCTCGACCCTGACCCTGTGGCACTATGGCGGGGCCGAGAGCCTGGCCCGCGACCCGGATGAGATCCGTTTTTGCGAGTGGGGCCGCGAGGTGGAATACACCTTCAAGCCCGGCCGGGCCACGCTGGCGCGACTCGGTCTGCACCAGGGCCGGCTGCGGCTGCTTTCCATCGCTGTTGAAATGCTGGATGAGCGGGTGACGCTGCGCCGGGCGGCTGGTCGGGCGCGAACGCTACACCATCCTGCCGGCGATGTCGTCCGCCAGATGCTCGACGCTGGCTGGGAGCATCACCCCTGCCTGGTCTATGGCGATGTCGGGGCCGAGTTGGCCGCCATCGCCCGGTTGGCCGGCATCCCGCACACCGCCCTTTGATCGCAACATGGCGCAGATCATGCCGGTTGGGAGGCCGGCCGTCGGCAGGGGGCTGAACTACGATGCCATCGTCGTCGGGGCCGGCTACATCGGTTGCTCGGTCGCCTATCATCTGGCGGCGGCGGGGCTGCGCACGGCCCTGGTCGACCGCGGGGGCGTGGGTGCGGGGGCCTCGCGGGCGAATTACGGCAACATCCAGATCCAGGACGCCGAACTCGACCACAGCCTGCCGCTGATCCAGGCGGGACGAGCAGCCTGGGAGGAGGTGGAGGCAGATCTGGGCGATGTCGGTCGCCGTCCCCTCGGCGGGTTGCTGCTAATCGAGAGCGAGGCCCAGTGGCAGATCATGGCCGGCCGGCTGCCCCGGCTGCATGCGGCCGGGATTGCGGCCGAACTCGTCCCCGCCGCCCATCTGTCCGCAATCGAACCCTTGCTCGACCCCGCCGCCATCCTCGGCGGCTGCTTTCACCCGCACGAGGGCCAGATCGACCCCTTTCGCCTGCTGCACGCCTTCGTGCGAGGTGGACGGCGGCGGGGGTTGGCCCTGCATCTCGGCCTCGAAGTGACCGGCATCGTCGCACGGGGCGGACGGGTGCAGGGGGTGCGCACCGCCCAGGGCGAGCTGAGCGCCGGGGCCGTGGTGCTCTGCACCGGCGCCTGGACGCCTGCCCTGGGCGAGAGGTTGGGACGGCGCTGGCGCGCCCCCCATGTACACGGCCAGGCCTTGGTCACAGAAGCGGCGCCTGGCCTGCGCCTGCACAACCACATCGCCTCCGCCGCCTTTTTCGAGCAGGCGCACGAGAGCGGCGAGGCTGACGAGGCGGCGCTGGCGATCTCGCAGACGGCGCACGGACATTTTCTGCTGGGCGAGGCCGCCGGCGTGACCGATGACCTGGGCAAAGGTGCAACGGCGGCCGGGCTGCAGGCCATCGCCCGGCTGGTGGGCCGCCATTTCCCGGCCCTGCGCCGGTTGCGCGCCCTGCGTGGGTGGGCGGCGCCGGTCGCCTTCACCGACGATGGACTGCCCCTGCTCGGCCCTGTACCTGGCAGCCAGGGTCTGATCCTGGCCACGGCCTTCAAGTCAACGGTCATCGTCACGCCGCTGGCCGGACGGATCGTGACCCAGTTGGTGCTGGAAGGACGCAGCGATCTCGATCTGACGCCCTTCTCGCCTGAACGCGGCGGGCAAGGCGCGTCGCACACGCCTTTGCAGCCATGAAGACGACCAGCGTCGATGTGATCGTCGTAGGCGGCGGCTTTGCCGGGCTGGCCATCGCCTGGCAAGTAGCGCGGCGCGGGGCGAGTGTGCTGCTGTTCGAGGCGGACAAGCTGGGCGGGGGCGCGTCCGGCGCTTGTGCAGGCCGGGCGCAGGTAGCCGAAGGCCCGCCTGGCCCGCACATGGCGCTGGTATTGGCCGGGCTGGCTCGGCTGGAGGCCTTGGAGGAGGAGCTTGGCTGCCCGCTCGAGTGGCGGCGGCTGGGCAATCTCATCTTGATCGAGCACGAGCGGCATTGGCAGCCGTGGAACGACCAGGTGGCCTATCTCCGGCAGCTTGGCGTCCCGGCCGAAATGCTCGATGCGGTCGCATTGGCTGAGGCCGAGCCGTTGCTGCGGCCCGGCCGCTGGCTGGGGGCAGCCTGGTGTCTGGAAGGGCATCTGAACCCGCTCAAGCTCATCCATGCTTACGCCGCCGCCGCCCGCCGCGGTGGGGCCGAGCTGCGCCAGCAGACGCCCGTGACCGGGTTCAGGCAGGCGGCCGGCCGCGTGACCGCGGTGGAGACGACGCAGGGGGTCTTTTCAGCCGGGGCGGTCGTGATCACGGCCGGGGCCTGGACGGGCGCTTTACTGGCCGGCGCCGGCATCCATCTGCCCGTGCAGTTCACCCAGGCCGAGGCCGCCATCACCGAGCCGCTGCCGCTGCTGCTGCGCCACCATGTCGGCCTGGCCGATTTCTACGAGACCATCCACCATGCAGCACGGGCGGTCTCCATCGGCGTCGCCCAACAGATCAATGGCACGCTGCTGGTGACGGAGGCGGTGGAACAGACCCCGGCCATCCGGCGGACGAATAGCGCCTGGTGCCTCCCGGCCATCGCCCACGACCTGCTGACGCTGTTCCCGGCCCTGGCCGGTGTGCGGCTGATGCGAGCATGGGCGGCGGCCAGCCCTTTCCTGCCCGACGAGCAACCGGCCATCGGCCCCGCCCCCGGTTTGGACAATGTCTTCGTAGCGACGTGCTTCCACCTCGCCATCCCCACACTGCCCGTGTTCAGCGAGGCGCTGGCGGGCGTCATCCTGGGCGAGGGAAGCGGTATCGACCTGGGGCCGTACAGCCCGGCGCGGTTTGGCGTCGGGCAATTCGGACTTTGACCTGTGATAGAATGGGGGGGCGGCAGCATGACCATCCAGGCAAGAGGAAGCAAAGCAATCAGCAAGCGAGTCAAGGCCAATTCGAGGTCAGTCTCTGGTTCCCTGCCGCAAGCGCGCCCCCGGCCATCACTCATCTTCGCCCGTCGAAGTTGGAATTGCTGCTATGATCGAGATCATGGCGGGTGGCAGGAAGGTCGGAAAGAATCGGAAGCAAAGTCAGTCCCCCGTCGGAGCGTCTCACTTTCCCCCTTTCCCTCGCCGCTGCTGCGCCCCAGGTTTTTAGCACCTATATTTTTGACTGAAGTCACTATGAAAACATGAGTTAGGTTTCTGTATAATTGACCCCGAAAACTGCACCACGAGCCAAGCTGGATGGCCGGGCATACTGGCCAGAACCTGAAGGCTCAAACCAATAGCGCCAAGACATTCACATTCGACCCCCAACCACCACCATGCGAAAACGCCCATCCTGGGACGAATACTTTATGAGCATCGCCCTGCAGGTGGCCAAACGCAGCACCTGCGACCGGGCCAACGTCGGCGCCATCATCGTCAAAGACCGGCGCATCCTCACCACCGGCTACAACGGCTCGCCCGCCGGGTTGCCGCACTGTGACGATGTCGGCCATTTGATGGTCGAAGGCCACTGCGTGCGCACCCTCCACGCCGAGCAGAACGCCATCATCCAGGCCGCCTACCACGGCGTCTCGGTGCAAGAAAGCACGCTCTATGTCACGCACCAGCCCTGCCTCAACTGCGCCAAAATGATCATCAACGCCGGCATCCGCCGGGTGGTGTTTGCGGGGACCTATCCCGACACCCTGGCCCGCCAGTTCCTGGCCGAGGCCGGCGTGGGCTTGCAGCATTTTGCGCTATCCGAGGCCGAACAAGAAGCGGTGGCGCACAGGCCAGAGCGGGGGGCGTGAGTCGGGTTTGGGGTTCGGGGTTCCGGGTTTGGGGTTCCGGGTTCGGGGTTCCGGGTTTGGGGTTCCGGGTTTGGGGTTCCGGGGTTCGGGGTTCGGGGATCCGGGTGTCGGGTTCGGGGTGTCGGGCGCTCTCTGTGCTGGCAGTCTGTCAGAAAAGTCGTCTGGGCACGGATGAACACGGATTGGAACAGTGACTTTGTGTTGAAAATCTGTGCGAATCGGCCTTGATCCGCGCCCCCAAACATCGTGTACGCGCCTTCTTCGACAACCTGCCCGTGCAACCCGGAGGCAGAGTTTCGCGTCTGTATGCAGGGGCGTGGTAAACTTCCGGCGCTTTTGGGGAGACGATTCCCCGGCAACGCCATTCGCTCCACACACAGTCAGGCGCAAACCGGACAACACTGCGCAAAGGAGACAACGCTTATGGATCGTGAAGCCGATATCATCGCATCCGAACACGAGGTCTACCATCCCTCGCCCGAGGTCGTCGCCCACGCCCACATCAAGAACTACCAGGAATGGTATGACCGCGCCCTGGCCGACCCGCAAGCCTTCTGGGCCGAGCGGGCCAGCCATCTGGAATGGTATGAACCCTGGGACAAGGTGCTGGATGAGTCGAACGCACCTTTCTACAAATGGTTCGTGGGCGGAAAAACCAATATCGTGCACAACGCCCTCGATCGACATGTAAAAACCTGGCGCAAGAACAAATTGGCGCTGATCTGGGAGGGTGAGCCTGGCGAAAAAGTCACCTTC
>CAYWPZ010000257.1:0-6675 GCA_964460135.1 uncultured Caldilineales bacterium | reverse complement strand
CGCCCAGGCTGACCAGGCCCAACACCGCCGCCGTGCCGATGGCTACGCCAAAGGCCGTCAGCGCCACCCGCCCACGCATCCGGTTCAGGTTGGCCGCCACGAGTTGCAGGAGGTCGAGCGGGCGCATAGCCGTTTCCTTCTAGCCGGCGCTGCCCAGGCCAAAGAAACCGCGCAGGGCGCGCAGCCAGAGCGGGCGCGAGGGCGAAGCCGGCGCGTTTCCAGGCTGGTTGGCAGGGGCGACGCCCGCTTCGACCGGCGGCGGCGCTTCTTCGACCTGCACCTCCATCTCGCCGTCCACGAACTTCTCCTGGTTGAAGTCATCGAGATAGTGCACCCGCACCCGCACGATGGCCGGCCCCGCCTGCCGGGGCTGAGCCTGACCATCCACCGTTACCGAAACGCCCGCATCCAGGGCGCCGATGAAGCCGGGCGGGCCGGTGATGTCCAGGTCGTCGCTCAGGAATTCGGCCCGGGTGCTGCTCACCACGTTTTTCCCCACATTGAAGATCTCAACCGGTAGATCGAGCGGTTGACCAACCAGGGCGGGACCGGGGTCGCGATAGAAACTGAAGCGGAGTTGCGGCGGCGATACCACCAAGAGGCTGATCTGCTCCTCGCGCACCACCGGCTCGCCCTTGGCATCCTTGCTGTCGGCGTGCCCGATCTTCAGCTTCATGGGATGCACACCCGCCTTGGCCCCGCCATCGAGGATGAACTGGCCTTGCACCCGGCCCGTGGCGCCGGCGTCCAGCCCGGCCAGAAAGCGCACATTGCCAGAGCCAAGCGGGGTGATCGTCTCACTGCTGAACTCGACCGTGATCTGTCTGGCCGCCGCCCCGCCCACGTTGCGTAAGTCCACCGTCAGGCTGAAAGGCCGGCCGGGCGTGATCGGGGCGACATCGGCGGCATAGGCATCCACCACCACCAGCGCTTCGGGCGCGCTCTGCACGGTTGTCGAGGCGCTGATGGTGATGGCCACATTTTGCTTGCTCTCGCTCGTTTCGCCGGCGGCGCTGCTGTAGCTGAGGCTGATGGGATGGTTGTTCACACCCACCTTTGCCGTCTGATCGGCCGTCAGGCTCGTTTGCACCTGCACCGTCTCTTGCCAGCCGATGCCACCCACCGCCAGCGCACTGCCCGCCCCCACCGCCGCAAACGGACTGGGCGTATCATGGTTGAGGATGACATTGCGGGCGGCGCCGGCGCCGGCATTGTGGATCATCAGCGTCAGGGTAAACGGCTGACCGATGGTGGGCGCGGAGGGTTCGGTCGAGACCTGTTCGATCACCAACTGTGGTTTGCCGGCCGGACGCGGCGCCGGGGTAGGCGTCGAGCCAACCACGATGATCCCCACCACCTCGGCGCTGGAGTAGCCCAGTCCGCTGCCATCCAGATAGGTGATCGTCAGGGTGACGGCGTGCGGCCCACCGCTGAGGTCGGATTTGGCCCGCAGCCGTTGCGAGAGATTGGCGTGTTGGTCGGGGCCGAGGCCGGGCACATTCTTGACGCTGCTGCTGCCCTCGGGCACAAAGCCTTCGCCGCTGAACCCGACCAGGATATTGGCGGCGGCGCCAACACCCACGTTGTGCAACTCCACGAACAGATCGACCACGCCGCCCGGCGTCACTGCCGCCGGTTCGGTGTGGCTGCTGCGGACAAAGATCACCGGCCGGCGCGGGTCGGGCGTGGCGGTGGGCGGGGGGTCGGGTGTATCGTCCTGGGCCAGCGCCCGATAGCCGGGCGCAGCCAGCAGCAGCGCGGCCAAAAAGAAGCCCACCAGCAGCCCCGGCCCGGCGCCGGGCTTAGCGGCCGGCGCTCGTCGTCTCGATGATGCGTCCATCTTTCATGTGTACGATGTGATCGGCGTGGGCGGCGACGTCGGGGTCGTGCGTCACCAGCAGCACAGTCAACCTGCCTTCTGCACGGGCGCGCAGCAGCAAGCTCATGATCTCCTCGCCCGTGCGTGAATCCAGGTTGCCGGTGGGTTCATCGGCCAGTAGGATGGCCGGGAGGTTGGCCAGGGCGCGGGCCACGGCCACGCGCTGCTGTTCGCCGCCCGAAAGCTCGGTCGGTCGATGATCCAGCCGCTGGCCCAGCCCCACCGCCTCCAGCAGATAACGCGCCCGCCGTCGGCGCTCGTTGCGTTCGACTTGGGCGAACAGCATCGGAAACTCGACATTCTGTTGCGCCGTCATCGTGCCGATCAGGTTGAAGGACTGGAAGATGAAACCCACCGTGCGGCGGCGGTAGGTCGCCAGTGCGTTCTCGTCCAGCGCCGCCAGTTCGTGCTCACCCACGTTCAGGCTGCCCGATGTCGGCCGATCCAGCCCGCCGATCAGGTTCAGGAGTGTGGATTTGCCCGACCCCGAAGGCCCCATCACAGCCATGAACGCCCCTGGCGGCACATCGATATCGACGCCGGCCAGGGCGCGCACCTCGTTGCGCCCCATCTGATAGCTCTTGCACAGACCACGGATGGCGATCATCGCTTGGCTCTAGAACCCGGCCAGGGCGCCGCTCGCCGCAGCCAGCAGCAGGCCGGGCGCCAGCGACAGTGCAACGTAGATCGCGACCACCAACACGGCCTTGCCCCGCTTCAGAGCGCCGCCCACCTGCATCGCCGCTGCCAGCAGCACCAGAAACCACAGCGTGTAGAGGTCGATCTTGGCCAGGATGACGCCCGGCAGAGATGCCGCCTGGCCGGCCAGACCCAATAGCCCGCCCGCTGTGCCTGCCCCGGTCGCTTCTACCAGCCCCGACAGGCCCGGCCCCGCCACCACTTCGCGGCTGACAAGCATGTAGAACGCCTGCACCACGTCACGCAGGATGAGCGGAAACGCCGCCCAGGCGCTGAGGCGATAGACCTGGCCGAAGTTCTGTCTGCCACCCACGGCCAGGCTGCCTACCTGCAAGATCAAGGCCCTGAGCGCCCAACCGATGAGGATGGCGCCCAACCCGCCCACTATCATCGGCGTCAGCACGGCGCTGACCGGGGTGGGAGGGATATCGATCGGGGCCAGCGCCTCGCTGCCTGGTGATGGCGTCTGTTGCATCAGCGCTTCCATCTGCGCCGTCTGCGCCTCGGCCTGCAGCGGGGCAGCGATGAAGGCGCGCAGCAGCAGGGCAACCACAGCGAGAAGGAGCGGGATCAGCCAGAGCCAGGCCGGGCCGGCGGCCACCTGCGCCAAAGCTCGCCGGGGGCGCAGCCAAATCTGAAGCAAGAGCGATGCCAGCCGGGTGCGTTCGGGCGGGGGTGCGGCGGCGGCGATCGTCTCGCGGTCGAAGGCGAAGGACATGGGCGCATTATAGCACAGGCGGCCCTCGAGGCCACCCGCGATCGTGGGCGGGATCGCAGGCGGCGTCTGGGCTAAGGTTGCGCTGGCCGGGCGGGACGGGTGGCGCGTGGGGTCTCTCTCGAGGCCCCAACTCCTTGCAGCCGTACAATCACCTGTGCTACGCTTGCCCTTCGATTCCGGTTGCGTTGGTTGCCCTGTCATCGCCCTCTCCTCTGCGATGGCGCGGCGCCGTGGGTTTGGAGCGGCGACCGGCATTGGCAAACCGTCGCGCGCGGCCATGCACGGCCGGCCGCCCTTCTGATGCAGGAGTGTGCGGCATGGCTTCATCTCAACACCACACAGGAAGGAGTACCATGAAACACCAAAGCTTGCGCCTATTCTGCACCCTGGCCTTGTGCCTGGCAGCCGCGCTGTTGTTGGCGGCCTGCCGGCCACCTGCTCCGCTGCAGCCTGCCGCCAGGACCGGACTCGACTTGCCCGCCCCGCCGCCGGACGCCAGCTCGGCCGTCGTGCCCGCAGCCCATGCCAGCGGCCTCACTTGGCGCCAGCCGGCGCTCCCGACCGAACTCAAGGCGGCCTACAACCTGGCCCGCGGCCGGCCTGCCACCTGGAGCGGCGACATGGCCGACCTGCGCAGCGACTGGTTCTGGAGCCAGCGCGCCTATCCGCTCGACACCGTGCCAGCCGACGCCAACCTGAAAGCGATCGCAGATCGCGACCAGAACATGGAGGCAGCCGCCCAAGCGGGTGAGCAGACTTGGCAATCGTTAGGGCCGGCGCCCATCGCCAACGGCTTGATCGGTCTTTATCCGTGTGCGGGGGGCAGTTGCGCCTGGCGCACCGATGTCAGCGGGCGCACCAAGGTCATCGCCTTTCACCCCACCCAAGCCAACACCGTCTATCTGGCCACGGCCACCGGCGGCATCTGGAAGACGACTGACGGCGGCAATAGTTACACCGCCCTCACCGACGACCAACCATCGATGGCTTTTCACTCGCTTGTCATCGATCCCAGCAACCCCAACATCCTCTATGCTGGGACGGGCGAAATTTCGGGCTATTACGGCGTTGGGGTGCTGAAATCGACCGATGGCGGCGAGAATTGGACGCGTTTGGGCGCCAATGCCTTTGGCGGCAATGTGATCAGTTCGCTGGTCATCAATCCGACAAACACGAATACAATCTGGGCCAGCACCAACTCGCGCAGCGACCGCGGCGGGCCCACCGCCCCCCGTCGAGCGGTCTTCCGCTCGACCAATGGCGGCCAGACATGGGAAGACCAGATCGGTTGCGATGAATGCACCGGCTTCTCGGAACTGGTGATCGAAGACAGCAATCCCCAGGTTTTGTATGCCGGGGTCTATGCCAATGGCATCTATCGTACCACCAATGGCGGCGGCAGCTGGGAAAAACTGACCAATGGCTTGCCCGATCGCGGATTCAACCGTGTGGAGATGGGGATCGGCAAAGGCCAGGCCGCCGGCGTCATCTATGCCGGCTTCGATGCCCGTATCCAACAGGGGGGCAATATAGTGCCGTGGGGCCTGATTTACCGCTCCACCGACCACGGTCAGAGTTGGCAGGAACTGGTGAACGCGCCGAACTACTGCGGCGGTCAGTGTTTCTACGACAACACCATCGCCGTCGACCCCACCAACGCCAACATCGTCTACGCCGGCGGCGCCATCGGCAATGGGCCGGACGGCCGCTGGGCGGGTGTCGTCTACCGCTCGACCGACGGCGGCCAGAGCTGGCAGGATCTCACCCCGGCCCAGTCGGTGAACACGATGGTGCATCCCGACCTGCACGCGATCTCCATCCGTCCCTCCAACCCCAACGAGATCTGGCTGGGCAATGACGGCGGCGTGTTCGTCAGCACCAACGGCGGGGACACCTGGGCCGAGCGCAACGGTAACATGGCCACCTTGCAGTTCATCAATATCGGCGTCCATCCCACCAACCCCAACATCGCCTTTGGCGGCCTACAGGACAATGCCAAGGCTAAATACACCGGCAGTGGTTGGGAGGGCCTGGATACCGGCGACGGCGGCTACTCCGAGATCGACCCCTTCAACCCCACCATCTGGTACAGCACCCGCTACAACCAGCAAGGCAATTTCGTCTCCTTCCAGCGCAACGAAAAGGGCGGCACGGCGCCATTGGCCGACTGGCTCTTCAAGGCTCAGGGCATCGATGTGAACGACCGCATGGAGTTCTACGTGCCTTTCACGCTCGACCGCACCAGCCCGGGCGTCATCTATATTGGCACCCACCGGCTGTATCGTACCGTCAACCGCGGCGATCTCTGGCAGGTGATCAGTCCCGACCTGACCAAAGGCGCCGAAACCGGCGGCGCCCTCACCACCATCGCCGTCGCGCCCACCGATGGCAACACTATCCTAACCGGCGCCTCGGATGGCTTCGTGGGCCTCACCCGCAACGGCGGCGACAACTGGTTCCGGTCCAATTCACCCATTCTCCCTAACCGTTATGTCTCGGATATCGCCATCAGCCCCATCAAGTCCGACATCGCCTATGTGGTCTACAATGGCTACGACAGCCACACCCCAGGCACACCCGGCCATATCTTCAAGACGGCCGATGGCGGCAATTCATGGCAGAACATCTCCAATAACCTGCCCGACATCCCCCTGCTGACGGTTACCATCGACCCGCAGAACCCCACCCATCTGTATGTGGGCAGCGACATCGGCGTCTTCCGCTCCACCAACGATGGCGGCAGTTGGGCCTCGTATAACACCGGCCTGGCCAATGTGCCCATCTATGACCTGGAACTGAACAACACCACCCGCCAGATCTGGGCCGGGACGCATGGCCGCGGCGTCTACCGCCTCTCCTTGACCGGCTCGGCCCCCACCCCCACCCCCACCCTGGGCGCCAACGCCCGCAGGCTGTGGCTGCCGCTGGCATGGAAAGAATTCGACAAAGGCCCGGCCCAGGCCACGCCCACCCTGCCGCCCAGCGGTCCTGCCCCCGGCGAATGGGAAGGCGAGAAAGCCACGTTTGGCGTCACCGGCGACCAGCAAGACGTCTACGACGTGCGCATTCGCGTGCCGGTGCCCGGCTGCGAGACCTGGGTGATGAGTCCCGAAGCGGTAAGCATCAGTAGCAACCGCTTCTCGTTCACCGTCGATCTGGACGAAGACGGCCTGTGGGAGGCCGAAGGTCAGTTCACGTCGCGCACGCAGGCCCAGGGCACAGCCATCTTCCAGTCGGTCTACTTCGGCCAATCCTGCGGAACCTATTCGGGCGATGTGCAATGGACGGCCACCTGGCGTCGGAGCGGCTCGGCCCCCACCGGCGCCCCCCCCCCCCCCCCCCCCCCCCCCCCCCCCCCCCCCCCCCGGCCCCCCCCCCC
>CAYWPZ010000256.1:0-6677 GCA_964460135.1 uncultured Caldilineales bacterium | reverse complement strand
TGGACTGGCGGGGTTGGTGTGGCTGCTGGTGGGTGGACAGCGGCCGGGTCGGCCCGATCGCCGGGCGCTTCTCTTGGGGCTGGCGATGTTCGGCCTGCTCACGGTCGCCTTCGGGCTCATGGCGCAAGCGGTGTGGATGCAGTGGTGGTTGGCAGGGCCGCGGCTGTTGCGCTGGCCGCTGATGGCTTTGCTGACCCTGCCCTGGTTCACGGCCTCGGCCAGCGCCGGCGGCGTCCTTTCCTGCCGCCGGCTGCGACGGGCAGGCTGGTGGCTGGCCGAAAGCCTGGGGCTGGTGGTCGGGCTGGCGGCCGTGGTGGTTTTCGTCCCCGGCATGTTCTTTGTTTTTCTGCTCTTGCCCCTATTGCCATTCCTGGTGGGGATTCTGGCCCTGGCCGGGGCTGGCTTTGCCCGGCCGTGGAGCTACGCCCTGGGCAGCGCGCTGTTCTTTGGCTGGGTGTTGGCGGCGGTTTTTCCGCTGGCGGGGTAGCGCCCGCTTGCGGTCGGGGCAGAAGGTCGGGGCCAGCGCCTCAGCGCGGGGCCAGCCAGACGAAAGCACATGGCCCCAACACCAGTTCGGCGCCGAGTGCGAGCGGACGGTTGGCGACGAGATCGATGAAATCGTAGGCAAGGCCGTGGCTGCGGACGACGTTGGCGGCGACCGTTTGCGCGCTTTCGCTGAAATTGGCCAGCGCCAGCACCCGCTCGCCCTGGTGATGGCGGACGAAGCCGAAGACATGCGGATTGCCGGTGTCGATGACCGACATCTCGGCTCCGGCCAGGGCCGGCGTCTGCTGGCGCAAAGCGATCAAGCGGCGCAGGGACAAGAACACACGGCCGGCGATGGTCTCCGGCTGATGGCGAGCGGCCAGCATGTCCGCATCGGCCGCCGGCCGGTGCACCCAGCGGCTGTCGGCAGCCTTGCCAGGGTCGCGCCGAAAGCTGTAGTTGTTGAGCATGCCGGTCTCGTCGCCCAGGTAGATGAGGGGGATGCCGCCGATGGCCAGGATGATGCTGTGGATGAGCAGGATGCGACGGAGGGCCAGATCGACTTCGGCCTCGCCCTCTTCGCGCAGCGCCTTCTCCAGTCCCGCCAGCGAGGCGCAGGTGCCGGAGATGCGGCAGTCGCCGGTCTTAGGGTTCTCCTGAAAGGGCAGTCCGCGGGCAAAGCTGCCCTCGAAACGCCCGGTGTAGAAACGGTTCAGAAACTGGCGGTGCCAGTACCCGTCGAGACTGACCTGAGAGGCGTCGCCGTCGTCGAACGTCCAGCCAATGTCATCGTGGCAGCGCACATAGTTCACCCAGGTGCAGCCGGAGCGGATCTTGAAGCGCTCGCGCATAGAATGCTGGAGCAGCTTGACCTCGCGCGTCGCCAGCGATTCCCAAAGCAGCGCCATCAGCAGTGGGTTGTAGGAAAGCTGGCACTCTTCCAGACCGATGTATTTGGCGACCTCGTCGGGGTGGACGATGGCCTCGGATTTGAAGAGCAGGGCAGGAGCGGCGATGCGGGCAAGAGCGTTGAAGGCCTGGATCAGCAGATGCGCTTCGGGGAGGTTTTCGCAGCCGGTGCCCATCTGCTTCCAGATGAAAGCCACGGCGTCCAGCCGCAGCACCTCGACCCCGGCGTTGGCAAGCGCCAGCATTTCTTCGGCCATGGCCCGGAAGACCGCCGGATTGCCATAGTTCAGGTCCCACTGGAAGCTGTAGAACGTCGTCCACACCCACTGCTTCATATCAGGACGATAGGTGAAGCTCCCCGCTCGCGCCTCCGGGAAGATCTCGCGCAGGGTGCGCTCGTAGGCGTCGGGCATCGTCCGGTCAGGGAAGATGTGGTAGAAGTCCTGGTAGTCCGGGTCGCCTGCCTGCGCGCGCTGCGCCCACAGATGCTCATCAGAGGTGTGGTTGAACACGAAGTCCACCACCAGGCTGATTCCCTGTTGGCGCATGTCGGCTGCCAAGGCCGAAAGATCGTCCATGCTACCCAGGGGGGGATGCACCTCGCGGTAGCTGCTGACAGCGTAGCCGCCATCGTTCTCGCCTGCGGGCCGGGCGAAAAGCGGCATCAGGTGCAGATAGGTCAGACCCAGTTCTTTGAAATAGGGCAGGCGCTGGCGAATGCCCGCCAGGTTGCCGGCATAAAGGTCCACATAGCAGACGCCGCCCAACATCGTCTGGTCCTGAAACCAGTCGGGCTGCGACTCGCGGCGGGCGTCCAGAGCCTTGAGAGAGGCGGGCCGCGCCAGCCACATGGTTGCGGCTGTGGCCAGGATGGTTTCGAGGTGATAGAAGAAATCGTACTGATCGCCGTAGAGCTGCAACAGCAGCTTGAAGAGGGCTGGGAAGTGACTTTCCAGGCGGGCGCGGAAGGCGGCCCATTCAGGAGAGGCCAATTCCGCCGCGAACTGCGCCTCCAGCCGGGGCAGCAATCGTGCGAGCGAGCGTTCGGTCTGCAGTTCGATTCGGGTGATGTCAGACATAGGGCAACATCGGACTCAGGTCAGAGCCAGCCAGCGGTAACCGTAAGGCTCCAGCGTCAGGGAAAACTCCGCCTGCCCGACCCGCCCGACTTCTTCCTGGCGCCATAGGTCATTCAGCGCCTTCCCAGCCCAATCAGCCAGGTCAAGCAGAACTGTTTGCGCGTCGGCGGAGAGGTTGTTGATCACAAGCAGGGTCGAACCCTCATAGCGACGGAGATAAGCCAACACGGTGGTGTTGGCGGAAGGAAGCAAACTCAAGTCACCGCGACCGAAGACAGCGTGCTGCGCCCGGATCTTCAGCGCCCGGCGCAGCCACTGCAGCAAGGAATCAGGCTGCGCAAGCTGCGACTGGACATTGACCCGCTGGTAGCCAAATTCCACACCCTCGATCACAGGGTCGCTGAGCCATTGGCGCGGGGCGGTGGAGAAGCCGGCGTTGGGGCCATCGTCCCACTGCATGGGCGTGCGCACGCCGTCGCGGTCCTCCAGCCAGATATTGTCGCCCATACCGATTTCGTCGCCATAGTAGAGTACGGGTGAGCCAGGCAAGGTAAAGAACAGGGAGTGGGCCAGTTCGATGCGACCGCGATGATTGCCCAGCAGCGGCGCCAGGCGACGGCGGATACCGAGATTCAGGCGCATGCGCGGCTCGGGCGCGTAGAACTCCCACATGAACTGCCGCTCCTCCGGGGTCACCATCTCCAGCGTCAGCTCATCGTGGCAGCGCAGGAAGGTGGCCCACTGGCAGCCTGCCGGCAAGGCCGGCGTGCGGGCCATGATTTCCCTGATAGGGGTGCAATCCGCTCGCGCCAGGGCCATGTAGATGCGCGGCATCAGCGGAAAGTGGAAATTCATGTGGAACTCGTCGCCATCGCCAAAGTAGGGGCGCACATCCTCAGGCCACTGGTTGGCCTCGGACAGCAGCATCGTCCCCGGCGCGTAGGCGTCGACAAAGGCGCGCAGCCGTTTGAGATAGGCGTGCGTCTCCGGTAGGTTCTCGCAGTTGGTGCCCTCGCGCTCGATCAGATAGGGCGTGGCATCCACGCGGAAGGCATCGACGCCAAGATCGAGCCAGAACTGCATGACGCGCATCATGGCTCGCTGCACCGCCGGGTTGTCGAAATTCAGGTCTGGTTGGTGATGGAAGAAGCGATGCCAGAAGTAAGCCCCACGCACGGGATCGTAGGTCCAGTTCGAAGGCTCCGTATCCAGGAAGATGATGCGCGTATCCTGGTATTTCTGGTCAGTATCGCTCCACACGTACCAGTCCCGATAGGTAACGTGTTCGGGATGGTTGGGGTCTCGTGAAGCCTGGAACCAGGCATTCTGGTCGGAGGTGTGGTTGGGGACCAGCTCGACCACGACGCGCAAACCCCGCTTATGCGCCTCCGCCACCAGCGCCTTGAAGTCGTCAAGCGTGCCATAGTCGGGATGGATGGCGAAGTAATCGGCCACATCATAGCCATCGTCGCGCAGCGGCGACGGGAAGATGGGCAGCATCCAGACGGCGTCGACGCCCAGCCACTGCAGATAGTCCAGCTTCGAGGTCAAACCGGCAAGATCGCCGATGCCATCGCCGTTGCTATCGCTAAAGGCGCGCACGAAGACCTCGTAGAAGACCGCATCTTTGTACCAGTCGCGCACCGTTTGAACTCCTGTGGCCGAGCTTGGGATGAGGCCTGAACCGTGAGACGTGAAGATCGTCGCCCTTCGCTCACGCCTCACGGTTCACGAATCACGCTTCACATCCTACGCACCAAGTCCACTTGGGCGCTTTTCAACCTTTGACCGACCCGGCCATCAGCCCGCGCACGAAGAAGCGCTGGAGGGCGAAGAAGACGGTGAGGGGCAGGATCATGCTGATGAAGGCGCCGGCAGTGAGCAGATGCCAGTCCTGGCCCTTTTCGCCGACGATGGCGGCCAGGGCGCTGGTGACGACGCGGTTCTTGTCGCCCAAGAAGACCAACGCCACCAGGTAGTCGTTCCACACCCAGAGGAATTGGAAGATGGCGAAGGAGGCCAGCGCCGGCACCGACAGGGGCAAGATCAGCTTTGTGAAGATGGTGAAGTTGGAGGCGCCGTCGATGAAGGCGGCCTCGAGCGTCTCGCGCGGGAGGCCGCTGATGTAGTTGAAGAGCAGGTAGATGGCCAGGGGCAGGCCGAAACCGGTGTGCGCCAGCCAGATTGCCAGGAAAGTGCCGTTGAGGTTGAGTTTGGTGTAGTCCTGAAGGATGGGAACGAGTGCGATCTGCAAGGGCACTACCAGCAAAGCCACCACCATCGTAAAGAGCAGCTTACGGCCGGGGAAGTTGAGCCAGGCAAAGCCATAGGCGCAGAAGGCGGCAATGAGGATGGGGATGATGGTGGCGGGGACGGCGACGGCCAGCGAATTGAGGAAAGCGCCGCTGAGGTCATTGCCCTTACGCATGATCTCCTGCCCGGAGGCATCCTTGAAGCGGATTTCCTGTCCGGTGAGCACGTTCCGGTAGTTGTCGAGGGTGAGATTGGCGCCAAACCCCACCCACTGGCGCTCGGAGACGATGATCCGGCGGGTGCGGCGGTTGCCATACCAGGTCAGTTTGCGGCCATCGTCCAGGCTGACGCCGGCGCGCAATTCCTCGAAGGTGGTGGTAATGCCCTCGACCTCGAAAGGCCCGCTGACATCGATGCTCGCATCGAGGATGATCTCGCCGCTTTCCACATCTTGCTGATGCGGCAGCACCGACCACCAGCCGGAACTGAAGATGTCTTCGCTCTGACGGAAGGACGTGATGAAAACACCCAGAGCCGGCACCAACCAGAGGATACAGATAAGGATGAGCACGCCATTGACCAACAGGCTGCCCAGGCGCTGTTGTTGCTTGAGACTTCGTTGTGTTGTCATGAGAATGCCTTCGTTTCGCGGAACTGGCGCAGGTTATAGATCATCACAGGCACCACCGCCAGCAAGAGTACGATGGCGATGGCGGAAGCTCGGCCCGTGTGTCCATAGGTGAAGCGCTGCAAGTAGAATTCGTTGGCGATGACGTTGGTGCCGTTGTTGCCGCCGGTCATGACGCGCACGATATCGAACAGCTTCAGGCTAAAGATGATGATGGTCGTGATCACGGTGAGCAACGTGCCCTGGATGTAGGGGATGGTGATGCTGAAAAACGCCCTCGCTTCGCTGGCGCCATCCACCCGCGCCGCCTCCAGCATCTCGCCCGGCACGCCCTTGATGGCCGAGGACAGGATCACCATGGCGTAGCCGGTCTGCAGCCAGACCATGATCACGATCAGGAAGAAGTTGTTCCACGGCGGCAGCGACAGCCAGGGCTGCGACGTGCCGCCCAAAGCCAGGACGATGGCGTTGATCAGGCCGATCTCGTTGATGCCGATGCCTTCGCCCTTGTAGGTGTACATGAATTTCCAGATCACGCCGGCGCCAACGAAGGAGATGGCCATGGGCATGAAGATGATAGCCTTGTAGACGTTCTCGAACCGGGAGCGGTCGGCCAGGACGGCGATGAGCAGGCCCAAACCGACGCTAAGACCGGTGCCGAAGATCATCCACAACAGGTTGTTGCGGAAGGCCTCGAGCATGATCCGGTCGGTGAAAGCAAAGACGTAGTTGTCCAGGCCGACAAAGGTGCGGCTGGTTTCGTCCTGAAAGCTGAGGATGAGCGAGCGCAGCGTGGGGATGGCCAGGAACCAGGCCAGAATGGCCAGGGCCGGCCCGACGAAGATGAAAGGTTGGATGGCGCGGCGCATGGCGTCGGGTAGCTTCTCCACCAGCCAGTTCGACACCACATAGAGCAAAGCCACGCCGCCCACGCCCCACAGGATCGCCACCAGCACCATCACGATCTGGGGGGCCTTGTTGTCGCGGAGGAAGATGAACCCTTGCCAGAGGACAAGGAAGGTGGCGACGGGAACAAAGACCGAGGCAAGCAAACGCCCCACCCCTGTCGCCAACCAGGCCACCGGCCCCCGCACTTCTTTGGTTGAGTTGAATCCGGCCATGGTGTCTCCTCGTGTTGCTCAGAAGAGGAGCGCAACTGCGGCTGGGCAGGGGTGCACAACCGCAGGCTGCGTCCAAATGAAGGGAGGCCCCAGCCTCGGGGGCGCCCACAGGGGCGAAGCCGAGGCCGGGGGGTGGTGTGAATGTGTGTCCTTCCTGGTTACTGCGGCCAGGAAGCGTCGATCTCGGCCAGGGCAGTGTCG
>CAYWPZ010000255.1:1219-6683 GCA_964460135.1 uncultured Caldilineales bacterium | reverse complement strand
CGATGCCAACAGAGTAGGTCATCGTTCAGTTCCTTTCAGCTTTTCAATCGAAACCCGGCTTGAGGGCCAGGACAATGTATTCGTTGCTGGTGGCGAAGAAACGGCCGGCGACCAACCGCCTATCCAACTCGCCCACCCAGTCGCCATGCTCGGCCGGCGTGATGATCCCGTGCTGCAAAGCCAGGTCGGCGCAGCGGCGTAGGCTGCCGAAATGGGTGGTGGAGGCGTCGCGGGCGCTGGTGACGAGCACCTGCACCCGGCCGATCTCCCAACCGGCCTCCAGACAGCGCCCCACCAGTTGTCGTCCCATCCAGTTCTCGCCGTCGATGGCGTCGGTGCGCCAGTCGATGATGCGGCGGCTGAGCGCCCGGTGGCTGTGATCGACAGCGCACGTCCCCCAATCGGCCTCCAGGATGGCAAGTCTGCCCCCAGGCCGCACCACCCGGCGCAATTCTATCAGCATTTCGTGCGGGTGCTGTGCATGCATGAGGGTGCGGGCCAGGATGGCGCCATCGAAAGAACCGGCGGGGAAGGGTAGGGTCAAGCCGTCGGTCTGTTCGTAGTGCAGATGCGGTGGCCCCGCCGACTCGCGCGCCACCTCTAGCATGGCCCGGCTGATGTCGGCCCCCACCACCTCACCGGTCGGCTCCACCGCTTCGGCCAGCCGTCGGGCCAGGTTGCCGGCCCCGCAGCCCAGGTCCAACAGCCGTTCGCCGGGCTGCGCCGCCAGGGCTTCGAGCAGGGCGGTGTAGGCCTGCCGCTGGTCGGGGATGTCGGCGCGGGCGGCGATGAAGCGGGCCAGGCTGCGGGCTTCGTCGGGCGGCAGCAGGTCGGGGTTGGTCCAGGGGTTGGGCATGGGGGGGAGGGTTCGGGGTTCCGGGTTTCGGGTTCCGTGAGTAAGAGGGGAAAAGATCTCACGTTTCACGGCTCACGTTTCAGAAGGCGTGACGGAAGACGGTGGCGAGGATGCGGTAGGCGGCAAGGGTCGATCCTCTGACCGTGCCGCCGACCTTGGATTGGCCGGCCAGGCGCGGGCGATAGCTGACGGGCGTCTCGGTGATTCGAGCCTGACGGCGGGCCGATTTGACCATCATCTCCACCGGCCAGCCGTAGGTGCGCTCCTCCATCTCCAGCGCCAGCAACAGGTCGCGGCGGATGGCCCGGTATGGCCCCAGGTCGGTGAGGCTCAGGCCGTAGAGCAGGTGCAGCAGTCGGGCGGTGAGCCGGTTGCCAACGAGCTGGTGGGGTGGCATGGCGGCGGGGGTCATGCCGCCGTTCATGCGCGTGCCCAGCACCAGGTCGGCCTGATTCGTCTGGATGGGCGCGAGGAGTGAGGTCAGTTCGGCGGGCGCGAAGCTGCCATCGCCATCCATGAAGGCGAGGATGTCGCCGACGGCAACGGCGACGCCGGCCGCACAGGCGTGGCCATAGCCGCGGCGGGGTTCGCTCACCACCTTCACCCCAGCACGGCGGGCCACGCCGGCCGTGTCATCGGTCGAGCCGTTGTCGACGACGATGACTTCATCGGCTACGCCCGCAGGCAGCGCGGCCAACAAGGGGCCGAGGCACTCGGCTTCGTCGAGGGCGGGGATGATGAGGGAGGTGGGCATTGGGGGGGGAGGCGTGAGGCGTGAGCCGTGAGATCACTTCGCCCCTTGTTCACGTCTTCACGTCGGCAAGGGTCGCCAGGCAACGACGGGTATGGGGGGCGACGCTTTCATCCAGCACGGCCAGGTGATCTTGCAGGCGGAGGAGGTCGGCGACGGTGTCGATGTCGTACCAGGGGGGGAGGAGGGCGGTTGTGAGGCCGAGGGTGTGGGCCAGGGCCAGGGTGTCTTGCAGGACGGTGGGGGTGCTCATGGGGATCTCGCGCAGCAGCCGGGGCTGGGGTCGGGCGAGGCCGATGAGGTAGTAGCCGCCGTCTTCGGTGGGGCCGAGGACGACGTCGGCGCCGGCATCGAGGGCGGCGAAGGCGTCTGCGAGATAGGAGACGGGCAAGGTGGGGCTGTCGCTGTCCACCACCACCGCCTGCCGTGCGCCAGCAGCCAGCGCCATCGCCAACAAGTTGTCCAGCCGGGCGCCCAGGTCATCGCCCTGTTGGGGGGTGAGGCCGAAGTCGGGCGCGAGGCGGCGGAAGTAGGCTTCGGCTTCGATGGGCAGGAAGGCGATGGCGCGCTCGACGCCGGACGCCTGCCGGATGAGTTCGATGGTGTCGGCCAGGAAGCCTTCGTAGAGCCTGGCTGCGGTTTCACCATCGAGGGGCGGGCAAAGGCGGGTTTTGGTGTGGCCGTTGGCCGGGCGTTTAGCCACCACGCCCAGGAATCTTGGCGGGGCAGGCGTCATGAGAGGGCCAGCAGCAGGCGAGAGAGGCGGCCGCGCGAGGCCAGCCGCGCCGCTATCCTCCGGCGCAGCACGGCATCCACTCCCAGCCATCGGCCCACCCCCAGGCCGAGCATGAGGATCGAGAGCAAAATCATGCTGCCGTAGCTCCATTCCCATTCGTAGGGCCGGGGGATGTTGGCCAGGCCGATGAAGAGTTGGAGCGAGACGCCGAGGCCGGCCAACGCGCCCAAACGGGTGAGGAAGCCGAGCAAGAGTGAGATGAAGACCCAGAATTCGGCCAGCCACAACAGCCAGCCCCAGAAGGCGATGCCCGGTTTGAAGGTGTTGTCGATAAGGAGGGCGTTGAGCTGGGCCAGGGGGGCGATGTTGAGACCGAGTTTGGGCAGCCCGGCCGGGCGCATGTCGGCCACCAGCACCTGGCGATCTTGCGGCGCAAAGACGCTTTCGAGGCCCATCCAGTAGCATAGGCCGCCGCTGCCGTTGGCCTGCCAATAGTTGGGGGCGGCGGCGGGGGTGGGGAAGGCGAAGTCGTTGCTGCAGCCGAAGGTGGGCGGCAGTTTCCAGAAGAGTTGGGTGAAGAAGAGATAGGCGAGGCCGAGGCGGCCGATGAGGATGGCGATTTGGCGCAGGGTGGTTTCCCAGCGCGGGGCGTCGGCGGTGGTTGTCATGGTGTGTCTCCCTGCGGGGTGTGCGTGGGCGGCGCCATGGTGATGGTGGCGTCGTGACAGCCATTTTTTGTCACGCGGGCGGGAAAGGTCTGTAATCGGGCTGCCGCAAACTATTACGGGTTCCTTGTGGGGCCGGGGCGCCGCTGACAATGCGATCGCTTTCGCCGAAGCTGGCTGCGACTGGGCTTGCGTCTGGCGGGCGGCCACTGTCGGTGTGTTTCCCCGGCGCCTACCCCAAGCTCTGGAATCTCAGAATACAGGCGGCGACTTCATCCTACCATCGCGCAGAGGGGCTGTCAATCGCCGGTTGGGGTTCTTCGGTTGCGCGCGCCACCTTGACGATATTCAAGCGCAGTGCTATGATCGCATAAATCGTGCATTAATTGGGTTCAAGCAACAGACAAGCACGGGAACGACGCCTTACAGCCTGATACCATCCGTTCGCTCATCGCTTAGCCACCCGTTCCGTTCGACTCTGCCCCCGCGGAGGTGTTCAGGTGAAGCGACTCATGTTGATAAGTGTGGTGTTGATCGGCCTGGTTGGCCTGCTGGGGGGGCGACCGCCAGCAAGATGGGCCGCGCCGGCAAGCTGTAACGGGTTGTTCTTTTCCGAGTATGTCGAGGGGTCGAGCAACAACAAGGCGGTCGAGGTTTTCAACGGGACGGGGAGCACCATCGACCTTTCGGCGGAGGGTTATGTAATCGAGATGTACTTCAATGGCAGCACCTCTGCCGGTCTGACCATCGGCTTGACCGGGAATATTGTTGACAAGGATGTGTATGTAGTCGCTCAGAGCAACGCTTCCGCGACCATTCTTGCTCAGGCCGACCAGACGAGCGCTGCGAGTTGGTTCAATGGCGACGACGTAGTCGTGTTGAAACACGGGGCAACCTTCGTCGATGTGATCGGTCAGATCGGCAATGATCCAGGGAGCGAATGGGGATCAGGCCTGACCAGCACATCCGACAACACCCTACGGCGAAAATCAACGGTGAGCGACGGCGATGCCAGCGGCAGCGATTCTTTCGATCCATCGGCGGCATGGGATGGCTTCGCCCAGGACACCTTCGATGGTTTGGGCGCTCACGCAGCTGACTGCGCCGACGTCGCCCCCACCAGCACCCCAACCCCCACTACCGCCCCGCCCCCAAGCACCGCCACCCCCACGCCCACAGCCCCGCCGACGCCGACGTCAACCCCGTCCTCGGCCACTCCCACCCCCACCGAAACGCCGACGCCGACCACCGAGCCAAGCGCCACCGAGACGCCAAGCCCTACCCCTACAGCCACGCCGTTCAGCAGCGATGTCGTCCTCAACGAAGTCATGGTGCATCCAGATAGCGACTGGGACGGCGATGGCAACGTGTCTACCAGCGACGAATACATCGAGATCTACAACAAGGGCGCGGCGAACGTGGATATTGGCGGCTGGAAGCTCGATGATTCTGCCGCAGGCGGCGGGTTTATATTCGATCCCAATACCGTCATTGCTCCCGGCCAATACATCGTCAAGATTCGCAGCTTCGCTCTCAACGATACCGGCGACACTGCACGCCTGCTGTGGCCTGATGGATCAGTCGCAGATAGCCACCTTTATGCGATTGATCCCGGCAAAGACACCCCCTGGTCGCGCTATCCTGATGGCACTGGTAGTTGGCGCACCGACCTGCCAGCCAGCCCTGGCGGCCCCAACCTGCTGCCCACTAGCACCCCTACGCCAACCGCCACGCCCTCACCGACGATCACCCCCACGCCATCAGAGACGCCTACCCCCACCGAAACGCCGACTGCTACCATCGGCCCCAGCCCCACCGACACCCCAACGGCGACGCCAACCAGGACGCCCACCCCCACCCCAAGCCCCAGTCCCACCGGCACCCCCACCGCCACAATGACGCCGACCGCCACGGCTATCCCCGGCGGCGTCTTCCTGAACGAATACCTGCCTGCGCCGCCGGTCGGGGGTGAGGAGTACGTCGAGCTATTCAACACCAACAACTTCGCCGTCGATCTCACTGGCTGGCGGATCGACGACAGCGAGGGTGGGAGCAGCCCCTACACCCTGCCCGCCGGCGCGGTCATTCCCGGCAGCGGCGTCTTCCTCGTCCAGCGGGGCTTTGGCCTCAACAACGACGGCGACACGGTGCGGCTGTTTGCGCCCGACGGCGACCTGCGCGACAGCCACAGCTACGATGCCAACCCCGGCAGCGGCATCCCCTGGTCGCGCTACCCCGATGGCGTGGGCGGCTGGCGTGCCGACCTGCCGCCAAGCCCCGGCCAGCCCAACCCGGCCCCGCCGACGGCCACCCCCACCCCGCCGCCGCCGCCGCAGGGCGTCTACCTGAACGAATACCTGCCTGCGCCGCCGGTGGGGAGCGAGGAGTACGTCGAGCTTTACAACACCAACAACTTCGCCGTCGATCTCACTGGCTGGCGGATCGACGACAGCGAG
>CAYWPZ010000255.1:0-1119 GCA_964460135.1 uncultured Caldilineales bacterium | reverse complement strand
AGCGGGGCTTTGGCCTCAACAACGACGGCGACACGGTGCGGCTGTTTGCGCCCGATGGCGACCTGCGCGACAGCCACAGCTACACCGGCGCCCTCAGCAACATCGCCTGGTCGCGGGCGGGTGATGGCGCCGCCCAATGGACCGACCGCTACCCGCGCACACCCGGTCAAGCCAATCGCCCCGCCGTGCTCACCCTCAGCGGCCACCTCTATCTGGGTCAGCCGCCTGCCACGACTGCGACCATCCGCGACCATCCCATCGGGCTTTATGGCGGCGACGACCCCAACCTCCCTGTTCGTTGGCTGGTCAACGCCTTCACCCGCTTCGATGGCAACTACTCCCTCACCTACGACACCGCCGCCGCCCTCTACCGCTACTACACCCTCCGCCCTGCTCCGCTGGCCGGGCATACCTGGAACGGCGCCCGCAGCCTGCACGGCGAAGCCCGCCCGCCCGACCAGATTCGCTTCGGCGGCCTCCCCACCGGCAACTACCCCGACAACGACTTCTGGATGGCGCCGCTGCCCACGCCCACCCCCACCGCAACCCCCTTGCCGCCCGATTTCGTCAAGATCAACGAAATTCTGCCTGCCCCGCGCGCCATCGACTTCGACGGCAGCGGCGCGGCCGACGCCGAGGACGAGTACATCGAACTCTACAACCCCCAGGCCGGGGCCATCGACCTCAGCGGCTGGCGCTTGGACGACATCGAGGGCGGCAGCAGCCCCTACACCCTGCCTGCGAACACCGTCATCGCTGCTCATGGCTTCCTCCTCTTCTTCCGCCGCGGCACCGGCCTGGCCCTGAACAACGACGGCGACAGCGCCCGCCTGCTGGCGCCCGACGGCCAGACCGTGGTCGATAGCTTCAGCTACGAGCGCACACACCCCGACACGCCCTGGTCGCGCAGCAGCGACGGCGACGGGGAGTGGACGGAAAGCTATCCACCCAGCCCCGGCGGCCCCAACTTGCCTTCGGCCACCCCCACCGCCACCCCCACCGCCGAATCCGACTTCACCCCCTCGGCCACCCCCACCCGCACGCCTTCACCCACCCCCACCGCCACCCCCTTGCCGCCCGATTTCGTCAAGATCAACGAAATTCTGCCTGCCCCGCGCG
>CAYWPZ010000254.1:0-6685 GCA_964460135.1 uncultured Caldilineales bacterium | reverse complement strand
GAGCGCGGCGAGACCGACAAGAATTTCGACTGGGTCACCCAGTTCGAGGCCGACACCGGCTGCAAGGTCAACGTCAAGACCGCAGCCACCTCGGACGAGATGGTGGCGCTGATGAACGAGGGCGGCTTCGATCTGGTCACCGCCTCGGGCGACGCCAGCAATCGCCTCATCGCCGGCGGCAAGGTGCAGGAGATCAACACCGCCCTCATCCCCAGTTGGAGCACGGTGGACGAGCGCCTGCAGAACGCCCCCTGGCACACGGTGGACGGCAAGCACTACGGCGTCCCCTACCAGTGGGGGCCGAATGTGTTGATGTACAACACCGATGCCTTCGGCGGTCAGGCGCCGGATAGCTGGAACGTCGTCTTCGAGGAGACGACCCTGCCCGATGGCCAGTCGAACAAAGGCCGCATCCAGGCCTTCGATGGCCCCATCTACATCGCCGACGCCGCCCTCTACCTGATGCACAACCAGCCTGCTCTGGGCATCAAGGACCCCTACGAGCTGACCCGCGACCAGTTCAACGCCGCCCTCGACCTGCTGCGCCAGCAGCGGACGCTGGTGGGTCGCTACTGGCACGACGCCTTCATCCAGATGGATGACTTCAAGAACGAAGGCGTGGTCGCTTCCTCCTCGTGGCCCTTCCAGGTCAACTTGCTGCAATTCGAGGGCCAACCGATTGCCAGCGTCATCCCCAAAGAGGGCGCCACCGGCTGGGCCGACACGACCATGATGCACGCCGAGGCCCCCCATCCCACCTGCGCCTACCAGTGGCTGGAATGGTCGCTCAATCCCAAACTGCAGGGCGACTTGGCGGCCTGGTTTGGCTCGGTGCCGGCGGTGCCTGCCGCCTGCACGGGCAACGAATTGCTGACCGACGCCGGTTGCGACATCAACGGCATGGGCGACTTCGCCAAGATTCACTTCTGGCGCACGCCTGTGGCCCAGTGCGACCAGGGCGAGTGCGTCCCCTACCACGAGTGGGTGACGAACTACATCGCCGTCATCGGCGGGCGCTGAGCATCGGTAGACCTGGACGCCGGTAGACCGGTAGACCTGGGGCTTGAATCCCTGGTTTCCCGGCCTACCGGTTTCCTGATTTCCCGGTATCCTGGTCACCCGACCTCCCCATCTCCACCAACCACAAGAGAACACATGGATTACAAACTCTGGATCGACGGACAATGGACTGACGCCCGCGATGGCGGCATGATGGCGATCGAGAATCCGGCTACCCAGGAAGTCATTGCCCAGGTGGTCGATGCCGGCCCGGCCGATGTGGATGCGGCCGTGCAGGCGGCCAAAACCGCCTTCTACGACGGCCGTTGGTCGCGGCTGACGCCCGGCGCGCGTTCGCTGGCCCTCTTTCGCCTGGCCGACCTGATCGAAGCCCGCATCGAGGCCTTCGCCCGCGCCGAGTCGTTGCACACCGGCAAACCCTATGCCTACACCAGCCTGGGCGCCGACATGCCCATGCTGATCGACAACCTGCGCTTTTTCGCCACCGCCGCCCGCGACACGCACGGCTCGCACGCCGGCGAATTCATGGCCGGCTACACCTCCATGTACCGCCGCGAGCCGGTGGGCGTCGTCGGCCAGATCGCGCCCTGGAACTACCCGCTGATGATGGCGGTCTGGAAACTCGGCCCCGCCCTGGCTGCCGGCTGTACGGTGGTGCTCAAGCCCGCGCCCGGCACGCCCCTGACCACGCTCATGCTGGCCGAGCTGCTGGCCGAAGCCGGCATCCCCGATGGCGTGGTTAACATTATCACCGGCGGCAACGCCGCGGGGCAGGCCCTGGTCGAGCACCCCGACGTGCGCATGATCAGCCTGACCGGCTCCACCGCCACCGGCAAGAAAGTGATGGAAACCGCGGCCAAGACCCTCAAGCGCGTGCACCTGGAACTGGGCGGCAAAGCTCCCATCCTCGTCTTCGACGACGCCGACCTCGAGGCCCTGGCCGCCAAGGCCACGGTGGGAGCCACCTACAACACCGGCCAGGATTGCACCGCCGCCACCCGCATCTATGCCCAGCGCGGCGTATACGAGGCCGTGCAAGAGGCACTGGTGGCGTCGATGTCCGCTGTTAAAGTGGGCGACCCCTTCGATGACGAGGTGGAGATGGGGCCGCTGATCTCGGGGACGCAGCGCGAGCGCGTGACCGGGTTCATCGCCCGCGCCCGCGCGGCCGGCGCCCGCATCCTCACCGGCGGCGGCGCGCCCGTTGGCCTGGAAACCGGCTATTTCTTCAGCCCCACCGTCGTCGCCGACGTCGAGCAGCATGCCGACATCGTCCAGAACGAGGTTTTCGGGCCGGTGGTCACGATCATGCCCTTCGACGAGGAAGAAGAGGCCGTGGGCTATGGCAACGATGTGCTGTACGGGCTGGCGGCCTCGGTCTTCACCAAAGACATCGGCCGAGCCATGCGCATCGCCAGCCAGCTCGAATTCGGCACCGTTTGGGTCAACGACCACATGCCGCTGAATTCCGAGACGCCGCACGGCGGCTTCAAGCAGTCCGGCTTTGGCAAGGACCTCTCGGCCGAGGCCATGGGCGATTATCAGATCACCAAGCATGTGATGATCGCCCATAGTTGACCCACACACCCAGACGCCGGTCAAGCGTCTGGGTGTCCGATCCCAGGAGCGTCGCCCCGTGTCCGACCCTGTCAACCAACTGGCCATCCGCTTCATCCATGTCAGCCGGCATTTCGGCGATGTCAAGGCCGTGGATGGCATCGACCTTGACATCGCCGATGGCGAATTTTTCACCTTGTTGGGGCCGTCGGGGTCGGGCAAGACCACCAGCCTGCGCATGATCGCCGGGTTCGAGCGGCCCAGCAGCGGCCAGATCATCCTGCACGGCAAGGATGTCTCGAACCTGCCGCCCAACGAGCGCGATGTCAACACCGTCTTCCAGGATTACGCCCTCTTCCCGCACATGACGGTGGCCGAAAACATCGGCTATGGCCTGATGATCCGCAAAACGCCCAAAGCGGAGCGAGAACGGCGGGTGGGCGAGATGCTGGAGTTGGTGCATCTGCCGGGGCTGGGCGGGCGCAAACCGGCGCAGCTTTCGGGCGGACAACGCCAGCGCGTGGCCCTGGCCCGCGCCCTGATCAACCGCCCGCGCGTCCTCCTCCTCGACGAACCGCTGGGCGCGCTCGACCTCAAGCTGCGCCAAGCCATGCAGATCGAACTCAAGAACCTCCAGCAGCAGGTCGGCATCACCTTTGTCTATGTCACCCACGACCAGGAGGAAGCTCTGACCATGTCCGACCGGCTGGCAGTGTTCAATCAGGGCAAGATCGAGCAGGTCGGGTCGCCGTCCGAGATCTACGAGCGCCCGCACACCGCTTTTGTGGCCGGGTTCGTCGGCGTCTCCAACCTGGTGAGTGGGCCGTCGGCGCAGGCCATCAGCGGCCGGGCGCAGACCTTCGCCATCCGCCCGGAGAAGATCCACATCACGCCCGCCGGCAGCGACGTGGCGCCGGGGCTGTGCGCGGCGGATGGCGTGGTGCGCGAGGTCATCTATCTGGGCATGTACACGCGCTATCTGGTGGCGCTGGCGCAGGGCGGGGAACTGACGGTGGTCGAGCAAAATCTGCGCACGACGTCGATGGATGTGCTGGCCGCGCGCAACCAGAGCGTGCGTTTGCAGTGGCATCCGGCCCATAACCGGGTGATCGGGGCCTGACATGTTGCGCCGGGCGTCGAACTATCTGTGGGCGCAGCCGCTGCTGATGTTGGCGCTGCTGCTGATCCCGCCCTTGTTGTGGCTGGGTGTGATCTATCTGGGGTCATTGTTCATGTTGTTGATCCAGAGCTTCTTCTATCTGGATGATTTCACGGGCCAAATCGTGCGCGAGTTCAGCCTGCGTACCTATGGCAGCCTCTTCACCCGCGCCAATCTGGACATCTTCCTGCGCACCGGCGGCATGGCCGCGGCGGTGACGGCCACCTCCGCCTTCCTTGCCTTCCCCCTGGCCTACTACGCCGCCCGTTTTGCGCCCCGCCGCCTGCGCCCCCTCCTCTATTTGGCGGTAATGCTGCCCTTGTGGTCGAGCTATCTGGTCAAGGTCTATGCCTGGAAGCTGATCCTGGCCAAGGAGGGGATTATCAGCTGGCTGTTCGAGCGCATCGGCGCCGGTTGGCTGTTGGATGGCCTTTTGGCCCTGCCGGGGATCGGTGGGCCGTCGTTATCGATCTCGTGGTTGGGCATGTTCATCGTCTTCGTCTACGTCTGGCTGCCCTACATGGTGCTGCCCGTCCTGGCCGCGCTGGAGCGGCTGCCCAACTCGCTGATCGAGGCCTCCGCCGACCTCGGCGCCCGGCCCGGCCAGACCTTTCGCCATGTCACCCTGCCGCTGGCCTTTCCCGGCGTGGTGGCCGGCTCCATCTTCACCTTCTCGCTGACGCTGGGCGATTTCATCGTCCCCACCGTGCTCGGCAACTCCAGCTTCTTCATCGGCCAGGCGGTGCTCACCCTGCAGGGCACCGCTGGCAATGTGCCCCTGGCCGCGGCCATGACCATGGGCCCCATCCTGATCATGGCCGTCTACCTGCTCATCGCCCGCCGCTTCGGCGCCTTCGAGGCCTTGTGAGGCAGGCAAGGGCAGATCATGATCCGTCCCCACTGCCCACTGAACACTGGCCCTGACTCCCCATGACCGACCCACGCGCCTCCCTCTGGCTGCGGCTAAGCGCCCTGGGCGTGGTGCTGTTCCTCAACCTGCCGGTGTGGATCATCGCCATCTACGCCTTCACCACCGATGAGGCCACCTACAGCTTCCCCCTGCCCGGCGTGACCACGAAATGGTTCGGCATCGCCGCCCAGCGCGGGGATATGTGGGCGGCGCTGACCTTGTCGGTGCGCGTCGCCCTCATCGCCACCGTCATTGCCCTCATCCTGGGCACGCTGGCCTCGGCTGCGCTCTCGCGCTACCGTTTCTTTGGCAAGGACAGCATCACCCTGCTGCTCATCCTGCCCATTGCCCTCCCTGGCATCGTCACCGGCATCGCCTTGCGCGCCACCCTGGGCGCATTCGACATCCCCTTCAGCTTCTGGACGATCGTGGTCGGGCACGCCACCTTCTGCATCATCATCGTCTACAACAACGTCGTCGCCCGCTTCCGTCGCACCTCCTGGAGCCTGGTCGAGGCCTCGCTGGATCTGGGCGCCAACGGTTTCCAGACCTTTCGCCATGTCCTGCTGCCCACCATTGCCACGGCCTTGCTGGCGGGCGGCATGTTGGCCTTCGCCCTCTCGTTCGACGAAGTCATCGTCACCACCTTCACCGCCGGCCAGCAGAGCACCCTGCCGATCTGGATCTTCAGCCAGCTCACCCGCCCGCGCGACCGCCCCGTCACCAATGTCGTCGCCCTCTTCGTCATTCTCATCACCACCCTCCCCATCCTATTGGCCTACCGCCTGACTTCGGGCGAGCAGGAAGGCGGGGTGGGCGCCGGCCGGGGGGCGGCGGGGCGCTGATCGAACCATGAGCGACCGCTTTACCTTCAAGCTCGAACGCCTGTTGCGGCAAGGCCGGGCGCCGCTGTGTGTGGGCCTGGATCCCGACCTGGACTCGATGCCCGGCCGCTACCCTGACCCTCTGGCCTGGAACTGGGCTGTCATCGCCGCCACCCGCGACCTGGCCGCCTGCTACAAGCCCAACCTGGCCTTCTTCGAGGCGCTCGGCGCGGATGGCTACGAACTGCTCGGCCAGACCCTGGCCGCCATCCCACCCGAAGTCCCCATCCTCCTGGACGCCAAGCGCGCCGACATCGGCTCGACCGCCGCCGCCTATGCCCGCGCCCTGTTCGAGGTCTGGGACGCCGACGCCGTCACTGTGAACCCCTATCTGGGGCGCGACGGCGTCAGACCTTTCACCGCCTACGGCGACCGCTACGTCTTCGTGCTCTGCCACACCTCCAACCCAAGCGCCGCCGAGATCCAGGGTGTCAGCCGCTACGGCTTGCCGCTCTATCAGCACATTGCCAGCATCGCGCCCACCTGGGGCGATGGCAACGTTGGCCTTGTCGTTGGGGCCACGTATCCCGAAGCCCTGGCCGAGGTGCGCGCCCTGGCCCCGCGCGCCTGGCTGCTGGCGCCTGGTGTGGGTGCACAGGGCGGCGACGCCGCCGCCGCTCTGGCCAGGGGGCTAAGGCCCGACGGCATGGGCGTGCTGGTGAATGTGGCGCGCGGCATCGCCCTGGCCGACGACCCTCGCCAGGCCGCCGAGACCTTCGCCGAGCAACTGCGTCCGCTCCCTGGCCCGACCCCTGGTCGGCTATCCCACCGCCTGCATACCCTTGCCCTCCGCCTCCACGACCTGGGCTGCATCCGTTTTGGCGACTTCACCCTTGCCTCCGGCATCCAATCGCCGGTCTACATCGACCTGCGTCTGCTCGTCAGCGACCCGCCCACCCTGGCCCTGGCCGCCCAGCTCTATGCCGCCCTCATTGCCGGTCTTGTGGTCGATCGCTTGGCAGGCGTGCCCTACGCCGGGCTGCCCATCGCCACCGCCGTCAGCCTGGAAACCGGCCTGCCGCTGATCTACACCCGCAAAGAAGCCAAAACCCACGGCCGGGCGCGCCGCATCGAGGGCGACTATCACCCTGGCGAGCGCGTGGTCGTGATCGAAGACCTGGTGAACCTGTGGGATCTGGCGCCGACATTCCTCGA
>CAYWPZ010000253.1:0-6699 GCA_964460135.1 uncultured Caldilineales bacterium | reverse complement strand
CCACAGCGCTATCGCCATCCCCACCTGGATGCCCCCCAGACCCGCCACCGGCGTCAGCAGGCCGAGCAGGGCCAAGAGGCCGGCGGCGGCCAGCGGCCCCACCAACAGGCCCAGCCCTCGCCGCCAGGGTCTCGCGTCGGGGCCTGGTCTGGCGTCGGCGCTCGCAAGTTGCCGCAGCCAGGGCGCCGCCGCCATCGCCGCCGCCAGCCAGGCCAGCAGATGGACGAAGAACCAGGCGATGCGGCGGTCGCTGTAACCCGACCGGGCCTGTGGGCCGAAGACGCCATCCAGCCAGACCAGCGCCGCCTGGTGGCTGGGCGAGCGGAACAAGATCGAAATATGCTCGGCGAGCGGGATGACGATCAGCCGGCGGGCCAGGCCGCCGGCCAAGTCATCGTTGGGGCCGCCCGCCTGGGCCAGCAGCCGCTCGGCGTTGGCCACGAACCGGCCTTCCAGCGCGCCCGCCTGCAAGAGCAAGTTGGGCGGCAGGGTGGGGCCAACATCGGCCCCGGTGGGCGAGATGGCGATTACGGCGGCGTAGCGTTGGGGGTGAGAGATGCCGGCGGTCATCACGGCGCCGCTGCCCATGGAATGGCCGAGCAGGGCCACGCGGCCGGGATCGACTTCTGGTTGGGCGGCGAGAAGGGTGAAGGCCGTCTCGATGTTGGCCGCCAGTGAATTGCCGCCGGAGGGAGTCGGGCTGGCGCCGTGGCCGTCGAAATCCCACAGGAGCACGGCATAGCCGGCATGGGCCAGGACATGCGCATAGGCCAGCATCAACTGCTTGGAGCCGCTGAAACCGTGGGCGACCAGCACCCCCGGCCGGCTCTCCGCTGCGGCCGGCGCCATGAAAAGGGCGGGTATGCCGGCTTCATTCAGTGTGCGCATGGTCAAACCACTGCGCGCGGCCCCCACCTGCCACCAGGAAAGGGCGACGAGGGCGAGAGCGAAAACGAGGAGGGCGGAGCGAAGGCGCGACATGAGGCTGGATTATACAGGGATCGGCTGCGGAAGGCGCAAGCTGTCGCCTCATTGTCGGGGCTTCGTTTTGGCCTTTTTGGCCTTCGCCGCCTATAATGACCGCTTGTGTCTACGCCTGTTGCTCATCTCGACGACCTGCAATTCAATGTTGCCGGACTGCTGAAAGGGCCGGTCGGCGGCGCTCGAGTGTTCGAACTACGGGCGCCGGTGTCCGAGGTCGACCGCCTCGACGAGAGCTTCGATGCCATCGGCCCGTTCGAGGGCGTTGCCCGGCTGCTCCGTACCACCGACACCATCCTCACCCGGCTGAAGGGCGCCACACGCGTGCGGCTGGAATGCGGGCGCTGCCTGGAATCGTTCGAGGCCGAGATCGCGATCGAGGCCGAGGAGGAGTTCCGCCCCAGCCTTGACATCATCACCGGTCGGCCGGTCAAGGACACTGGCGATGACGCTGCCCTTGTCATCGACGATCACCACATTCTCGACCTCAGCGAGTTGGTGCGCCAGGCCATCCTCCTGGCCCTGCCGCTGACGCCGCTCTGCCGGGAGGACTGCGCCGGCCTTTGTCCTGTCTGCGGCGCCAACCGCAACCAGGAGCCGTGCGACTGCGAAGCCGATGTCATCGACGCCCGCTGGTCGAGCCTCGGCGCCCTGCTCGAGCTGGAAACCCTGGCCGAGCGGCCCTAAACAAACGGTTGCCTGGATAGCACAGACTGCCATCGTCCTTCGCCCTGACTTGCTGACTCAATCTCTACTCTCTCCATCTCCGTTTTTCAGGAGCATCGCCCCACCATGACCCCGCATCCCAAACGCAAACATTCCCAAGGACGCCGCGACCGTCGCCGCGCCCACGACGCCCTCGCCCGGCCGCATCTGGTGACCTGCCCCAATTGCAAGCAGCCGCGTCCGCCGCACATGGTGTGCCCACACTGCGGCTCCTATCGCGGCCGCGTCGTAATCGAAATCGAAGAAGAAAGCGAGAAAAAAGCCTGATTCTCGCCCAGGCGCCCGGTCCTCGGTTGAATTCGTTCAGTCTCGGACATTTGTGGCCGCCGCTGCTTTTTCAGCCAACAAAGGGAACGAGGCCAGCGCCCCGTTCCCTTTTCGTGTTCTGAAGCCAATCCGATCATGAACCTTCCTGTTCTGCTCTTCCCCGGCCAGGGCGCCCAGGTGGTGGGCATGGGCGCCGATTTGGCGGCCCATTCGACGGCGGCGGCCGCCATCTTTGCCCAGGCCGACGACTTGTTGGGTTTTTCGCTCTCGCGGCTGTGCTTCGCCGGCCCGGACGAGGAACTGACCGACACCATCAACGCCCAACCCGCCCTTCTAACCACCAGCATCGCCGCCCTGGCCGCGCTGGAGGAGGCGCTGGGGCGCAAGCTGGAGGCTGCGGCCGCAGCCGGGCACAGCATGGGTGAGTACAGCGCCCTGGTGGCCGCAGGTGCGCTCGACTTTCCTTCGGCCCTGCGTCTGGTGCGCGAGCGCGGGCGCTTGATGAAGCTGGCCGATGAACGAGCGCCTGGCGGCATGGCGGCCATCATCGCCCTCGATACACCCGTGATCGAACAGGTCTGCGCCGAGGCCCGCGCCGAGACAGGCGCCTTCGTCCACATTGCCAACGACAACTGCCCGGGCCAGGTGGTCATTTCGGGCGATGAGGTGGCGCTGGCGAGGGCGATGGCGGGTTGTCAGGCGGCCGGCGCCCGCAAGGTCGTGCGGCTGGCGATCACCATCGCCGCCCATTCGCCGCTGATGGGCGTGGTCGAGGTCGAATTCGCCCAGGCGGTATACGCCGTCGAGCTGCGCGCCCCGGCTTTCCCGGTCATCGCCAACAGCACCGCCGGGCCGTTGACCACTGCCGACGCCATCCGCGCCGAGCTGGTGGGGCAATTGCGCAACTCGGTGCGCTGGACGGCCTCGATGCAGTACTTGATCGAGCAAGGTTTCGAGACTTTTTACGAATTCGGGCCTGGCGGCGTGTTGGCCGGGCTGATGAAACGCATCGACCGCCGTCTACGCGGCATCCCCGGCCTGGCCGCCTGGGAGGACGTGGCGGATCTGGCCGCGAAACTGGCTTGACAGCCGCGGCGTAGTGGCGTAGTCTTGTGTTTGTCGCCACACACCCGCCCCCTCCCCTTCCTGATCTCCGCCCCTCGCCTTGATGATGAACAAACTTACCGGCAAAATCGCCCTCGTCACCGGCGCCTCGCGCGGCATCGGCGCCGCCATCGCCAGGCGCCTCGCCTCTGAAGGCGCCACCGTTGTCGTCAACTATCACAGCAGCCCCGAAGCCGCCGAGCGCGTGGTGGCCGAGATCACCGGCGCCGGGGGACAGGCTGTGGCCATGCCGGCCGATGTCAGCCGGCTGGACCAGGCGACGGACATGGTCAAAGCCGTGCAGAAGCAGTTCGGCCGCCTGGATATCCTGGTCAACAACGCCGGCACGACTCGCGACAACGTGATCATGATGATGAAAGAAGAGGATTGGGATCTGGTGATCGACACCAACCTCAAGAGCGCCTGGAACTGCTGCAAGGCCGCCTCGCGGGTCATGCTCAAGCAGAGCAGCGGCCGCATCATCAACATTAGCAGCGTCGCGGGCATTGCCGGCAACGGCGGCCAAAGCAACTACTCGGCCTCGAAGGCCGGCCTGATCGGTCTCACCAAGTCGCTGGCCAAAGAGATCGGCCCGCGCAACATCACCGTCAACGCTGTTGCGCCCGGCTTCATCCCCACCGACTTGACCCAGGCCCTGATCGAACAGATCAGGGAAACAATCGTGGAACATACGGCCTTGCGACGCATCGGCGCGGTCGAGGATGTGGCCCACGTCGTCGCTTTCCTGGCTTCGGACGAGGCCGGTTTTGTCACCGGCCAGGTGATCGCCGTCGATGGCGGCATGGCGATGTGAAGCTGAGACCCGACTATGGCTGGCGAAATCACTCCCCCCGGACGTGTCACCATCGCCCCCCAGGTGCTGACGACGATCGTGCGCCAGACGGCGCTGAGCACCGAGGGCGTGCTGCAACTGAGCCCCCGGCTTCCGCGCCGCAGCCGGGCAGCCGGACGCCGCGCCCTGGCGCCCGGGATCGAGGTCATCGTCGATGACGGCAAGACCCATGCGGCGGTGCATGTGGTGGCGGACCCCGGCGCCAACATGATGCGACTGGCCGAAACCTTGCAGACAGAGATCACCCGCGCCATCGAGCACATCGTCGGCCTGCAGGTGGACGGCGTCGATGTCTTTATCGATAACGTCTCGTTCCGTCGGTCTGAACCGGATCTGCGATGAAACTGCGCCATTTCGCCCGTCGCCTGGCCCTGCAAGCCCTCTTCGAGATCGACATGGCCGGACATGCGCCGGGTGATGTCCTGGCCGCTCGGCTGGAGGATCAAGCCCCGCCGCTGCCGGCAGAGAGCGCTGAGTTCGCCAGCCGGCTGGTGCATGGGGTAGTGGTCTACCGGCCGCAATTGGATGACATCATCGCCCACTTCGCCCCAGAATGGCCGGTGGATCAGATCGCGATTATCGACCGCAATGTGCTCCGTATCGCCTTGTGGGAGATCGGCGTCGACCAGACGCCGGTGAAGGTGGCCATCAACGAGGCGGTAGAGCTGGCGAAATTGTTCGGCTCGGATGCCAGCTCGCGTTTCGTCAACGGCGTGCTGGGGGCGGCGACGCGCAGCGAGGTCGATCTGCGGCGCCTGCTCTCGCGACCGGCCACGGTGGGCCAGGGGTAGCGCCATGTTCAACATCGGCCTGGGCGAGATGCTATTCATCGCCATCCTGGCCCTGATCGCGCTGGGGCCTGAGCGCCTGCCCAAGTTGATGCGGCAGCTGGGCGAGCTGGCTTACCAGGTGCGCCAGGTGGTGCAGCAGTTCAATACCCAATTCGCCGATGAGCTGAAGCCCATCCGCGAGATTCAGTCGCTGACGACAGAACTGAACCCCATGCGGCAGATCGGCGCCGCCCTCGACCCATCGCTGCCGCCGCCGCCGAGCATTGCCCCCCCGTCTGCGGCGCCGGCCCAGGTGGTTCGCTCTGTCTCGCCCGCCGTCTCGTCTGCGCCTCACCCGATGGCGCAGATCTCACGGCAAATGGCTGCGCACGAGTCGGCTCCTGCCGCCGACCCTCCCCCTGCTCCGCCTTCTGCCGAGTCGCCGCTTGCTGACGGGCCGGCATGAGCGCAGGCGACCCCTCTCATCCCCACCCAGGCATGGCCGAATCGACTCCGTCCGCTCCCATCATCGAGCACATCCGCGAACTGCGTGACCGCCTGATCTGGTCGGCTGGGGCCTTATTGGTGGGCGTGCTGGTGGGGATGCTCTTTGCCAGGCGTTTTCTTGAGGTGCTGATCGCGCCCTTGCAGGGTGTCAGCCAGTTGCAGTTGCTGCGCCCGACCGAGAACATCATCATCTACTTCAAGGCGGCGCTGATTCTGGGGGCCATTCTGGCGGCGCCGGTGATCGTCTATGAGTTGCTGGCGTTTATCGTGCCTGGTCTGACAGACAAGGAAAGGCGCCTGTTGTATCTCGCGATGCCGTTGGCGTTGGCCCTGTTCGGCGGCGGCGTCGCCTTCTGCGCGTTCATTGTCCTGCCGTTCACCCTGCGCTATTTGCAGACCTTCCTCACCGATCTGTTCAAAGCCGAATACTCGGTCGGCTACTACATGTCGTTCGTGGCCAGTTTCGTCTTGTGGGTGGGCGTCGCCTTCGAGACGCCGTTGGTCATTGCCCTCCTGGCCCGGTTGGGCGTGGTGACGCCGCGGCAGCTGGTGGCCACCTGGCGCTATGCCATCATCGTCATCGCCGTGCTTTCGGCTGTCATCACCCCCACCCCCGATCCGTTCACGATGAGTGTGGTCATGGTGCCGTTGTTCGGGCTGTATCTCCTGGGCCTGCTGATGGCCCGCTTCACCTATCGCCCGCGCAACCGCCCGGCGGCTGCGACCGAATCAAGCTGATGGCGGCGATCAACAATCAACAGTCAACAATCAACCGTCAACAATCAACAATAAACGCATGGAAAGCACAAAACCATAACACAATCTGTGTTTCCCCTATTTGTGTCAGAAAAAAGGAGACGCTTCGATGGCGAAGAAACGACAACGCCTGCTCATTCTGGGTGCGGCAGGGCGAGATTTCCACAACTTCAATACCGTATTTCGGGAGGATGAGCAGATCGAGGTGGTGGCCTTCACGGCCACGCAGATCCCGAACATCGCCGGACGGCTGTACCCGGCCGCTCTGGCCGGTTCGCTCTATCCGCAGGGTATCCCCATCTGGCCGCAGCAGGAGATGGAGGCCATCATCGCCCGCGAGGGAATCGATGAGGTGGTGTTTGCCTATAGCGATGTCTCGCACGAGTACGTGATGCATCTGGCGGCGCAGGCGGTGGCGGCGGGAGCCGGCTACCGGTTGTTGGGGAGCAGGGCGACGATGTTGGTCAGTAGCAAGCCGGTGGTGGCGATCACGGCCGCGCGCACGGGCAGCGGCAAGAGCCAGACCACGCGGCATGTGACCGATCTTTTGCGCGGGTTCGGGCGCCGGGTGGTGGTGGTGCGACATCCCATGCCCTATGGCGACCTGGCCGAGCAAGCTGTGCAGCGCTTCGCCGCCTATGCCGACCTCGACCGCCACCATTGCACCATCGAGGAGCGGGAGGAGTACGAGCCGCACCTGGCGCGCGGGTTGGTTGTCTATGCCGGGGTGGATTA
>CAYWPZ010000252.1:0-6802 GCA_964460135.1 uncultured Caldilineales bacterium | reverse complement strand
GGGGGTGGGGGGAATCTGGGCCTTTTTGTGTAACGGTTGGGGGTGGGGGGCGGGGGGGGTTTTTTCGACGCGGGGGGGTGGGGGCGCATAGGGGATGCCATAGAAATCGTGCGCCACCTTCTGGCCGATTTCCTCGCCGACGATGCTGGCGACGGTCTCGTTGATGGTGTTCATCTGGCCGCTGTCGTTCAGACGCCGGCCCAGGGGGTAGAAGACAAGGTAGTTGTGCACCCATTCGTGGGCGATGGTTTCGGCAATCCAGGACAGGTCGGCCTGATCCAGCACCAGGGTCGGCCAGACGCCTAACCCGCCCAAGCCTTCGATCAGGGTCGATTTGCCGAACTGGCGGGCGATGTCGTCTTCGAGGGCTTCGATCTGGGGCAGATCGAGGTCAGGGTGCAGGTAGATGCCCGCCTCCACCTCGATGCGGTCGCGGGGCGAGACAATGAGATAGTTGGGCAGGGCGCTGAAGTCGAAACGCACGGGCGGCCAGACAAGGCCGGCGGCGCTCAGGCCCATCTCAGCGATGACGTGAGTCGTCTGCTGCTGAAGGATGCCCTCGACGAGTGGGCGCAGCTGGGTCTGAAGGTCGGCCAGACGGTTGATTTGGGCGCGGGCGCCGGCGGTGAGAGCGGCCGGGTCGGTCACGGCCGGGTCAGCGTAGCGGCGCTCGACGTCGTCTTGCAGGCGGCGGATGGCCTGCGCCCGCTGCTGGTATTGTTCCACCAGGCGGCGTTGCTCGTCTTCGCTCAGGCGGACGCCGGGGCGGCGGACAAAGTCGCCGATCTTGCCGACCACCGCCCGGACCTCGTAGCGCAGCAGATCGAATCTCCACCCGCGCACGGCCGGGGCGATGGCCTGTTCGAGCGGCGTGGTCTGGTTGAATTGGCGCCAGGCGCGGGTGGCCGCGGCGCCGGCGCCAATGCCAAATAGCAGCGCCAGGCCCAGGATGGCGGCAAGGAGGAGAAGGAGCCGACGTTTGCTGGCCATGATGGTGGGGGGACGCGCACCGCCCCCGGTTGGGGGCCGGGGGCGGAGGTGGCGTCAGTGTTCCCGCATTTTCCGCACGTGCGGTTGCCGGCTTACGAACGCGCTGTCATGGGCGCGTAGTCGCGCAGCATGACGCCATCATAGATCTGGCGCGGGCGGGCGATTTTCTGGTCGGCATCTTGCAACAGTTCGCGCCACTGCGCCAGCCAGCCGACGGTGCGGGGGATGGCGAACATGACCGTGAACATGGTGGTGGGCAGGCCCAGGGCCTGGTAGATGATGCCGCTGTAGAAATCGACGTTGGGATAGAGCTTGCGAGCGACGAAATAGTCGTCGTCGAGGGCGATGCGCTCAAGCTCCAGGGCCACATCGAGCAGCGGGCTGCGGCCCGTGACTTCGAAGACATCGTAGGCCGCGCGCTTGATGATGACACCGCGCGGGTCGAAGTTCTTGTAGACGCGATGGCCGAAGCCCATGAGCTTGCGTTCCTGGCGTTTGACGCTGGCGATGAATTCGGGCACGTTCTTGACCGAGCCGATCTCTGTCAGCATGCGCACCACGGCTTCGTTGGCGCCGCCGTGGCGGGGGCCATAGAGGGCCGCCGCCGCCGCCGCCACCGAGACGTAGGGGTCGGGCAGCGAACTACCAACCATGCGCATGGTGCTGGTCGAGCAGTTCTGTTCGTGGTCGGCGTGGAGGATGAAGAGGATGTCGAGCGCCCGCTCGAGGACGGGGTTGGGCTTGTACTTCATCTCGGTCATCTTGAACATCATGTTCAAGAAGTTGCCGGTATAGGACAGGTCATTGTCGGGATAGATGTAGGGTAGGCCCATGGCGTGACGATAGGCATAGGCCGAGATCGATGGCATCTTGGCCACCAGGCGCCGGGTTTGCAGTTCGATCGAGGCCCAATCGGCCACATTGCGGGCTTCGGGATAGAAGGTCGAAAGGGCGCCGACGGCACTGATGAGGATGCCCATGGGGTGGGCGTCGTAGCGGAAGCCATCGAGCAGGATGCGCAGGCTTTCGTGCACCAGGGTGTGATGCGTGATATCCCACACCCACTGATCCAGTTGCTGTTGGTTGGGCAGTTCGCCGTAGAGGATGAGATAGGCGACTTCGAGGAAAGTGGACTTCTCGGCAAGTTGCTCGATCGGATAGCCGCGATAGCGAAGGATGCCCTGGGTGCCATCGATGTAGGTGATGGTGCTGCGACATGAAGCGGTGTTCAGATAGGATGGGTCGTAAGCCATGAGACCAAAGTCACCGACGTCCACTTTGATCTGACGCAGGTCCATGGCATTGATAGTGCCGTCTTGAATCGGTAGTTCGTAGGATTTGCCGGTGCGATTGTCGATGACAGTCAGGCTCTCAGCGGCCATAGAGATCCTCGTTGGAGAAAAGGGGCGGGGAGGTCGTTAGCTTTGGCTGTGGCGCGCTCGCGTCTGGCAAATCCAGCCAGGCCGATGGGGGCCACAGGCAGGGATTGTAGCACAGGTGCGTGACGGAAAAAACTGGGCCTCGGCAGGGGTTTGAAACCCGGCGCGCGCCGATCTCGTAGTGCAGACCAGCTTCGATGCTCTAAACGAGAGCCCCTTCGAGTGAAGGGGCAGGCTCATCGTCCCTCGTCACACCAGAAGCGGAACCTGTGTTTTCAAAGTGACTTAGGTTTAGGATACCCCTTTCAGGAGGTCGCACATGACCACTTTCACTCCAGCCACCCCACCACCGCCCGCTGCCGGCCTGCTGACGGAACTAGCATCCACGGCCGGGGCTGCCAGCGATGGACGCGTCTTCTATCGCCACCCGACCGAAAAACGGCTGGGCGGCGTCTGCGGCGGCATGGCCGACTATTTCGATAACGACCCCACCCTGGTGCGGTTGTTGTGGGCGGCGACGGCGGTCATCACCCTGGGCGGCTCGCTGATCGTCTACGGCCTCTTGTGGCTGTTGCTTCCGGTCGGCTCTCAGGCTACGGGTCGGCAGCGGCAGGCCTGGTTGGATTTCAGCGCCAGCGGCCGGCGCTGGCTGGCTTATGGGCTGGTGGGCCTGGGCCTGCTGTGGCTTCTGGCCAATATCGGCCTCCTCGCCCCGCTGTGGGCCGGGCTGTGGACGCTGATCCGAATTCTGTTCTGGCCGGCCGTGCTGGTGGCCGTTGGCCTCGCCATCCTGCGCCACAATCGCAGCCAACGTTCGTTGGCCGCCGACCTGCAGGCGCGCCTGCCTGACGCCGAGACCGTCAAACAAACGCTGAAGGGTGGTCGCCAGCGCCTCCCGCTCAAACGCAGCCGTGAGAACCGGATTCTGCTCGGCGTCTGCGGCGGCCTGGCCCGCACCCTCAAGCTCGACGTCACCGTGGTGCGGCTGCTGTGGGCGCTGTTCGCCCTCGGCAGCCTGGGCACAGGCGTCATCGTCTACGTCATTGCCGCCCTGGTCATGCCCGAAGACGCGGCGGCGATCGCAATCACCGAAGCAGAAACCGAAGCCACTTTGAGAACAGTGGTCTGAGGTGAGTTCTCTGCGTGATTGGAGATTGGAGGACGGAGTAGGTCGCTGTGAAGAAGGAATTGCCATCGTCCGCCGTTCATCGTCAAAACACGAGCGAAACGTTTCAAAGCGCTCTGAGTTTAGCCGCGAAAGAGGGCGCGCTTGAGGCCGGCCGGGAGGCGCGTCTTGTGGTCGAGCCAGCGGCGGCGGAGGAGCGGGAGCAGACGCAGCCAGGCCAATTGCCCGTCGGCGGCTTCGTCGGGGGTGATGAGGTGTGGACTGTAAAGGTCGCGGGTGTAGAGAGCGGCGATGGCGCTCAGCTCGTTGGCGCCATCGGGCAGGAGGTCGCCAAAGGCGCCTGCCTGCTCGATGGGAGTCTGGCTGGGCCGCACCAGCAGATCCAGCCGCCGCGCCCAAAGCATGAGATTGGCCCACAGGCGGGCGGTGAAGCCGGCGGGCACGACCTCGAAGGCCGGCCGCCGTAGCGAGGCCGACGGGCGTTGCAGCCGGCGAATGGTCCACACAGCCAGGGCCAGAAGACCGGCGAGCGAGGCCAGCATCAGCGCCAGACCGCCGCCTGGCCCCAAGGCAAACAGGGGCGAGGATTCGACGGTGGGCGGCGGCAGCAGGCCGAGATCGCCGGGGTTGGTGGGATCGACATCCAAAAGCGGGTCTTCGCTGAAGCCATCGCCCGAGGGCAGAGGCAGAGGGGCGACGACGATTTCGCCCACGGGCCGTTCCAGGACGGGTTCGGAAGCGGTCGGCTCGAACTCCACCCAGCCGTAGGTGGGGAAGAAGACCTCCACCCAGGTGTGGGCGTCGCGGTTGCGAACGCGATAGACCCCGCTCTCCTCGATGTATTCGCCGGTAGCGTAACCGGCGGCAATACGGGCCGGGATGCCGAGATGTCGCAACATGACCGCCATGGCGCTGGCGTAGTAGTTGCAGTAGCCCTGTTTTTCCTCGAAAAGGAAGTAGTCGACGCCATCCTGCCCCGCCTGCGGCCCCTCGATCTGATCGTTGTATTGGTAGCCGCGCAAGAAGGTCTCGATGGCTTTGGCGGCGTCGTAGGGGTTTTTCGACCCGGATGCGACTTGCTCGGCCAGATCGAACACCCGCGACGGCACCGTCTCGGGCAATTGCAGATAGCGTTCGCTGATGTAGTCGGGGTAGCTGGCCTGGTCGGCGCGTAGTTGCAGTTGTGAAACGACCGGGATGGAGCTACGCACGACATAGCTATCGCCGGGCTGCAGCGAGGCGCGAGCGATCAGCATGGCCAGTTCGATTGGTTCCTCGGACGATGGCGGGGCCTCGGCAAGCTGGGAGGGCGGGAGCTGGGGCAGGGCGCGGACATCACTGGGCAGCGAAGCCGCCACCGGCTGGGGCGCGCCCATGAGCACATTGCCGCCATAGTAGGTCGTGACGGTCTGTGTGATTTCCTGCCGCGCCTCCCAAACCGGTAGAATGGCGTTGTCGCGCAGGCGCCAGGCCGGCGCGTTTTGCAGCGTCCAGCCGCCGGGCAGATAGGTGTCGAGGACGACGGCGCGGTAGTAGCGATTGACCGGCGTCTCGACATCCATCACCAGGCCATCATCGACCGTGCGCGGCCCGCCCAAACTGAGGCTGGTGCCAAAGTTGGCGCCGGGGGTGGTGCGGGTGTAGTTGAGTGTGCTGAAGAGACGGTTCCATTCTTGTTGGAATTGCCGCCAGGGGTCTTGGAGCGGGTCGAGCAGGGGGTTGAAACGGCCCTGATCGGCGCTGGTGGGCAGCACCCAGGCCACCAAGATGACGAAAAGGGCAAAGAGGATGCCATCGCGCGTGAAATCGAAGCCAATGTCGTTGGGGAAGTGCACCTGCCCTGCCTGCCACTCGCCCTGACGCTCGCGCAGGGTGGCCCGCACGGCCAGCAGGATGGCGCACAGCAGATAGACGACAAAATAGATGCCCAGACGCGGCGGCGCATAGTAGAGATTGACCAACATGGCGAGGCCGATGGGCAACAATGCCTGCCATTTGCGACCATCGCGGAAGTAGGTCCAGGCGGCGCTGTAGGAAAGGATGTAGATGAGCACAGCCAGGACGAAGACGAACATCAGTGCATCCACCGCCGGCTCGCCGCGAAAGGCGTTGGCAAGCCAATTGGAGGCCCGACCCACCATGTGATAGACCCGTTGTTGGCCAACGAGTTGGGCCGGCGCCAGCGCCGCCACCGCAAACAGCACGGCAGAGGCGCCTACCACCAGGCTGTAGAGAAGGGCAAGGAAACGGCGGAAGCCGCTGAGGGCGACCACAGTGGCGGCAACCGTAGCGAAGATGGCCACGATGAACAGCCGCTCTAGCCCCTGGCTCCATTTGGCTGCATGCAACGACCAGGCCAGATTGGTCGAGATAACCAGGTGAAGTAGAAAATCGGCCCAATCGTGCCTGGCGCCGGCGGCGGGTCGGCCGGCGGCGGTCGTCGGGCTGGTGTTCGCAGTCGTCAGAGAAGCAGTCATGGCGCGATTGTCGCGGGGTTGAGCGAAATTGGCAAGTCGGGCGAGCATGGGCCGCCATCCAGCTTGGCCCCTTTCCCCCCGCTTCGCTACAATAGCCTGCATCCCCGCCCATCCGCCCATCCACCCAATCCGCCTTAGTCCCCACCCGCCCATCCAATCAATCCGCCCACGTCCCCCAACCGCCCGCCCATGAACCTCCGCTCCACCCTCCAACAACTCTCGCAGACGGCGGGGCCAACCGGCCGCGAAGAAAACGCAGCGTTGCTGGCGGCCGAGTTGCTGCGCCCGCTGTGCGACGAAGTAGAAACCGATCCGTTGTTCACGGTGGTGGGGCTGAAACGAGGCCAGGGACCAGAACCACGGCCAAAACTGGCCCTGATGGCCCATCTCGACGAAATCTTCTTGCTCGTCACCGCCATCGAAGGCCCCTTTGTGCGCTTTACCCAACACGGCTATGACCCGCGCCTGCTGGTGGGCCAGGAGGTGATGGTCATGGGACGACAACCGCTGTTCGGCGTGATCGGCGACCGGCCGCCCCACCTGCTGGCAGGAAACGAGCGCAGCCGAATGCCGGACGTCGGCGACCTCGTCATCGACCTGGGCCTGGAAGCCGACGAGACGGCGGCCCAAGTCAGCGTTGGCGACGCCGCCATCGTGCAGGGCGGCGATGGCAACGCCTCCTTCGTCGCCCTCTTGGGCGAGCGAGTGGCCGGCAAGGCGCTGGACAACCGTCTGGGCGTGGCCACCTTGCTGGCCACACTCCACGCCTTGCAGGGCATGCGCCACCCCTGCGACGTCCTCGCCATTGCCAACGGCGGTGAAGAGCTGAA
>CAYWPZ010000251.1:5004-6834 GCA_964460135.1 uncultured Caldilineales bacterium | reverse complement strand
CTCCCCTTCCTGCGCGCCGCCGCCACCGACCTCAACCTGCCCCTGGCCCTGGCCGTGATCTGGGTCTTCCTGGCGCAGGCGATCGGTATGCAACACCTGGGGATGAAATACTGGCGGCGTTTCCTCAACCCGGTGATTACGGGCATCAAACCCATCGATATCTTCGTCGGCCTGCTCGAAGCCGTCTCCGAGATTGCCAAGATCGTCAGTTTCTCCTTCCGTCTCTTTGGCAACATCTTCGCTGGTCAGGTGCTGCTCTTCGTCATGCCCTTCCTGATCGCCTTCCTTGTCCCGGTGCCGTTCTTCGGCCTCGAACTCTTTGTTGGCTTCATGCAAGCCTTCGTCTTCGCCATTCTCACCTTCATCTTCCTGGAACAGGCCACCCACAGCCACGCCGGAGATGCCCATCATTGAGGTTATTGCCAATCTCCAATCACCAATAACCTAATCTCCAATAACCAACCCTTTCTCAGCCTCGACACTTTTTTCGGAGGAAACACCCACAATGACTGAAATCCTTGCTCCCGGTCTCGCAATTGGTCTTGGCGCCATCGGCCCCGGCATCGGCGTCGGTTTGCTGGTGATGGGCGCGTTGCAGGCCATCGGTCGCAACCCCGAAGCCGCTGGCGAAATCCGCACCAATATGATCCTGGGCATCGTCTTCGCCGAAGCCATCGCCATCTACGCCCTGGTGGTCGCCCTCTTGCTGATCTTCGTCGGCGCGCCCGGCCTAAGCTGACCCTCGCTGCGATCCGTCCACCTAACCAAGCATAAGGAGGTGCTGGCATGGCGCAACTGGGTATCAATGGCCCGTTCCTGCTCGCACAGATTGTCAACTTCGTCGTCCTCTTCTTGCTCCTCAGGCGCTTTCTGTTCCCGCCCCTGACCAAGATGCTCGACCAACGCCGGCAGCGGATCGCCGAGGGTCTGGCGGCGGCAGATGTGGCCCGCAAAGAAGCTGAGACCGAACGCACCCGCCTGATGGCGCAGATCGAAACCGAGCGCGCCGAGGCGCAACAGCGCGTAGCCGCCGCTTCGGCCCAGGCCGAGCGCGTCAAGGCCGACATCCTGGCCGAGGCCCGCCGCGAGGCCGAGGCCATCAAGACCAAAGCCGTCGAAGAGGCCGAAGCCGAGAAACAACGCATCCTGGCCGAGGCGCAGAAACAAATTGCCGAACTGACGGTGATGGCCACCGAGCGCGTGGTTCGCCGCGGGCTGGATGAGAAAGTACAGCGGCAACTCATCGCCGATTTCCTCTCCGAGACGAGTCTGAACTGATTATGGAAAGGACGCCTCAAGCATACGCCCATGGCATCCTGGCCGCCGTGCTGGAGCCGTGGGTCGATGGTCTGGGCAAGGTTGGCAACGCCCTGCGTCACGATGGCAAGCTGCGCGCCAGGCTCGACGACGCCGCCATGGACCCGGAGAACAGGCTGGCGCTCTTGCAGGCGTTGGCGCCGTCGGACGCGCCCGCCGAACTGGGCAACTTCTTGGGCGTACTGGCAGCCCATGGCGACCTGCGCCTGTTGGACGAGGTTCAAGCCACCCTGGCAAGCGTCATCACCGCCGAGACCGCCGGCCCCCTGGCCGCCATCGTCACCAGCGCCGTCCCGCTCTCGACCGATGAACAGAGCAAACTGGCTGCTCAACTGGCCTCGCAGTTTGGGGCCAACCTGGACATCGACTTCCAGGTAGACCCGGACATCTCGGTTGGCCTGTCTTACAGTGTGGATTTCACCGTCCAGCGAGAGTTGCGTGGGAACATGCTCATAGAGCTCGGCTACACCGGGCGCTTTGGGCGCAACCTCAACCAGAATCTGCAGATCAATG
>CAYWPZ010000251.1:0-4994 GCA_964460135.1 uncultured Caldilineales bacterium | reverse complement strand
TTCCAGGTAGACCCGGACATCCTGGGCGGCCTGGTCGTGCGCGTGGGCGACAAACTGATCGACGACAGCGTGCGCGGTCGCATCGACGCCCTGCGCCAATCGTTGGGAGTCCGGCGTTGAGGCCGAGAAGTTCGGCGCTACGGCCCTGACTGTTTGCAAGCGATAGAAGTAGGAGGATCTATGGCAGTTGCCCTTGACGATTTCACCCGTCAACTCAAAGAACAAATCCAACATTTTCAGGCCCCCAGGCGCACGGTGGACGTGGGCACGGTGGCTGAGGTGGGCGACGGCATCGCCCGCATCCAGGGTCTGCGCAATTGCATGGCCAGCGAGCTGGTCGAGTTCAACGACGGCGCCCTGGGCATCGCCCTCAACCTGGATGAGGAAACCGTCGGCGCCATCATCATGGGCGAGTACAGCGGCATTCAGGAAGGCGACCTGGTGCGGAGCACCGGCCGTATCGCCTCGGTGCCCGTCGGCGAGGCCCTGATCGGCCGTGTGGTCAACGCCGTCGGCCAGCCCATCGACGGCAAAGGCCCGATCGAAACCGACAGTTTCCGCTCGGTCGAGCGCATCGCCCCCAATGTCGTCACCCGCAAGGCCGTAGATACGCCCGTACAGACCGGCATCAAGGCCATCGACGCCATGATCCCGATCGGGCGCGGCCAGCGCGAACTGATCATCGGCGACCGCCAGACCGGCAAGACCGCCGTTGCCATCGACACGATTATCAACCAGAAAGGCAAAGACCTGATCTGCATCTATGTCGCCATCGGCCAGAAACGGGCCAGTGTGGCGCAGGTGGTGGCAACGCTGGAAAAATACGGGGCGATGGAGCACACCATCGTCGTCTCGGCCACTGCCTCCGAGCCGGCCGCCCTCCAATATCTGGCCCCCTATGCCGGCTGCGCCATGGGCGAAGAATTCATGGAGCAGGGCAAGGACGCGCTCATCGTCTATGACGACCTTAGCAAGCACGCCTGGGCCTATCGCCAGGTTTCGTTGCTGCTGCGCCGCCCGCCCGGTCGCGAGGCCTATCCCGGCGACGTTTTTTATCTGCACAGCCGCCTGCTGGAGCGCGCCGCCAAGCTCGCCCCTGAATACGGCGGCGGTTCGCTCACCGCCCTGCCGGTGATCGAAACCCAGGCCGGCGATGTTTCGGCCTACATCCCCACCAACGTCATCTCCATCACCGACGGCCAGATTTATCTGGAGTCCGACCTCTTCTATGCCGGCATCCGTCCGGCCCTCAATGTCGGCCTCTCGGTCTCGCGCGTGGGTTCTGCCGCCCAGACCAAAGCCATGAAACAGGTGGCCGGCCGCATGAAGCTGGAATTGGCGCAGGGCCGAGAATTGGCCGCCTTCGCCCAGTTCGGCTCCGACCTGGACAAGTCCACGCAGCGCCAGCTCGACCGCTTCCAGCGCCTGACTCAGTTGCTCAAGCAGCCGCAATACGTCCCGGTCAGCCTGGCCAACCAGGTGATGGCCTGCTACGCCGGCACGCGTGGCTTCCTCGACAATGTCGCCATCGACCGCATCCCGGAATGGGAGCAGAAATTTTATCAGTTCGCGGCGACGAACTATCCCGAAGTCGGCAGCGCCATCGAACGCGAGAAAAAGCTGGCGGATGAAACCGAAGATAGCTTGAAACTGGCGCTCGGCGAGTTCAACAAGCAATTCATCTAATTCGCCTGCTGAGGCGGGGTCTCCCCGCCCACCTCCCCGCCCGGAGGGTAAGGATTTGGCAACTACCCGCGAGATCAAGCGGCGCATCCGCAGCGTCAAGAACATCGCCCAAGTGACAAAGGCGATGGAGGCTGTCTCGGCCTCCAAGATGCGCCGTGCCCAGGCGCAGGTGCATTCCACCCGCCCCTACGCCGAAAAGGCGCTGGAGATCCTGTCGTTCCTGGCCCGCCTGCGCGGTTCCGAGGCCAAAGAGCAGCCCTTGCTCCAACAACGCCAGATCAAGCGCGTCGGCCTGGTGCTGATCACTGCCGACCGCGGTCTGGCCGGGGGCCTGAACAGCAACATGATCCGCTTTGCCGTGCAACACATCCGCCGCTGGCAGGATGAAGGCAAGCAGGTCGAGATCATTGCTGTCGGCAAGAAAGGCCGCGATTGGATGCGGCGCTTTGGCCCGACCATGCGAGCCGAATTCGTCGGCTTGGGCGACCGGCCCACCAGCAGCTTCATCGGCAAGGGCGGCGTTCAGGTGAGCCAGACTGTTTCGGTCGGCCCCATTGCCCGGCTCGTCATCGACGACTTCATCAGCGACCGCTACGACGCCATCTATCTCGGCTTCACCCGCTTCTACAGCACCGTCCGCCAGGAGCCGATGCTGCGCCAACTGCTGCCCATCATCCCCGAAGAAAGCGAAGTCAAGATGGCGGCGGATTACATCTTCGAGCCGGACGTCGCCACCGTCCTCGACCAGGCCCTGGCCGGCTTCACCGAGGTGCAAATCTTGCAGGCGCTGTACGAAGCCATCGCCAGCGAGCATTCGGCCCGCATGGTGGCGATGCGCAACGCCACCGACGCTGCCGAGGAACTGATGGCCGACCTGACCCTCACCTACAACAAGGTTCGCCAACAATCGATCACCATGGCCCTGCTGGATATTGCCGGCGCGGCCAATGCTGTGCAGACGAGTTAGTAGCCGGTGGGCCGCAAGGCCGGAAAACCGGTAGACCGGATACCAGGATAATCGAGCGCCCGGTTTACCGGTTTACTGGTTTACTTAGCTACCTGTCTACCTGTCTACTTACCGATTCCCCAGTCTTCATTGGAGGTTCACCTGGATGAGCACAAACGGTATGAATGGAAACAAAGAAAAAGTCGCCGGACGCGTGGTGCGCGTCGTCGGCCCCGTGGTCGACTGCGCTTTCCCGCCCGGCCAGCTGCCCGACATTTTCGACGCGGTGGAGATCACCTTCGATGATGGTCATACGCTGGTCTGCGAGGTGCAGCAGCTCTTGGGCGATGAACAGGTGCGCACGGTAGCCATGTCCACCACCGACGGTCTGCGCCGCGGCATGGCCGCCATTTCGACCGGCGGCCCCATCACCGTCCCCGTCGGCCCGGCCACCCTGGGCCGCATCTTCGATGTCAGCGGTAACGTGCTCGACGACCCCTCCAACCCGGTGAGCACTGATGTCTTCTACCCCATCCACCGCTCCGCCCCGGCCTTCGACGAGCAATCGACCAAGACCGAGTTGTTCGAGACCGGCATCAAAGTCATCGACCTGATCGCCCCCTTTACCAAAGGCGGTAAGACGGGCGTGTTCGGCGGCGCCGGCGTGGGCAAAACCGTCATCATCCAGGAACTCATCCGCAACGTCGCCCAGGTGCACAGCGGCTACTCGGTCTTTGCTGGCGTGGGCGAGCGCAGCCGCGAGGGCAATGACCTCTGGCACGAGATGAAGGACTCGGGCGTGTTGCCCAGCACGGTCATGGTCTTTGGCCAGATGAACGAGCCGCCCGGCGCCCGCCTGCGCGTGGGCCTCACCGCCGTCACCATGGCCGAGTATTTCCGTGACGAGGGCCGCGATGTGCTCTTGTTCATCGACAATATCTTCCGTTTCGTCCAGGCCGGCTCCGAAGTCTCGGCCCTGCTCGGCCGCCTGCCCAGCGCCGTCGGCTATCAGCCCAACCTGGGCACCGACATGGGCGAATTGCAGGAGCGGATCACCTCGACCAAGCGCGGCTCGATCACCTCGATGCAGGCCATCTACGTCCCCGCCGACGACTACACCGACCCTGCCCCCGCCACCACCTTCGCCCACCTGGACGCCACCATCTCCCTGGAGCGCGCCCTGGCTGAGCAGGCCCTGTTCCCTGCCATCGACCCCCTGGCCTCCACCAGCCGCATCCTCGACCCGAATGTGGTCGGGGCCGAACACTACCAGGTGGCCCGCGGCGTCCAGCAGACCCTGCAACGCTACAAAGACTTGCAGGACATCATCGCCATCCTGGGCGTGGAAGAATTGAGCGAAGACGACAAGCTGACCGTGGCTCGCGCCCGCAAGATCCAGCGCTTCCTCACCCAACCGATGTTCGTGGCCGCCCAATTCACCGGTCGCGAGGGCCGCTACGTCACCATCGAAGACAACGTGCGCGGCTTCAGGGAAATCCTGGAAGGCAAGCACGACGACCTGCCCGAGTCGGCCTTCTACATGGTCGGCAATATCGAAGAAGTTGTCGAGGCGGCAGCGAAGATGAGGGCTGAGGCGTAATGGCGTTCGCAGCGGTCGGAGCGCTCGCAGCGCTCCGACCGCTCATCCGACCGCTCATTGAGAAGACTATCCCATGTCCACCATTCGTTTCGAATTCGTCACCCAGGATCGCATCGTCTATCAGAACGATGTCAACATGGTCGTCGTGCCGGGCGCCGACGGCGTCATCGGCGTGCTGCCCAAACATGCGCCCTTGATGGCGGTGGTGAACCCTGGCGAGGTGTTGGTGCGCAAGGAAGGCGAAGCCGATCAGTACTTTGTCACCGGCGGCGGTTTTGTCGAGGTGCGCCCCGACAAGGTCATCCTCCTCGCCCGCTCCGGCGAGTCGTCGGAGGAGATCGACGTCGTGCGGGCCGAAACCGCCAAGCGCCGGGCCGAGGAATTCCTGGCCAGCCCCGAACACGCTCGCGACCCTGAGATGCGGGTGGCGATGGAAGCCGCGCTTCGACGCTCGGCTGCCCGCCTGCAGATCGCCCATCGCCGCCACGGCGGACGAGCACCGGGCCGGCGCGGGGCCGATTTCACGCCATCGGAATGAGAGAACATCGCTTTCCGGTTCTTTTGGAAAGCCGCCGGGCGCTACCCTAGCGCCCGGTTTTGTTTGTGCTTCATCCCATCCCTATTGACCGCGCCCGATCAGCTTGTAGTATAATCCTCGCCGCCGGCAGATATAAAGCCTGAAACGTGCGCAACCCCCGGCAATCTTCACGCCTCACGTTTCACGTTTCACGCCTCACGTTTCCGTACCGAGCACAGCCTCTT
>CAYWPZ010000250.1:0-6835 GCA_964460135.1 uncultured Caldilineales bacterium | reverse complement strand
CTGGGGGTGGCGGTGGGGGTGGGCGTAGGGGTGGGAGTGGGCGTCAGACTGGGGGTGGGCGTGGGGGTGCGGGTGGCGGTGGCGGTGGGCGTAGGGGTCGAACTGGGTGTGATCGTGGGGGTGGCGGTCGGGTTCAGATCGAAGCTGTAATCGACCACCAACTGCGGGCGTTGCTGCCAATCACCGCCAAAGCCCGACTTGAAGTTATATTGCACCAGGGTTGGGCTTTTCCCTTGCAGCAGGAGGCCGAAGTTCTCGGCCGGGACTTGGCGCCAGAACAGCACGCTGGGTGTGATATCCCAATCCGTCCAGGTGTTGACCGCCGCCACCGTGCTGACGGCGACCGGGTCGCGCATGCGGTCGATTTCGTCGCCGGTGGCGCCGGGCATGTGCCACGGCTGCCCGACCATGGCGATCTCCCAGGTAGCCTCATTTTCGGCCCACGGCCGCAGAAGGACGAAGGCCCCGATCTCGACCGGGGCAGTGTTCGAACGCGACAGGCTGTACAAACGCAGCCGCGCCCGCCGGATAGTGATGCCCTCCGGCGGCAAGGTAGAGAGATCGAAGCGCAGCAGCGAACTCGATTGCCCGCCCCCCCGCACCTCCAGCAAGGTGGCGGCGCCGTAGTTGGCCGTGGGAGCAAAGGAGTTGATCCAGGTGTCGGTCGTGCCGGTGTAGCCGTCGCGCCCCTGACTGAGGATGACGGAAATGGTGGGGAGGGGTGTGGGCGTAGGGGTGGGGGTGGCTGTATGGGCCGAGGGCGTGAACGTGGGCGTGGGCGTAGAGGTTTCGACGCTTCCCTGGACATAGGTAATCGCCAACTTCGGACGATAATCGAAATAGCCGCCGAATGAGGATTGGAACTCATAGGCGATCAGGGTGCTGCTGACTCCGACCAAAAGGAGGCCATTGTTGCCCGACGAGTCGGCATACCAGCCCTGAACCAAATCCGTCACATCCCAGGTGTAATCTCCATCCAGCGTCGATACTGAAGTAACCGAAGATGGCGTTGGCAACCTGTCGATGTCGGGGTTGCTGGCGCCCGGCCCGGCCCACGGGTCGCCCCCGGTCGCCTGCAACCACGTCGCTTCGTTCTCCTTCCACGGCCGGCGCATGCCAAAGGCGCCAACGTCAATCGGGCCAACCGATGAACGCCCGATGGTGTGTAGATGCAAATAGGCAGTGAGGATGGTCGCCCCCGCCGGCAGCGGCGACAAATCGAAACGCACGAGGGCGCTGGCCTGCCCCCCGCCCCTGACCTGAAAGCGATCGGCGGCGCCATAGTTGGTAGACGTGGCAAACGAATTCAGCCAGGTGTCGGTCGTGCCGGCGTAGCCATTCACGCCCTGGCTGAGGACGATGGTGACGGGCGTGGCCTGCGGCTGCAGGCCGGGCGCAGAGCCGGGCGCAGAGCCGGGCGCAGAGCCGGGCGCAGAGCCGGGCGCAAGGGCAGACGGCAGGGAAGACGCGGCGCCAGTCACCGGCCCCAAGAACACCACCAGCAGAAATAGCAGGAGGAGGGCGAGCATCATCGGCATCGCCCACTTAGTCGAAACCTGTCGTTGCATTGTGGACTATCAGGCCCGTTTCGGGCCTGTCAAGTGTTTGTCTGATTTCGCGCGGCCATCTGCTCTACAAAGAGCGCAGATCTACCTGGATGCGGATCCGCCACGCAAACTGCAGGGCTCCGGCGCCATCTCGGTGCCTCTAAGAGACGCCTGAGAACGAACTCGATGGGGGGAAGTGTGCAAGGTCAACCCAGAGCCTCCTCACACACCAAGAAAACAGAATGAAATGACTGCTTCGCGACCCGAAATGCTACCGTCGAAAACCAGAATACTCCAAAAGTAGTATGCCGTCAAGCAGGCTAGAATACCATTCTGGGGATTGTTGGCCGGCGCCAAGTTGGCAACACGGCCCGAAGTAAGACACACGCCGGGCGCCGCGTCACAGGTCACACGCACCACGAACATCCCATCCCACCCAAACGGAGACAACAAATATGTTCAGCCAAAAAGTTCAAAACGCGATCAATGATCAGATCAACGCCGAACTCTATTCGGCCTACGTCTATCTGTCCATGTCGGCCTATTTCGAGGCGCAGAACCTGCCCGGTTTTGCCCACTGGATGCGGCTGCAATACCAGGAGGAAACGCAGCACGCGCTCAAGTTGTTCGACTACATGAACGACCGCGGCGGCGCCATCGTCCTCAAGGCCGTCGACGCCCCGCCGGCCGGAGCCGGCAGCCCGCTCGACATCTTCGAGAAGACCCTCGCCCACGAGCAGAAAGTCACCGGGCTGATCCACAGCCTCTACAAACTGGCGCTGGAGGAAGGCGACTACCCCACCCAGGTGCTCTTGCAGTGGTACATCGACGAACAGGTGGAAGAGGAGAAGAACGCCACCGCCGCCGTCGCCAATTTGCGGCTGGCTGGCGATTCTGGACCGGGGCTGCTTTTGCTCGACCGCGAAATGGCGGGCCGCGGGGCCGAGGATTGACCTCCTCGCCGGACATTTGACGGCTCTCTGGCTTGCTGCTATCATCGCCCCGCATCAAGCGCGAAGCAACACAGACCCTAAAGACTTGAATGCCTTTGGGGTCTGTGTTATCCGCATCGCCACGGGGCGGTGGCGAAATGGCATACGCAGCGGACTTAAAATCTGCCGTGCATAGGCACTTGTGGGTTCGACCCCCACCCGCCCTATCCATCCTGATCACCACAATCCAATCATCATGATTGTCCGGCCAACTTCGGGCGCCTGGGGTAGCTGCGCTTCGGCCAACCAATCGACTGCCGGCGATGATGTCTCTGCATCGCGCCGGCGCCCACACCGATGGACTCTTGGGAGGATGTAACATGAAGTACGAAAAGCCGACCCTCGTCAAACATGAAGAACTGAAGCAAGTCACCTTCAGCTCGCACTGAGCGCCATCACCTAGCCGGTTGGCCCTTGCGCCTGGGCGCCGACTCGGCTCGCTCACTCCGTCCCGCGAAAGCTGAGACCTGCGGCTCATTGCCGAGCAGATTCAGCCTTCGCCATCGTCCCCACCGGCCGGTTCGCCCGGCGCTACAACCACTGTAGTCACCTTCGGCTCAGCGCAGCTACCCCAGCCGCCCGAACGACGTCCACCGATGCCCGCCTCCGTCTTCCTGGTCAATTTCCGCAACGAGCGCGACATGTATCCCCCCTTTGGGATCATGTATGTAGCCGACGCCCTGCTACAACTCGGCTGCGAAGTGCGCATCTTCCATGAGACAGAGGCGGGCAAACAGGATTTTCTGCGTGCGGTAGAGCAACGGCGCCCGGATTGGGTCGGCTTCAGCACCATCACCGGCCCACAACTGCGGACGACCATCGAAGCCACCCAGGCCGTCAAGGCCATGGGCATTCCCACCGTTTGGGGCGGCGTTCATGCCACCATCATGCCCGAAGCGGTGTTGAAAGAAGATTATGTCGATTACGTCATCGTCAACGAGGGCGAGGTCACGGCCCAGGAACTGACGCAGGCGCTGGCCGATGGTGGGGAGGTTGCCAGCATTCGGGGCCTGGCTTGGCGGGACGAGCGGGGCGACATTCACCTCAATCCCGAACGCCCGTTCATCGCCAATCTGGACGACTTTCGCCCGCGCTGGGATTTGCTGCCGAACATCCCGGCCTACTTCCTGCAATCCGGCCCCTACCGCCGCGCCATCCCGGTCTACATCTCGCGCGGTTGCCCCTTCCGTTGCGGCTTTTGTTACAACGAAGTGGTGATGAAACGCACCTGGCGGCAACATTCCGAGGCCTTTGTAGTCGAACAGGTGCATTGGCTACGCAACAACTACGGCGTCGACGCCGTCGATTACGCCGATGACTATCTGTTTGGCCGCATCAAAGCCATGCAACACATGGTCGAGACGGTGGGCATGCCCTGGAGCGGGCAGGTGCGGGTGCAGCTGCTCAAGCCGGAGTTCGTGCAGTGGATGGCCGAGACCGGCTGCCAGTGGGTTAACATCGGGGCCGAGTCAGGATCGCAGGCCGTGCTCGACAGCATTCACAAAGACCAGCGAGCCGAGATGATCGAGTGGGGCATCCGCAACCTGGCCGAATACGCCCCTGACATCGAAGCCAACCTCAGCTTCATCCTCGGCCTGCCGGCCGAAGGCCCGGCCGAGCGCCGCCTCACCCTGGACGTGATCGACCGCGTGTGTGCGATCAACCACAAGGCCCGCTGCTCGGTGGCCATCTACATGCCCTATCCCGGCACACCGCTCTGGCCCGACGCCCTGGCGCGCGGCTATGTCCCACCCGCCGACCAGATGGGCTGGGCCGAGTTCGACATCCACAAGGGCAACACACCCTGGGTGAGCGAGAGCGAAGGCCGGGCGATGTCCGACATCTGCGACATCCTCTTCGTCGGTCGCAGCCAGGGGCATTGGCTTCTGGCCCCCTACTACGCCCTGCTGCGCTGGCGCTGGCGGCATGGCTTCTTCAAGTATTATCTCGAAGGCGCGCTCAAGGCTGGCGGCGCCGCCCTCATTCAGCGCGTCGGCCCGCTGCGTGTGCTGCGCGATGCCCTGCGCCCCCGCCTGGTTCGCTTCAACGACAACACCCACAAAGGCCCCACCGCCAGCCATAGCGCTTTGGGCGCCGGCGAATCGGCGTAACGGGGGGTGCGCATTGCCTTTCTGGTGGGGCGCATAGCGCCCTTTCTTTTTGTCATCCGCCCATCCCACCATGACCGCGTCTCGCACCCTCCCCGCCCCTGCTGCCGCCCTCTTCAGCCTCCTGGCCGGCCAACAGGTCAGCGGCGTCGATTGGGAGGCGGTCGGCGTCTATGCCCACGCCACCGGCTTGGGGCCATTGCTGCTGCACACCGCCGCCGAACACCTGCCGCCCCTGCAGGCCGCCCGCCTGCGCCTGGCAGCCCAACGCACCAAAGCCCGCAACGCCAGCCTGCTGGCGGCTCTGGCCCAGCTGCTGCGGGCCTGCCAGGGCCAGAACCTGCCGCTCATCGTCCTCAAGGGCGCCTACCTGGCCCCGGCCATCTACCGCGACCTGGGGCTGCGCGGCATGAGCGACGTCGACATCCTCGTCCGGCCGGCCGATTTCCCCCGCCTGCAAGCCATCCTGGCCCAATTGGGCTACATCGGCAAACACACCGACCCCGAAAAAGGCCCTGGCATCGTCAAACACGAGTGGACCTACAAGACCGCCGCCGAAACCCCGGCCACTGCCGCCGCCAGCACGACCAACCCCTACCTCTTTGCCGACGACAGCTTCCACCTGGAGCCGCACACCTCGCTCACCGAATCGTGGTTCGGTCTGCGGCTGGAATTGGGCGACGACATCTGGGATAGAGCGGCGGCCTGGGAACTGGAGGGCGCCGCCGCCCTGGCCCTCCACCCCGCCGACTGTCTGCTCCACGTCGCCGTTCACCTCATCTTCCACCTCTTGATGGGCAAACCCGCCCTGATCCAACTCTACGACCTCCGCCGCCTGTTGGAAACCTTCCCCGACATGGCCTTCGACCGGCCCGCCGCCGGCCATCCAGGGCTTTATTGCCGCGCCCAAGAGACCGGCGCCGCCGCCCACCTCTACGGCGCTTTGCGGTTGGCCCAGGCCGCCTATGCGGCGCCCGTCCCCGCCGCCTGGCTGCGGCGGCTGTCCGAGGCCCTCCCGCCCGGCCGGCGAAACCGGGCCGAAGCGCTCGATCTGCCCTCGCTCTGGCGCCTGACCCAAAAGGCCCCGCTCACCACCATCGGCCAGCGCCTGCGCCGCGGCCTGAGCGACCGAGCGCTGGCGGCAGGATGGGCGCGCGACCGCCATGAAGCCTGGCGCGTGTGGCGCAGCGGCCTTGCCTTCCACCGCACCGACACCGCCGCCCTCCTCCGCCGCCGCCTTGCCCAGTGATGACGCTTCTGCACCTCGCCAGCTTGCTCGTCGCGCTCCCTCTCCTGGTTTTCAGCCTGCGACGGCTACTCTTTACAATAGTGGCTCTTACTTCTCAGCAACGGCTCTCGCCCCCGGCGCCGCCGTCCTTTGCCAATCTGCTCGTCCTCATCCCCTGCCGCGACGACGGCCCTAGCCTGCCCCCCCTGCTGGCTGCCCTGCGCCAAAACGGCTACCCCCCCGACCAGATCCGCCTTGTGCTCATCGATGACGGCTCCCGCAGCCCCACCGCCGTTCTCGTCGACGAACTGGCCGCGCAGACCCCTGGCGCCGCCGCCCTGCATCTGGCCCCTGGCCGCGGCAAAGCGGCTGCCCTCAACGCCGCCCTTACCGCCGAACCGTGGGGCGAGATCATCGCCGTCTACGACGCCGACCATCGCCCCCAGCCCGGCGGCCTGCTCGCCCTCGTCGCCCCCTTCGCCGATCCCCAGATCGCCGCCGTCAGCGGCCGCACCGAGGCCGCCAACGCGCTTGCCTCGGCCAGCGCCTACTACTCGGCCAGCGAACGACTCGTCCACCAGCGCCTGACCATGGTAGCCAAAGACCGGCTAAACCTGGCCCCTGCCATCCTCGGCTCGCACTGCGCCTACCGCCGCTCGGCCCTGGCCGACTTGGGCGGCTTCCTCCCCGGCGCCTTCCTGGAAGATACCGACCTCACCCTGCGCCTTGCCGCTGCCGGGCTGCGCACGCGTTTTATCGAATCGATCCCGGCTATCGATCAAGTCCCCGCCACCCTGAATGCCTACTGGCGGCAGCACGTGCGTTGGGGTCGCGGCTTCCAGGATGCGGCCAGGGAGCACGGGCGTCGTCTGCGCCCACCCACCGGCCCCCGCATCGCCCCTCCCCTCTCCTTTTGGCTCCGGCTCGAGCTTTTCCTCTTCAGCCTCGGCTACCTCGACC
>CAYWPZ010000249.1:0-6890 GCA_964460135.1 uncultured Caldilineales bacterium | reverse complement strand
CCCGGCCCGACGAACAGCACCCCGCGTTCTTCGGCGTTGCGGAGGCCGTTCGAGGTAGTCGGTCCTGTCTCCCAGGCTACCAACGAACCGCGGCTGCGCGAGGCGATAGGCCCGGCAAAAGGGAGATAGTCGTGGAAGATGGTGTGCATCGTGCCTGAGCCGCGGGTGGCAGTCAGGAACTGGTAGCGGAAGCCCAGCAGACCACGCGTGGGCGCCAGATAGGTGAGGTGGATGTTGCCGGTGGCCTCCTCTTCCATGTTCATCATCTCGCCCCGGCGTTTGCCCAACATCTCTACCACCACGCCCACGGCGTCGGGCGGGCATTCGATATGCACTTCTTCGAACGGCTCCAGCTTCTCGCCATCCTCGCCATCGCGCAGGATGACCTCTGGCCGCGAGACGTGAAACTCGTAGCCTTCCCGCCGCATGGTCTCGATCAAAATCGCCAGATGCAGTTCGCCCCGGCCCGAAACCAGGAACGAATCGGCGCTGTCGGTGTCTTCGACGCGCAGGGCGACGTTGTGTTTCAGCTCTTCGTACAGCCGCTCGCGCAGCCTGCGCGAGGTGCTCCACTTGCCCTCGCGCCCGGCAAAAGGCGCGGTATTGACGCCAAAAGTCATGCGCACCGTGGGGGCCTCCACCCGGATACCAGGCAGGGGGGAGGGGTTGAGGGGATCGGCCAGGGTTTCGCCGATGGCGACGCCCTCCAGCCCAGCGATGGCGACGATCTCGCCCGCCTCCGCCATCTCGACCTCCACCTTTTCCAGCCCTTCATGCACATAGAGATAGCGCACGCGCTCTGGCGCTATCTCACCATCGAGCATGAGGCGGGCAATGGCTTGTTTGGCCTGGATACGACCGGCAAACACCCTCCCCACCGCCGTCAACCCACGGTAGGGGTCGTAGCCGAGGGTGGTGACGAGTATCTGCAAGGGGGCCTCGGCATCGACGACCGGGCAGGGGACATGGCGCAGGATGGCGTCGAAGAGCGGTTGCAGGTCGGGGCCGAGGGCGGCGCTAGGCCCGGCCCGACCCTCGGTGGCCACAGCATAGATCACGGGAAAGTCGGCCTGCTCATCGCTGGCGCCGAGTTCGATGAACAGATCGAAGGTCTCATTCAGCACCCGGTCGGGTTCGGCGTCGCGGCGGTCGACTTTGTTGATGACGACGATGGCGCGATGGCCCAGTTCGAGGGCCTTTTTCAACACGAAGCGGGTCTGCGGCATCGGCCCCTCGGCTGCATCCACCAACAGTAGCACGCCATCGACCATGTTCAGCACCCGCTCGACCTCGCCGCCAAAATCGGCATGGCCGGGCGTATCGACGATGTTGATCTTGACCTGCTGGCCCGCCGTCTCGTCCCAGATGCTGATGGCGGTGTTTTTGGCCAGGATGGTGATGCCGCGCTCGCGCTCCAGGTCGTTGGAATCGAGGACGCGCTCGGCCACCTGCTGGTTGGCGCGAAACACGCGCGCCTGGCGAAGCAGGCCGTCGACCAGGGTCGTCTTGCCGTGGTCGACATGAGCGATGATGGCGATGTTGCGGAGGTCGGTGCGGGGGGTCATGGATAAGGCGTAAGGAGTGAAACGTGAGGAGTGAAACGTGAGGCGGGGCGCGTCGGGCGGGGGTCGCACACCGGGGTGCGAACGGCGTCAGACAATCGGCGCAAACAGACAGAGACCCCGGCAAGGTGGCCGAGGTCTCTGTGAGGACAACGCTGGAGAGCGATGCTAACGAGCGCCAGGAAGTATAGCAGAGATGGGGGGCGCTGCCAAAGTCGCAAGCGCCTGCATCTCAGCGGGTGCATTTCACGCTGGAGGCAAGGTTTGCACAGGCAGCCTCCGCCGGGCCGTAGAATGGGCCCGGCTAGCGCCCGGCTAGCGCCCGGCTAGCGCCCGGCTAGCGCCCGGTTACCGCAAGGAAGCCCCTTCGGGCCTAACGCACCAGCCCCGAAGGGGCTTCCACTTGTAGCCGGGCGGCCTCCGGCCCCCGGCGGGTTGGCGCTGCCCCCAAGTTGAAATGCACCCCATCTCAGCCTTTTGGCGGCCCCTGGCGGAGGCGCAAACGCACATCATCATGCGAAGCGGAACCATCGCCATCCGACCACATGGCCTCGATCCACCATGTTGCCCCGGCCTCGGCCCAGGCCCGCATCTGTTCGGCGGCCTCGGCCGGGCGGTCGCCGGGCGTGCGGCCCTCCACCACAATCTCGAACGGCGTCGCCGGGTTACGGTTGGCGGCAACAAAGACGCTGATCTCGCGAATGTCGGCGGGGTCGAGGGCCACGAATTCGCCTTTCTCGTTCATCTTGGCCGGGAGCAAGCCGTCGTAGCGCAGGGCGCGCGCCATCGATTTGGGACGCGGCCAGGCCCCCACCACCCAGATGGGGATGCGCGGCTGCTGCACCGGCGCGGGGGCATGAAACGGGAAATCGAGCGGGCTGATCTGGTAGTGTTTGCCCTGGTAGCTGAACGGCTGCCCGGCCCACAGGCCAGTGAGGATGTCCAGGCCCTCATCGAGCAGTTCGGCGCGAGTCTTGCGGTCGCTGATCTCGCCAAAGGCGCTGAAGCCGGTGTCGATAGCGCCCAAGCCAACGGACAGGATCAGGCGCCCGCCGCAGAGCTGGTCGAGCGTGGCCGTCTCGCTGGCCAGTTTCCAGGGCCGCATGCGCGAGAGCGGTGTGATCATGGTGCCCAGGCGGATGCGTTCGGTGCGCATGGCGGCGGCGCTCAGGCTCACCCAGGCATCCACGCCCCACACCGGCTCCCAGACGAAGAAGCCGTCCCAACCAGATTGCTCGGCCTCGTGGGCCAGGTCGGCGGCTACGCGGGCATCGCCAAAAGGGAGAACGAATCCGTAGTTCATGTTTTACCTCCGCCCTCTGTTTTGACGTGGGACGATGGTCGCCAGACGCTCAGGTCTTTATCTCCACCAGGGCCTCGCCGTTGGTCAACTCGGTCAGCGCCGCACCAAAGGCAGCAGATCGATCGCCTGGCAGTTGCAGACGAACCGTTACATCGGCGGCGTAGTCCTCGTGCAGGAGGGCGGCCTCGAACTGGGGGAGAAGGCGGCGCAAGGCAGCGACCCCAGCATAGGAAACCGTCACTTCAAGTACGGTCATGGGCACATACTGGGCGATGGGCAGCCCGGCCAGGGCCAGTTTGACGCCGCCGCTGTAGGCCCGCACCAGCCCGCCCTTGCCCAGCAGCGTCCCGCCAAAATAGCGCGTGACCACGGCGGTGATGTCGCCCAAGCCGCTGTGCTCCAGCACCGTCAACATCGGCCGGCCGGCGGCGCCGTGCGGCTCGCCGTCGTCGCTGAACCCCACCTGGCCCGTATTGCCCGGCGGTCCCACCAGATAGGCCCAGCAGTTGTGCGTGGCGCCGGCAAACTCGGCCCTGTTCGCGGCCACGAACGCGCGAGCGCCGGCCAGGGTGGGGGTGTAGCCCACGGTGGTGATGAAGCGGCTACGTAGGATCTCTTCCACGACCCGGTGTGTGGCGGCGGGGATGGGGTAGCGATCAGCCATTGGCTCCCGCCTCCGCTGCTCGGCCTCGCCCGTCCGCCTCGCCCAAGACACTTTCTGCCGCTGCCAGCGCCTGCCACACATCCAGGTTGGCCAGACAGGTGCGGGCGGCGCAGCCATGCCGCTGGCCCACAGCATGGCCGACATAGGCGCAGGGCGAGCAGGGAATGCCCAGCCGCACCACCCGGCTGGGGCTTTGGGGCGTCCACGGCGCCCAGGCCAGATGGTTGGTGGGGCCAAAGATGGCAACCAGCGGCGTGCGCATGGCGGCGGCGATGTGGGCCACGCCGCTATCGGCGCCTACGAACAGGCGAGCGCGGGCCAGGACGGCGCCGAGCTGGTGCACGCTCAGGCGCTTGCTCAGGTCGAAGAGCGGCGATGGCGCCGCCGCCAGCACGGCTTCGACGCCATCATCGGCGCCGCCGACCAGCACCGAAGCCAGCCCATGCCGGCGTTCAAGCTCGGCCGCCAGGGCGGCGAACTTGGGCGGGTCCCAGCGCCGGGCCAGCGAAAAGCCGCCGGAGCCGGGGTGGAGGACGGCAAAAGGGCGCTTCCCAAGTCCGGCCGCGGCCAAGAGATCCTCGGCAACGGCCTCATCGCCGGCAGAGATAGGCAGGTCGAGTGAGGTATCGGCAGCGGTTGCGCCCAGGCTGGCAGCCAACGCCAACCAGTATTCGACCTCGCGCTTGAGGCCAAAGCCCTCGTCCCTGACCGGATGCGTGAACCAGCCGCCGTAGCCGTTATCAAGGCCCACCGTGGTCTGCGCCCCCGAAAGAGCGATCAGCAGATGCTGCTTGGCGCGGCCCAGGGGCGTCGTCAAGTGGTGAAAATTCACCACCGCATCGTAACCCCGCCGCCGTAGCACACCCAGGTTCTGCAGCAGCGGCGCCCAGTGGGTGGGGTGCAAGGCGCTCAGGCCCTCGAAGCTGGTCTTGGGAAAGACAACGACCTCATCCACCAGGGTGGAATGGCGCAAGAGCACGGCCGTGTGCGGGTTGACGAGAGCATCGATCCGGGTCTGGGGAAAACTCTGGCGCAAGGCGCGCAAGGCCGGCGTGATATTGAGGACATCGCCCAGGTCGGCCAGCTTGATGGCCAGAAGACGACGGGGCGGCGGGGCGACGGCAGGGTTCATGGCAGGGGTGATTGTATTGCAAGTGCGATGCTCGTCACAAGTGCATCGCGCCTGCGCGCCCCAATCGCCATTGACAATCGGTTCCGGCGGTGCTACAATAGCCATATGTCTACACGAAACAAGGTGCGCCATGCCACAGCTTGATCTTTTCGCCGCCGTCGAGGAGACGGTGGAAGTCGGGACTTTGACCGAGGCCGAAGCGCGACCGGCGGCCGGGCTGAGTCGGGGCAGTTCGATCAGCGCCGCGTTGCCGCTGTACCGCAGTTTTCTGCTGGGCAACGGCATGTCCGAAAATACGGTCACCGCCTTCCTGAGCGACATCCGTTTGCTGGTCAAATTCCTACACGAAGCGTCGAAGGCAGAGACACTGAGCGGGATGGGAACCGATGTCCTCAATCAGTTCCTCTACTGGCTGCGCTTCGAAAGGAAAGATGCCGAAGGCAAGCCGGTGCCGTGCAGTCCCAAGTCATACGCCCGCCGCATCACCAGCCTGAAGTCGTTTTTCGGCTGGCTGAGCGCCGTCGAAGTGCTGCCGGCCGACCCGGCAGCCGCCGTCATCCAGGAGAGCGTGCAGGCGCCCCTACCCCGCATCCTCAACGACGCCGAGATCGAGCGCCTGATGCGAGTCACGCGCGATCTGCTGTGGTCGCCGAGCAAACCCGACGCCCGGCCGCACCTGTTGGTGACGTTGCTGCTACAGACGGGACTGAAGAAGGGGGAGACGGTCGGCATCCGCCTGGAGGACATCGATGGCTCGAACCCACGCGAACCGGTGCTGACGGTACGCTACGAGGACGGTCGTCACCCGCACAAAGAGCGCAAGCTGTTCCTGGGCCCTGGCTTGTTGCCGGTGCTCAACCAGTATCTGCGCGCCTACCAACCCAGCGCCCATCTGTTCGAATGCACGCCACGCAATCTTGAGTACGTGCTCGAGGATGCCGCCCACCTGGCCGACATCCGCGGAGGCGTCTCGTTCGAGACCATGCGCTGGACATCGGCCGTTCGTTCCTTCCGCTTTGGCGCCCCACCCGATGCCCTGCGCCAGAAGCTCGGCCTCAGCACCATCGCCTGGCGCGAGACCTTCGCGAAGATCAAGCGGCTGGCGGGGCCAGCGATATGAGATTGGACAGGTAAGCATTCCACCCTCCACACCCTCGATCCTATGCTATAATCCCTTCGCCGCCTCCCCCTCAAGTCTCACTCCTCACGTTTCACTCCTCACGTTTCACTCTTCACCACCCATGGGTCCCTCCTCCCTCCGCAACGGCCTCATCTACCTCATCGTCCTGGCTGCCATTGGCGTCTTCCTGCTCACGTCGATCTCGCGCAACAACCAGAGCGTGCAACGCCTCGAAGTCGCCGACCTCAACCAGTTGGCCGAACAGATCAAGGAGAACCAAGTCAAGGGCGTGACCGTACGCGGGGATGATCTGGAGATCACCTATCGCCAGGACGAACGCCTGGGTCAGAGCCGCAAAGAAGAAGGCATCAGCCTCACCGACACCCTGCGCTGGTTGGGCGTCAGTAGCGAGCAGGCGCAGGCCATCAACATTACCTTCAGCCAACCCAGCCGCTGGGCCAACTGGGGCGTCCTTTTGGGCACCCTCTTGCCAATCCTGCTCATCGGCGCTTTCTTCTTCTTTGTCATGCGCCAGGCCCAGGGCGCCGGCAGCCAGGCCTTTAGCTTTGGCAAGAGCCGCGCCCGCATGTTCACCAGCGACAAGCCCACCATCACCTTCGAGGATGTGGCCGGGGCCGAAGAGGCCAAGCTGGAACTGGCCGAGGTGGTCGAGTTCCTGAAGGAGCCACAGAAGTTCGCCTCGTTGGGCGCTCGCATCCCCAAGGGCGTGCTGATGGTCGGGCACCCCGGCACCGGCAAGACGCTGATGGCCAAGGCCGTGGCCGGCGAGGCCGGTGTGCCTTTCTTCTCCATCTCCGGCTCCGAATTCGTGGAGATGTTCGTGGGCGTGGGCGCCAGCCGCGTGCGCGACCTCTTCGACCAGGCCAAGCGCAACAGCCCCTGCATCGTTTTCGTGGATGAGATCGACGCTGTGGGCCGGCATCGGGGGGCAGGGTTAGGCGGCAGCCACGACGAGCGCGAACAGACCCTGAACCAGATCCTGGTGGAGATGGACGGCTTCGACACCGATTCCGGCATCATCATCATCGCCGCCACCAACCGGCCCGACATCCTCGACCCCGCCCTGCTGCGCCCCGGCCGCTTCGACC
>CAYWPZ010000248.1:0-6894 GCA_964460135.1 uncultured Caldilineales bacterium | reverse complement strand
CGGCCGCGACTTCGGCCAGGCGGGCCTGGGCGCGAGCGAGTTGGGCCTCGGCCTGGGCCAGGGCGGCTTGCTGGCGGGCGGATTCAAGCCGCACAAGCGTTTGTCCGGCTGCCACCGTCTGGCCCTCGGCCACCAGCACCTCGGCGATGATGCCGCTCAGGGGCAGGCTGAGGTCGGCGCTCTGGCTGGGGACGACGCGGCCATCGACGACGATGGCCGCCGGTGGTGCGGCGACGCTCGTTTCGGCGGCTTCGGCGACGTTGGCGGCCGGTTGGCGCACCTGTAGGGCGATGAAGGCGCCGCCAGCCAGGATGACAAGCGCAGCAGCGACGATAATCGGTTTCTTTCGCATGGGGTGGTTCCTCAGATAGAGATCGGGGTTGTGGGGCTTGCCCGCCAAGTCGTTTTCGGCGAACACGCAGTAGGATAGCGGCAGTCGTGGCGGTGGTCAGTGATCTTCAATCCCATTGCTGTGTTTTTGTCAATAATTTGTCGATATTTTGTTGGCAAATATAAGGCGACAAGAATCCAGGCGCGGCCGGCGCCGGCGATGGCTCTTATTCACCCTCTCTGTCCGCCCCGCCGCTCCTGGCCGTGCCCTTAAACTGAAGCCACTTCGAGATCAGGAGTTTCAGCAACGACGATAGACCATAGACGATGGACGATCAGCCCGCCTGAATGGGGAAATTTGCTATCGTCCGGGCCAATGCCAATTGGCACGTCCATCGTCCATCGTCACACCAAGAACGAAACTTATGTTTTCACAGTTACCTGTCGCGCCGCGGATGAAAAAGTCTTGTCATCCTTCCGGTGCCCAAATCGGCGAAGTTCAAGTTGGCGCCTTTATGAACATTGCAAGAACGGCAGGCAAGGGCCAGATTTGATTCAGATTTGCACCATTTCGCGACAACGGCACGATATGCTCCACTTCGAACGGCAGGTTGAACACAAGTTCCGGCGCATGGCAGTACTCACAGCGATGTAGCGCCCGTCTGGCAATCTCATGATAGGATGGATTCATGCCCCAAGTTCTGCCAGCATCGCCGCTGTTCGTATTGTCGAAGCGAACAATTCCGCCTCGATCAGCCTATCCAGTTCTTCTTGCTGATCAGATGGCAAGACGGCCCCGTGATCACGTTGGACCCGCCAGAGCGCCATCAGATCGTTGAGCCGCTCTTGTTGCCCCAGGCTGAAGAAACGATCCGGACGCCGATTTTGTACGATCACGAGCGTGTCATTTTGTTCATCATTCAGAATTTGGGTCAAAGCGTCCAATGCCTCCCCGGCTGTCGTTCCATAGGTCTGCGTTTCGCCAGCAATAGCGCAATACGAGGCATCGCCATCGCTGACAGGGATGGGAAGAATCGTGACTCTGGTCATGATGTCCTCGGCGATCAGGGCATCGAGATGCGGGAATGCACGTAGTGTAGCATTGCTGCTGGCTTCGTCAAGGGCGCCCGCGTCGCATCAACCCCCTCAACCCCCTCACCTCCGGCGACCGAAACAGCCACGCCGCCCCGGCATAGGCTGCCGCCGCCAACCCGCCGATGACGACCGCTTGCACCGACCCCGACCAGCCTGCCCCCAGCCGCAAGAGCGCGAACACCACACCCATCATGACGCCGGCGGCGGCCAGGGTGCTGAGCAGGCTGCGCCCCACCCGCCCCTCATCCCAGCCGCCCAGCCGCGCCCGCAGCAGCCACAACAATACGCCCGCCTCGGCCAGCGTCGCCGCCGAATTGGCCAGGGCCAGGCCGCCGTGCGCCAGCGGCCGGATCAGAATCAGGCTGAGGGTCACGTTGGCCGCCATCGCCCCCACCCCCACCAGCACTGGGGTGAGCGTATCCTTCAGGGCATAGAACCCGCGGGCGGCAATCTCCACCACGGCATGGCCCACCAGCCCCAGGGCAAAGAAGGCGAGGGCGAAAGCGGTCATCTGCACGTCGGAAGCGTCGAAAGCGCCGCGCTCCAACAGGAGCGAGACGATGGGTTGGCGCAGCAAAATCAAGAGGACGGCGGCCGGGAGGGTGAGGAAGGAAAGGAGGGCAAAGATGCCGCCCAACGTCTCGCGCATGGCCTGGCGCTGGCCCAGGGCGGCCTGGTGGGTAAAGGTGGGGAAGGCGGCGGTGGCGATGGCCTGGGCGAAGATGCCCTGCGGCAGCAGCATGATCAGCCAGGCGTAGTTGAGGGCGCTGATCGAGCCTGCGACCAGGTGGGAAGCCAGGAAGACGTTGACCACAAAGTTGATCTGCACCACGGCCAGCCCCAGCACACGCGGCCCCATCAGCCGCAACACCTCGCGCACGCCGGCGTCGGCCAGGCTGAGCGAAGCCGTCCAGCGGGCGCCGAATTGGCGCAGGCCGGGAACCTGGATCAGCAGATGCAGGCTGGCCCCGACCACCACGCCCACCACCAACGCCCGGATGCCCATGACCGGGGCCAGGAAGATCGCCGCCAGGATGATGGCCAGGTTATAGAAAATGGGGGCCAGGCCAGGCAGCAGGAAGTGATGAAAGGCGTTGAGGATGGCCATGATCAGCCCGCTGAGGCCGAAGATGATGGTACTGACCAGCATCCAGCGCATCAGGCTCACGCTCAGGGCTTGCTGTGCGGGCGAGAAGCCGGGCGCGATGACGTGTGCTACCAGCGGCCGGGCGAAGACGGCCGCCAGGATGGCCAGGATCGTCAGCGCCAGCACCAGCAGGTTGGCGACTTTGGCCGCCAGGTCCCAGGCCGAGGCTACATGGTCGTGGGCAAGGCGCTCGGAGAAGGTGGGGAGGAAGGCCGAGGCCAGGGCGCCGCCCGCCACCAGAGTGAAGAGGAGATCCGGCAGGCGGAAGGCGGCCAGGTAGGCGTCCAACTCGGCTCCGGCCCCGAACCTGGCCCCGATGACGATCTCGCGTAGCAGACCCAAGGCGCGGCTGGCGATGAAAAGCGCCATGACCAGGCTGGCGGCGCGGGCGATGCGGGCGAGGGGAGAACGACTGAAGTCGTTACTACGAGACATGAAGGTGCTCGCCCGCCCACAAAGCGGCGTTGGTGCAAAAGCGCAGGTCGGCGTCCATGGGAGCATTCTAGCGGAAACGCGGCCAGGCGGCTATTCAGGCGCCATATAGCTGCGATGCTTTGCCAGCCGCCCCACGCTGGGCTACAATCAGGCTGACCGGCGCACCGTCGCCCGGTCTCTTGCGAATGAGAGGCGCCGCTATGAAAGCGCAAACGCATGAGCCAATGCCTTTGCCTCACACCTGGGAGGCCCGCCTTTTGGCCGGCCACCTTAACGAAAGCGAGTGGGAGATGCTGCGCGAAATGGTGGATGACGGGGAAGCGAAGACGGTGGAGGAAGCCGCCCGGCTACTCGATTTCAAGGATCGCGAGCTGAATTTGGGGGACACGTTTTACGGTTTCTGAACCATGCTCAGTCAGCACTACTTCATTCCCGCCACCCTCGACCAGGCCCTTGCCACCCTGGCCGAACAGACCGCCCTCGGCCCCACCCGCCTCATCGCCGGCGGCACCGATGTGCTGGTCGAGATCGAGCACGGCGCCCCGGCCCCCCGCGCCCTCATCGACCTATCGAGATTGCCCGGTCTCGACCAGATCACCCTCGCCGATGGTCGCATCCACATCGGCCCGCTGGTGACGCACAACCTGGCCGTCGCCAACCCCCTCCTGCGGCAGCGCGCCTGGCCGTTGGCTCGCGCCTGCTGGGAAGTGGGCGCGCCGCAGATCCGCAACCGCGGCACGATTGCCGGCAACCTGGCCACAGCCTCGCCCGCCAACGACACCATCCCCGCCCTTTGGGCGCTGGATGCCAGCCTCACCCTGGCTTCTGCCGGCGGCTCGCGCACCCTTGCCTTCCCCGATTTCTTCCTCGGCGTGCGCAAGACGGCGCTGCGGCCGGACGAGATCATCACCGATATCAGCTTCCCTGCGCCGCCCGGCCACAGCCGGGGAACATTCATCAAGGCCGGGTTGCGGCCGGCGCAGGCGATCAGCCTGGTCAACATCGCCGTCGTGCTCGACTTCGACGATGACACGGTGGCTGCGGCCCGGATCGCTTTTGGCTCGGCGGCCCCCACCATCGTGCGCGCCCCCGCCGCCGAAGCTGCCCTGATCGGTCATCCCCTCACACCCGAGCGCATCGCCGCCGCCGCGCGGCTGATCCAGGAGGCCATCCGACCCATCGACGACGTGCGCGCCTCCGCCGCCTACCGCCGCCATCTGGCCGGGGTCATCACCCGCCGGGCGCTAGAACAACTGGCGGCCGGGACAGAGCGCCTAGGCTGGATCGAGGATCCCATCATGCTCTGGGGCAACACCGACGGCCATTTCGCCCCGATCTCCAATCCTTCGGCTCCGCTCAGGATGAGCCTCCAATCTCCAATCTCTAATCTCCGATCTCCAATCCAACAGCTCCGCTCAGGACAAGTCTCCGACCTCCACCTCTCCCTCAACGGCCAACCCACTACCCTCGCCAATGCCGCCCATCTGACCCTGCTCGACGCCTTGCGCGAGGTCGGGCGACTTTCCGGCACAAAAGAGGGTTGCGCCGAGGGCGAGTGCGGCGCCTGTACGGTCTGGCTGGATGGCATCGCCGTCATGGCCTGTCTGGTGCCGGCGGCGCGGGCGCACGGTTGCGAGGTCGTCACCATCGAGGGTTTGACCTCGCGTGGGGGGGGCGAGGAGACCTCGCCCCTACATGCCGTGCAACAAGCCTTCATCACCAGCGGCGGCGTGCAGTGCGGCTTCTGCACCCCGGGCCTGATCATGTCTGCAGCCAACCTGATGGCCGAGCGCCCCCATCCCACCCGCGCCCAGGCCGCCGAAGCCATCGCCGGCAACCTTTGCCGCTGCACCGGCTATGCCAAGGTGCTGGAGGCGATCACGGCGGCGGGGGAAAGCGCCGTTATTCTGGGCGCTGATGAACGGATGCTTCAGCCATGAGTTGTTTGAGTTCTTCCATCGCCTCTGCCAGCATATAGCCGCTCGGAATTTCTACCCGCTCGATCCAATCGCTTATTTCCCATAACGACACACCGGCCACTTCCGCCGCCTGCGACTTGCTGACCTGCCCCTCGCGATACAGACGCAGTGCAAGGTCACGTTTACGTCGGGCAAGACCATCGAGGAGGAGTTGGCGAACCAGATCAAGCCGAGCCAGATGTTCCCGCTCGGCGAGACCGTCAAGTTCCGAAGCGATGTTGCCAGGAATACGAAGATTGATTTGTACAGTGTCTATGGTTCTAACCTTCACGATAAATGTCCTGTCCGCAGGCGATGAATCTCGTGCGCTGCGGCAAGAAGAATTGTCAGTACGGCTTCATCTGTGTGCATTGCTCGGCCGATGCGCCGAAGAAGAGCTTCGCATTCCAAGAAAGACACTTGTTGGGCGATGAATGCCCGAATCGGCAGGACCTGAATGGTTACATAGGACCACGGTCTCGTTGTAGACGCCATCGACAAGCGCAACCACGCCAAACGCTCGCTCGAGCAACCACAGGGCGTCTTGGCGAGCAAGAACAATCAGACTGGAGGCATCGGCAAGTGCATTCATAGAATCAATCTTGTATGCTACAAATTGTAGCATGTGTCTCTGCAATCTCCAGTCCCCACTCTCCACTCCCCCACCATGCGCGCCACCGGCTCCTCCCTCCCACGCTTCGACGCCCAGGCCAAAGTCAGCGGCCAGTTGGCCTATCCCGCCGACCTCAACCTGCCCGGCCAGCTTTACATGAAAATCCTCTGGCCCGAGCGCCCGCACGCCCGCATCACCCGCTTCGATGCGACCGCCGCCCTGGCCGCGCCGGGCGTCGTGGCCGTTTTCGGGGCCGATGACGTGCCCGTGAACGAATATGGCCTGATCATGCCCGACCAGCCGGTGTTGTGCGGCAAAGTGGGCGGGGTGGTGCGCTGCCTGCTCGATCAGGTGGCGTTGGTGGTGGCCGAGACCGCGGCTCAGGCTGAGGCGGCGCTCAAGCTGATCGAGATCGAATACGAAGACCTGCCCTCGGTCTACACCCTGGCCGAGGCCCTGGCCCCGAACGCGCCCCTCGTCCACCCCGAACGCGGGGACACGAACATCCTCCTGGCCTACAAGATCCGGCATGGCGATGTCGAGGCCGCCTTCGCCGCCGCCGATGTCATCGTCGAGCACGACTACACCACCCATCCGCAGGAGCACGCCTATCTCCAGCCCGAAGCCGGGGTGGGCTTCGCGCGGGCGGACGGCAAGATCGAGGTGGTGGTGGCCGGGCAGTGGCTGCACGAAGACCGCCACCAGATCGCCCATGCTCTGGCTCTGCCGCCCGAACAGATCGTTGTGCGCTATGTGGGCGTGGGCGGCGCCTTTGGCGGCCGCGAAGATATGAGCGTGCAGATCATCCTGGCGCTGGCGGCCTGGAAGCTGGGCCGGCCGGTCAAGATCCAATGGTCGCGGGGCGAATCGATCCGCGGCCACCACAAGCGCCACGCTTCGGTTGCCCACGCCAAATGGGGGGCGACAAGGGACGGTCGGGTCACGGCCATTCAGATCGATGTCAGCACCGACGCCGGGGCCTATGCCTACACCTCGACCAAAGTCCTGGGCAACCTGACCCTGGCCTGTGTGGGGCCGTATGATGTGGCCAATGTCTGGGTGGATGCGCGTACCGTGTACACGAACAACCTCGCCGCCGGCGCCTTTCGTGGCTTCGGCGGGCCGCAGGGCCACTGGATCGCCGAGATGCAGATGAATCGTCTGGCCGAGGCGTTGGGCATGGACGCGGTGGAACTGCGGTTGCGCAATTGCCTGCGCGAAGGCTCGATCCTGGCCACGGGCAGCGTCATGCCGGCGGGCGTGACGGTGGCGGAGGTGATCGAGGCCTGCGCGGAAGCAGCGGGGTGGGGGGGCGG
>CAYWPZ010000247.1:0-6983 GCA_964460135.1 uncultured Caldilineales bacterium | reverse complement strand
GCGGGTTCCGGGCCTTGAAAGCCTGGATGTCGCTCAAAGAGCATGGCGTCACCAAATACGGCCGCCTCATCCGCCAGAATGTCGACCAGGCCCAGTACCTGGCCGCGCTGGTCGATGCCGCCCCCGACCTCGAACGCCTGGCCCCGGCCCCACTCAACATCGTCTGCTTTCGCTACAACCCCGGCGGGCTGGACGACGCCGACCTCAACCCCCTCAACCAGGAAATCCTGTTCCATCTGCACGAACGCGGCCTCGCCGTCCCCACCTACACCACCCTCGGCGGCCGCTACGCCCTGCGCGTGGCCAACACCAACCATCGCAGCCGGCGCCAGGACTTCCATCACCTCGTCGAGTCCGTGCGCTTCCTCGGCCAGCAGCTGCGCGCAGACTGCCGAGACGAGAACTCCGAACATGACTGATCTCCCCCTCGACACCGGCTATGGAACCCTCCATCGCCACGCCAGCTTCCCCTCCGCCTACGTCGCCCCCCGCCACCTCGATGTCTGGCTCCCGCCCGGCTACGACGAGACGACCACCCACCGCTACCCCGTCCTCTACCTGCACGACGGCCAAAACCTCTTCCTGCCCCAGATCGCCTACGCCGGCGTTGACTGGGGTGTAGATGAGGCCCTTGTATCCCTCATGCAGCAGGGCGGCTTCGCCGGCGCCATCGTCGTCGGCGTATGGAACACCGCCAATCGGGTGAGCGAGTACATGCCGCAAAAGCCCGTCCAACCATTCACCCTGGCCCGCTTCCGCAAAGCGTCGGACCGACCGCCCCAATCCGACGCCTACCTCCGCTTCCTCGTTAGCGAGGTCAAACCCTTCATCGACGCCGCTTACCGCACCCTGCCCGGCCCCGGCCACACCTTCGTCATCGGCTCCAGCATGGGCGGACTGATCTCGCTCTACGCCCTGATCGAATACCCGGACGTCTTCGGCGGCGCCGGCTGCCTCTCCACCCACTGGCCGATCTGCGGGCGCAAAATGGCGACCGAGCTCGTGCAGATCCTGCCCCCGCCCGGCTCGCACCGCCTCTACTTCGACCACGGCGACGCCGGCCTCGACGCCCAATACCGACCCTACCAACGCCGGGTAGACGCCCTGCTGGCCGCCGCCGGTTGGACGCACGGCCGCGACTGGCTGACGATGACATTCACAAACGCCGACCACAACGAAACCGCCTGGCGAGCGCGATTGCACATCCCTCTGCGCTTCCTCCTGCGCGACCTCGCCCCCGCCTGATCAAATCAAAAGCGTCGTCCGTCCATCATCCCTCGTCAGGCCAACACAAAGGAAACAGAACACCATGAATCGCTACCTCTGGCCTGGCCAGACCTACCTGGGTGCGGGAGCAGTCGAGCAGGCCGGCCCATCTGCCCGTAGCCTCGGCGCCGCCCACGCCTTCATCCTCGCCGACCCCGGCGTCATCGCCGCCGGCCTCGTTGCCCCCCTCCTCGCCTCGTTGCAGGCCGCGGCCGTGGCCCACACCCTCTACGACCAGGTCGTGCCCAACCCCGACACCGCCTCGGTCGATGCGGCCGTGACCGCCCTGCGCGCCAGCGGCGCCGGCGTGATCATCGGCATCGGCGGCGGCAGCGTCCTCGACACCGCCAAAGCCGTGCGCCTGGCCGCCGGCGGCCCAGAAGAGGCCAGCGCCTGGGACTATGCCTATGTGCGCAAAGACGAAGCCCGGCCCGCGCCCACCCGCTGCGCCTGCCTCCCGCTCATCGTCCTCCCCACCACCGCCGGCACCGGCGCCGAAGCCACCCCCTGGGCCGTGCTCACCAACCTGGAGCGCAAACAAAAATACGGCGTCGGCGCCGACCACCTCTTCCCCGACCTCGTCCTCTGCGACCCCGACCTCACCCGCGCCCTGCCGCCCGGCCTCACCGCCGCCACCGGCATCGACGCCCTCTCGCACCTGATCGAAGCCTACGTCTCCACCAACGCCAACCCCATGCTCGACCCGCTTATCCTGCACGGCATCCGGCTGGTGGGCCGCAGCCTGCGCCCTGCGGTCGGGCAGGGCCGCGACGCCCGCGCCCGCCACGACATGATGGAAGCTGCCTTTTTGGGCGGCGTCGCCATCAGCTCCAACTGGCTGGGCGCCTGCCATTCCCTCGCCCACCAGCTCTCCAGCTTCGCCAACGTCCATCATGGCGTCGCCATCGGCCTCATGCTCCCCCACCAGATGGAATTCAGCCTCCCCGCCGCCCGCGAGCGCTACGCCGACATCGGCCAGGCCCTTGCCCCCGAGTCGCGCCCCGATCTCAAGCTTTCATCGCGCGCCGAACACGCCATCGCCTCCGTGCGCCAGCTCGTCGCCGAGACCGGCCTGCCCACCCGCCTGCGCCACGCCGGCGTGAGCGAGGCCCTGATCCCGGCCATGTCCCAGGCGGCCTATCACAACGACCTCAACTGGACGACCAACCCCCGCCCCACCACCCAGGCCGACCTGGAGCAGATGTACCGCGCGGCCTACTAAATCGAAGTCAACTCGAGATCAAGAGTCTCGGCCATGACGATAGACCAATAGCCTGCCCTGCGAGGAGCGAAGGGACGGTCGATTGACCCCATCCCGCGCCTTTGCTATGATTCCTCTGTCAACCAGACGATGTCAGAGCCAACAAGGAGTCGGAAGATGCCAGCCACTGTCATCACCCCCATCAAACCGCTCACTCCCCTCAGAGACGAATCTTGGGCGCCGGCCCAAGCCACGTTGGTGGCGGGGGACCGTTTGTCGCGCCCCGAATTCGAACGCCGCTACGAGGCCATGCCGCAGCTCAAGAAAGCGGAATTGATCGAAGGAGTTGTTTACATACCATCACCTATTCTGATCGACCACGGAGAAGCACAAGGGACGATTCTTGGCTGGCTCATGAACTACGGCGTAGCCACACCTGGTGTGCAATATGCCGGCAACGCCTCGGTTCGCCTCGATTTGGACAATGAAGTTCAGCCCGACGCCCTGTTGCGGCTGCATACACGCGCAGGTGGACAATCGCGCATCAGCAGGAAACGTTTTATCGACGGCACCCCCGAACTGATGGTCGAGATCGCCATCTCCAGCGCCTCCTATGACCTGCACGACAAACTGAAAGTCTACCGACGCAACGGCGTGCAAGAATACCTGGTCTGGCGGGTGCTCGATGAGGCTATCGATTGGTTCTCATTGACAGAGGGCGAGTACCAGCCGCTGCCGGCCTCCGCGGACGGCATCGTCCGCAGCCGCGTCTTCCCCGGCCTCTGGCTGGCGGTTCCGGCTCTGCTGCAAGGCGACCTGGCGGCCGCCCTGGCCGCCCTGCAAGACGGTCTTCGCTCACCCGAACACGCGACTTTCGTCGCCAACCTATCGACGCCGATGGCGTGAACAACTTGCCATCTCCTCCATGCCCACCCGCCTCATCTTCGACCCCGTCCACCGCTCACGCCATCAACTGGCGCTGAACTATCGCCTCGATGACATCGCCTTCTCCACCGTCTACTGGTACGACACCGTTGATTTCTACGAACTCGAGGCCCGCTTTGGCCCGGCCTTCATGCGCAAGGTCTATTTCCATCTCCTGGCCTTCGAGGCCAACCAGGCCGCCAGCCTGAAACCGACCCTCCTCGACCCCGGCCCCTACGCCGACCTCTTCACCGACCGCTTCGCCGAGCTTTGGGGGACTATCTTCCGCCATGTGGGGGGCGTGTGGCGCTACGAAAACGACCTCCCCGACTATGTTGGGCCGCATCTCCTGGGGCCGCGCCGGGCCGGGCGCACGCCGGCGGCCGTCATCCTGCCCCCACAGGGCGCTGGCAAACTGCTGATGCTGTGTGGCGGCGGCAAAGACAGCCTGGCCACAGCCAAACTGCTGGAGGGGGCAGGGATTCCCTACGAAGCCATGGTCTACTCGCACTCGATCTACGGCAAGGCCCAACGCCAGCACGACCTCATCGACGGCATGTTGGCCCACACCAGGGCTGGGCGAGTCCACCGCGGCTGGGTCTACGACACCGCCCTCGATTCTCCTGCCGCCCGGCTTCACCCCGAATACGGCGTCAAACGGATGCTGTCAGCCGAAACAGTCAGCTCTTACTGGACGGCCCTGCCCATCGCCCTCCAACACGGCTTCGAGCGCGTGGCCCTGGGCATCACCCGCAGCACCGACGAGCACAACTTCACCTGGGAAAAAACGGGCGAAGAGATCAACTACTTGTGGGGGATGAGCGTGAGGGCCGAGAAACTCCTGCACGACTACATCCGGGCCGAGATCGCCGAGAACCTGAGCTTCTTCCACCTGCTGCGCCCGGTCTACGACCTGGTAGTCTTCGCTCTGCTGGCCCGCGACCAGACGGCGGTGACGAGCACCCACTCCTGCGCCCAGCAAAAACCGTGGTGCTGCCGCTGCCCCAAATGCATCTATGTCTGGATGCACCTGGTCGCCTATCTGGATGAGTGGGTGGTGGCGCAGATGTTCAAGGAAAACCTTTTCGACCTGCCCGAAAACCGGATTTTCATCCGCAAGATGCTGGGCATCGAGGGCTACAAGCCGTGGGATTGCATGGGCACGGTGAGCGAGACCCAGGTCGCCTTTCTGCTGTGCCGGGCCAAGGGCGTGAGCGGGCGGACGGTGGCCGACATCTCGCCATCCGACATCCCCCTGGACATCGATTCTTTTCTGGCCAGGTATGCCGCTGTGCAGCCGCCTGAGGGCGCCATCCCGCCCGACCTCTACGAGCGCTTACAACCCCAATTCCTGGCTGGCGCCGAACGAGCGCGGGCCGCCATCGGGCGGCTACGCTGAGTGGGAACATGACGACTTTACTACAGCGCGCCGCAACCCTGAAGCTGCGCGGCGCCAGTCGCGGCTGGTTCCTGGCCCTCACCTCGGCCCTGGCCTTCAGCCTGGTCACACCCATGGGCAAGGCGCTGATCAGCGGCGGCGCGCCGGCCTTGTTGATCCTGTCCATTCGCTTCTGGACCGGGACGATTCTCCTCGCCCTCACTCTGGCCCTGTTCGCCCCCACCAAACTACGCATCGACCGTCGCGGCTTCGCCATCGCCGCCGCCGCCGGCCTCATCAACGGCTTCGGCGCCGCCTGCTTCTTCCTCTCCCTCAGCCGCATCGACGCTTCGCTGGCGGTCATGCTCTTTGCCCTCAGCCCGCTCACCGTTTTGGGCGCGCTGGCCCTGCGCGGCGAGAAACTCAGCCGGCGCAACCTCGTCCGCCTGGGCCTGGGCTTGACGGGCGTCTATTTTCTCATCGGCCCCGGCGGGCGAACCGATTGGCTTGGCGTCCTCCTCGTCCTCATCGCCATCACCGGCTACACCATCGAACTGGTCGCCATCCAGTGGTATCTGTCTGCCTACGACATCCGCACCGTCACGCTCTATGTGCTGGGCGGTATGGCCGCCGCCATCACCCTGGCCTGGCTGACGATGGGCGGCCACACGACCGGCTTCGACGCCCAGATCCTGCTGGCCAGCCTGCTGTTGGGCGCGCTCTGCACCTATTTCGCCTGGTGGGCGATGTTCACCGCCATCCGCCAATTGGGGACGGCGCAGGTGGCCTTGCTCTCACCCTTCGAGGTGCTGCTCAGCATCATCTGGTCGTTCCTATGGCTGGGCGAGCGCTTCGCCCCGTTCCAGAGCATTGGCGCCGGCCTCATCCTGGCCAGCGCCTCGTTGGCCGTGCAACGCCGACGGCGCCCTGCGCCCGAGCCCTGAACCCGCCATGTCCGGCTCTGTCCTCCGCCAGCGCCTGGACGCCGCCGGCATCGGCTTCGCCGGCATCGACGGCGTCTGGTGGCTTCCTGCCTGCCGGCCCTTTCCCCTGCCGGCCTCGCTTCGCCAAGACCTCCCCGTCATCGGCCAGGCGCTCTTTGCCCTGCTGGATGCTGTTTCCGACCTCTACGGCGCCGACCCCGATCTCAGCGCCTTGCTCGAACACCGCGTCCCTGCTCACCTCCGCCGCCAAACCTGCCCCGGCCGTCTCCTCTCCCTGCGCCCCGACTTCCAGCTCCACCCCGGCGCCGGCGGCCTCCGGTTTGTGGCCACCGAACTGGAGAGCTGCCCCTCGGCCCAAGGCTTCGCCCACGCCATGCAGGCCGCCTACGGCTTGTCGCCCGACCTGGCCCTCGCCTTCGCCCGCTTTCTGGACGGACGCGCCTTCATCTTTGCCGGCAGCAGCCAATGGAGCGAGTTCCTCTTCGAGCAGTTGGCCTTCTGCCAGGCGCTGGCCGAGTTGGGCGCGCGCGGCTTCGTGCTCTACGACGAGCCGATCACTGCGATCGCCGCCAGCGTGCGCCGCGGCGATCGCTGGCAGCCGCCGATGTTCGGCGTCCCCGCCAGGCCGCCGGGCTGGGATGACGATGTGTTGGACCGCATCCGCCGCCGGGGATTGGCCGGCTTCCTCTGGCCGGGCGACGAACGCTGGCCGGACGAGGTGGGCGACGCCGTCATCTTCCGTTTCGGCTATGTCGATTGCTTCTCGCCCGACCATCTTGCTGCCTTCCGGCGCTGGCAAGAGGCCGGGGCGACGCTGCTAAACCCGCCCCACTTCCTTTTCGACAGCAAGGCGACGATGGCCGCCCTGTCCCTGCCGGCCGTGCGCGCCCGCATCGCCCGCCTGCACCCCGCCGCCCTGCCCGTGCTCGACCGCTGCCTGCCCGAAACCGTGTTGCTGCAACCGCCCGTCATCAGCCGCCTGCGGGCCGAAAAGGACGCCTGGCTGTTGAAATACGCCGGTTTCGACGGCGGCCAGCAGGCCTGGGGCGGGCGCAGCCTGCGGGTGGGGGTACAGCACACGGCCGGGGAATGGGCCGATCTGCTGGAGCGCAGCCTGGCCCTGCCCTGGCCCATCGTCGCCCAGCGCCTGACCCCCTCGGCGCAGGTGGACATCGCCTATTTCGACGCCGAAAATCGAGAACAGGTGCTTAGTGATGGGACCACGCGCCTGCGCGTCTTCCTGTTGCGCGACGAGGCGGGCGAGGTGGCG
>CAYWPZ010000246.1:0-6993 GCA_964460135.1 uncultured Caldilineales bacterium | reverse complement strand
GGGCGCCGGCCGGCAAGCTGATGCCGTCGAAACGGATCAGCGTCGACATCACCTCCTCCTCCAAGAACAACAGGCCGCCATCGGCAACGACCAGCCTGACCCGATTCCCTTCGCCTGCGCCCAACACCGTCAGGTTACGAATATCGCCCGGCGTGGCTACGAAGCCAACCTGACGCACTGCATCGGGCCGGTCGACCGCCAGGATGTGCAGCCCATCGTCCTGCCCACGACGGCCCGTCAGCACCGGGTCGGGGTCTCCCATGCTCTCGGCCACGTAGAGCAAGCCGTCCTGCGGACGATCCTCGGCCTCTCCCAGCCCACGGGCAAAGACGACGGCCTCGTAGCGATGGTCGATGGTCACACCGCTGGGAGCGGTCGCCACCCCCGCACTGATGCCACGGCCAAAGCCGGCAATGTGAACGCGACCCCTCCCCACCGTCACATCACGCACTTCACTCGCCAGATCTTGCACCGCCATCTCTCTGAGCTGGGCAGGGTGGACGGTCTCGTACACCCGCAATCCATCATTGCCGTTGGCAAGATAGACCAGCCGGTCTGCCAAACCCACGCCCTTTGCCTGGCCCGGCGTATCGACGAATGCCACTTCGACCGGCCGCCCCTGTTGCAGGCTGAATATCCGCAGACCGCCGCCCAGCCATTGTCGATGCCGGAACAGCGGCCCTTCAGCCAAATAGAGATATGGCGCTCTGTTGCCCTGGCCGGGCTCTATTGCCAGATCGTTGGCCTCGCCTGGGATGGGATAAATCTCCTCCAGACGAGGCGACTGGATGTCGCCGATGTCCACCACCCGCAGGTCGCCCCCGCTTGCCACATAGATTGCGTCGTTATCACCACCAGCCGCCGCCACACCGCTCACATAGCCCAACGTATCGGAGCGGGCGATTTCGACCGGTGCGCGAGGGTCGCTCACCTCCGCCACCCTCATCCCATGCCTGCGGTCGGCCACATAGGCAAGACCATCGCTCCCCGTTGTACTCAACGCTGCCACCCCCCGCACATCGCTTTCAGGTGCGCCCCCACCACCCCCCGCCTCCCGATTCCCCCCACCCCACCCCACCGTGTATAATCCCTCCCTGCGTGCGTCCCTCCGTCCCTGCGTCTCCCACACCCCCCATGCCCTCCCTCCTCGACCTCACCCGCGCCGAGCTACGCAACCTGATGCAAGACTGGGGCCAACCCGCCTTCCGCGGCGACCAGATCTACACCTGGCTGCACCAGGAGTTGGTCGCCTCGCCTGAGGCAATGAGCAACCTGCCCAAGGCCCTGCGCGCCCGCCTGAGCAACGAGATCGTTGGCGACCCCCTCCGTCTGGTCGTGCAGATCGACAGCCGCGACCGCCTCACTCGCAAAGCCCTCTTTCGGCTGCCCGATGGCGCCACCATCGAGGTCGTGCTCATGCTCTACAACAGCCGGCGCACAGTCTGCATCTCCACCCAGGTGGGTTGCGGCATGGGCTGCACCTTCTGCGCCACCGGCCAGGGCGGGTTGGTGCGCAACCTCAGCGCCGGCGAGATCATCGCCCAGGTGTACTGGTTCGAGCGTTATCTGCGCCAGGAAGGGCCGAGCGACTTGCGCGTCCAGCGCCCGGCGCGACTGACAAACGTCGTCGTCATGGGCATGGGCGAGCCGCTGGCCAACTACCAGGCCCTGATCCAGGCCCTGCGCGCCATCGCCGACCCCGACGGTTTCGCTCTCTCGGCCCGCAGCCTCACCGTCAGCACCGTCGGCCTTGTACCGATGATCGACCGGCTCAGCGCCGAACCCCTGCCCATCCGTCTGGCCGTCTCGTTGCACGCCCCCACCAACCGCCTGCGCCACCAGCTCGTCCCCGTCAACAGACGCTACCCCATCGAGGCCCTGCTGGCCGCCTGCCAGCGTTATGTCCAGAAGACCGGGCGGCGCATCACCTTCGAGTACGCCCTCATGCGCGGGATCAACGACTCGGCCCAACATGCCGAACAACTGGCCGACCTCCTGGCCGGGCTGCTCTGCCACGTCAACCTGATCCCGCTCAACCCCATCCCGAATTCACCCTATCAGCCGTCTACCCCAGAAGACGCCGCCCGCTTCCAACAGATCCTCGAAACCGGCGGCATCGCCACCACCGTCCGCCTGCGCCGCGGCATCGAGATCAACGCCGGCTGCGGTCAGTTGCGCCAGGCCCTCCAGCAGCCGGAACTGATCGAGTTGCTGGCGTAATCAGCGGGCGGAGGTCAGAAGTCGCAAGTGGCAAGTCGCAAGTGGCAAGTGGCAGGTGGCACTCCACAATCCGCAATTCGCAATTCCCTATGCTCATCGATTGGTCGCTCGTCATCACCATCGCCTTCATCTTCCTGGTCACACTGGCCGGGGCGTGGCTGCGCTCGCGGCGTCGCGACCCCTGCCTCGTTGCTTTCGAGGGCTATCATGTCACCCTCGAAGAAGCCGGCGGCAAGTTGATCTGGGGGGCGCTGCGGGTCAAACCCACCGGTCTGGAACTGCTTTACCGCCAAGCCGTGCAGGATGAAGGCCATATCGAGGCCAGCTACTTGCTCTACAGCGGCGAATACCAGCAGGTTCAGGCCATCTACCGCTATGCCGATGTATTGGACGCCGAGGCAAGCCAACGCCGCAGCAAAGACCTGCACCACTGGTTCCATCCCGGCCCCCTGCGCTATCTGCTGCGCAAGCTGCGCGCTTTCGTTACCACGGCCTCCGAATCGCTGAACGAAGTCATCGGCCTGCTCCTCGGCCGGGCCAGAAAACAGCCCGCCGGCGCCATCCTCACCGACACCAGCGCCGCCTACATCAAGAAATTCGGCGGCGACCTCATTGGTCAGGCCAGCGGCGCCAACGACCCCATGCTGGAGCAATTCATCGGCCGCCGGGTGGTGGTGGAGATCGGCGAAGACAACGAGTCGCACGAACACGTCGGCATCCTCAAGAACTATTCCCCCGACTTCCTGGAATTGCTGGATGTGCAATTCCCGTTCAAACAATCGGTGCCGATCGAGCCGCAAGCCACCATCCACACCGATCGCATCACGGCCGTCGCCACCAAGGAGCAGATCACAGTCAACAACCACTGCAACTACCCGGTGCTGGTGCAGTCATTACAGGCCGGAGGTGAGACCTCTGCCGTCTACAATGTCATCGTCGATGCCGGCGAGACGGTGAATCTGCCGGTGGAGGCAGAAATCAAGGGGGCGGAGTTGCGCTTGCAGGTCATCCGCGAGCTGGACATGATCGTGCCGCGCTCGCGCTGCATCATCCGCCATCGCGCCGCCCTTATCGATGAGTCGCGACTCCCCGACATCGTCTTCGATTTGGGCGTGATGCTGCGGGCCGGCGACCGTGACGAGGCGCGCGAGAAACGGCTGCGAGAGCAACTCGATCACGACCCCAATAACGCCCTGGCCGCGGCCAACCTGGGCGCCCTGCTTGTCCAGCGGCAAGAATTCGGCGAGGCCGAATACTGGTTGCAGCAGGCATTGGCCCTGCGCGGCTCGCTCCCTGACCGGGGCCGCCGGGCCGAAATGCAGATGCGCGAGTTGCAGCGCCGCAACGCCGCCACGGTGGCCCCGCCCGCCAGCGAATTCGACGCCAGAGTGGTCAGGCTGGACGTGACCAAAGCGCCAGCAACGAACGGCGCCCGCAGCGAAGGCGACGGCAACGACGCCGATGCAGTCGAACGCGTCTAGACCGCCTCCGCCTCATGCTACCGCAAAGCCACGTCGCCTACACGCTGGCCGCCTATGCCTGGCTGCGCCGCCGTTTTGCGACCCTACCCGACGCCGACCCGCGGCTGCTGGCCCTGGCGGCCATGGGGCCCGACCTGATCGACAAGCCACTGGCCGCCGTCTATTTCTATCGCCGCTTCAAATCAGCCGTCCTCTTTGCCCACACCCTCATCGTCCACCTGGCGCTGCTGGTCGCCCTGCTGCGCTGGCAGCCGGCCTGGTGGCCCTACGGCGCCGCCTTCATCGGTCACATCATCCTCGACCGCATCTGGTTCTTCCCCGACACCTTCTTCTGGCCCCTGCGCGGGTGGCGCTTCCATGTCTGGCAGAAGCGCGGCAGCGAGCAGGCCGACATCAAACGGGCCTATTGGTACGCCTTCACCCGCCGGCCGGAGTTGTGGGGGTGGGAGGTGGGCGGGGCGCTGGCGGGACTGTGGTGGCTGTGGCAGAGGCGGAAACGGATAGGCAGCGACCGCCGGTCGGCGGCAGCAGATCAGCCTGAGCACTGAGCGGGCGCAGATGGTTATGCTCGCTCGGCGGCAGGCAGACGCCCCCTATCCCCTCCCTCCCCAAAGCCAGAGCAGCGCCAGGGCCATGCCGAAAGCGCCGATCCAGGCCAGCAAGACCTGCGAGCGGCGGCTTTCATCCACCACACCATTGTCTGCCAGGCCCAAAACCGGCCCGCCAAACCAGGCGAAGACCAGGCCGCCCACAAAGCCGCCCAAATGACCCCAGTTGTCGATGCCCGGCGATGTGCCAATGATGAAATTGATCAGGGCGACGACGACGATGTTGATCAGCTGAGCGCGCGCGCCGCCGACGAAGAACCGCCGGTTGCGATAGAGGAACACACCCTGGGCCGCCAACAGCCCGAACACCGCCGTCGAGGCCCCCAGCGAGGGGTTGGGGGTCATGATCAGCGAAAGCACATTGCCCGTGAAGCCCGCCAAGAGGTAGAGGCCCAGAAAACGGAGGCGGCCATAGAAGTGCTCCAACGTCGGCCCCAACGCATAGAGGGCGTACATATTGAAACCCAGGTGAAAAACGCCGCCGTGTAAAAACACAGGCGTGATCAGCCGCCACCACTCGCCATCGGCATACAGGCTGGGCGTCTTGATGCCCAAGGCGACCGGCAGATCATAACCAAGCGCAGCCTGGGTGAGGAATTGCAGACCGTAGACCACCACCGTGATGCCCATGAGGGCGTAGGTGACGGCGGCGCGGGGCCGCAGGCTGGGCGTAGGCCGGGGCGCAGGCCGGGCCGGGGACGAGACAGGAGTCGGGGCGGCGCCGTCCTCCAGGGCGTCGATCTGGTTCCAGGGGTCGCGGGATGAATAGGACATGGTCTGTGCTTTCTCAGAGACGAAGGATCTGCACGAGCGGCGCCTCGGTCTCGCGCTCGATGGTGGCCAGCACTTCGACAAAACCTTCCAGCCCTGACCCTTCCAGCTTCTCCTTCAACAACTCGTCGATCTGAAAGATGCCGGCCGAGTTGCTCATCGTCACCCTTGCCCGGATGGGCTTGCTCTCTCCGGCCTCGATCGACACCCGCTCGATGGCCATGGCCGAAACCGAATGGATGTTGACCTCGCCCTTCTCGAAGGGGATACGCGAGCGACCGCGGGCCATGTCGAGCGCGTCGGCCACCCGCACCACCCCGGCCTCCAGCGTCAGCGGCCGGCCATCGCTGCGATGGGCGATGATGGCGTGCAGCACCTCTGCCTGTACCACCGTGCGCGTGATCGGGTCGGGATAGGCGGCGGAAAGCAGGGTGGGCAGCTTCTGATTGGCCAGAAAGAGGCTGTACTCCTCGTGGTTGGCGCGATGGATGCTGATCCCCAGATCGTGCATCAGGGCCGCCAGCACCACCACCACCTCGGCGTCCTCGTTGCTCAGGCCGTGGTCGCGGACGATGCTGGGACTGACGCCCTGCGCCAGCAGCAACCGCAACAAGCGCAGAGCGATGTTGGCTACGATCTGCATGTGCACCGGGCCGTGATCGCTCATCCCCAATCTCGTCACGGCGTTCACATTCTGGCAATACCACAGCGTGTAGAGCTCATCGTCCGCCTGAACGGCGGCCATCACCTTTTGCAGCGGCAGGTTGTGGCGATCAGGGACATGGATGAGGATGCGTTGGGCGGCAGTAGGCGGGCCGAGTTTGGGCGAAAGGTCGGGGGGCGCTTCGACGACAAGCGAGTTGGGATCGGCGGACATAGGGGCATTGTCGTCCAGGGGCGGTGATTTCGCAAACCGGGGGTCTTAAGCTTTCTTATCCTTGCGTCTCTCGCGTATACTTGCCGGCATCGACATTGCTATCAAGCCAATCTGGGTTTCCAGCTCCGCTTCGACCACCACCGACACTCCCGCCCCAGCCATGAACGCCATCGACATCATCGCCAAGAAACGCGACGGCCTTGCCCTCAGCCCGGACGAGATCGATTTCTTCGTCCAGGGCTACGCCTGCGGCGACATCCCCGACTATCAAGCCGCCTCCTGGTGCATGGCCGTGCTCTTCCGCGGGATGAGCGATCAGGAGACCACCCACCTCACCCTCAGCATGGCCCGCTCCGGCCAGATGCTCGACCTGAGCGATGTCGCCCCCCTGGTGGCCGACAAACACTCGACCGGCGGCGTCGGCGACAAGGTCACGCTGGCGCTGGGGCCGCTGGTGGCCGCAGCCGGGCAGCCGGTGGGCAAGATGTCGGGCCGGGGGCTGGGCTTTTCGGGCGGGACGATCGACAAGCTCGAATCCATTCCCGGCTGGTCGCCCTACCTCAGCCTGGAGGCATTCAAACGCCAGCTGCGGCAGGTGGGGCTGGTCATCGCCGGGCAAACGGCCGACCTGGCCCCAGCCGACGGCAAGCTCTACGCCCTGCGCGATGTCACGGCCACGGTGCCCAGCCTGCCCCTGATTGCCTCCTCGGTCATGTCCAAAAAGCTGGCCGCCGGCGCCAACGTCATCCTGCTGGATGTCAAGGTGGGCGAGGGGGCCTTCATGCGTACCCTGCCCGAGGCCGAGACCCTGGCCCGGATCATGGTCGCCATCGGCAGCCTGGCGGGGCGCAAGGTGGCGGCCCGCGTCACCGACATGAGCCAGCCGCTCGGCTTCGCCGTCGGCAACGCCCTCGAAGTCAAAGAGGCCATCGCCACCCTGCGCAACCAAGGCCCGCCCGACTTCACTGCCCTCATCCTCGAAGAAGCCGCCCTCCTCCTCCACCTCTGCGGCCGCTTCCCCTCAGAGGCTGCCGCC
>CAYWPZ010000245.1:0-6994 GCA_964460135.1 uncultured Caldilineales bacterium | reverse complement strand
GCCAAATTCGCAAAAAATGCCATCCTGAAACAGCACCTTATGGCCGTCTGGTGTATTACGAAAGTGATAGACAATAGGGCACAGCGAACTCAGCCAATCCAAATTGTCGATGTAGCGAGCCTTGTAACCGTTTTCCACGATGGCGAAGAAGTCTAAATCCGAATATGAGTCGAGTCGTTCGGTTTCAACGCCGACGGAACCTAAACCAATCAACGCGAGGGCGTGTCCCGATTCTTTCAGGGAGCACCCGATATCATCCAGGCGGGTAAGTAGATTCTGAGCAGTAGGCATTTAGAGATGCAAGAAAATGATCTGTAGTGCTGGAGCCAAGTAGCGGCCCAACACAGGATGAAACCAATTCAGACTTCTTGACCCCGGTGCCCTGGCGGGCCGCTGTTGACTCTTCCATACTGGCGTCGGCGCGGGATGACCATGGGCATTATGGCAGACCAGGGCGGCGGGCGCTTGGGCGCCAGGGCGCTAGAAGAGGTCGAGCTGCACCCCCGCCGCTTCCTTCCTCTCCGGCCGGCGTTCCATCTCCCGCACCTCCTTCAGTGCGGCGGCGATGTCGCGGAGATAGCGCGAGGGCGGGTTCTGCCGCCGCTGGCCGAAGAGGAAACGGGTGCGGGCATGGCTGAGCACGAGTTTTTTCTGGGCGCGGGTCATGCCCACGTAGCACAGCCGCCGTTCCTCCTCGATGTCGGGCGGCTGATCGGCCCGCGTGTAGGGCAGAAGGTTTTCTTCGCAGCCGGCGATGAAGACGACGGGGAATTCCAGGCCCTTGGCGGCGTGCAAGGTCATCAGGGTCACACGGTCGGCGCGGGGGTCATAGAAATCGGTCTCGCTTTGCAGGATGGCGGCTTCCAGAAAGGCCGCCAGGTCGTGGCCGAAGGGCGCGGCTCGTCGCGCCAGCTGTTCGAGACGAGCGCGGTCGGCCTCGCCCAGGCTGCGGTTGGCCTGGAAGAAGGCGGCGACGCACTCGACCAGTTGCGCGGCCGTCGACTCGGACGCGCTCGCGGCCAGCTCTGCCTGGAAGGAGGGCGAGCGGCCTGATCCGGCGAGCAGGTCGAGATGAACCGGCGACGCCGGCTGGATGAGCAGCCAGAGATGGGCCAGGGCTTCGCGCACGATCTTGAACTCGTACAGCGGTGTCTGCCCGACCGTCTGGTAGGGGATGCCGGAACGTTCGAGGGCCTCGGTCAGCGCCCGACTCTGGGCCGAGAGGCGATAGAGGACGGCGAAATCGGCGAAGCTGCGGGGGGCGGTCTCGTGGCCGCTGGCGCGCGCCGAATCGAGCGAAAATAGACTGGTTCCGCCCACCATCTGCTCGATCTGATGGACGATGAACTCGGCCTCAGCTTTGTCGGTGGGGGCGGGGTGGACGTCCAACCTGACCTGCTCGATGAATTCGGAGAATATCTTCAGCGCTTGCCGGTTGGGGTTGCGGCTGATGACTTGGGTGGCGGCGTCGAGGATGATCTGGGTGGAGCGGTAGTTCTGGTCGAGGTGCAGGCGCCGGGCGTCGGGATAATCCTGCTCGAAGCGCAGGAAATAGCGGTAGTCGGCCCCGCGGAAGCCGTAGATGGCCTGGTCGGGGTCGCCGATGACGCACAGGTTGGCCCCACCTGCGGTCAGGAGCCGGAGCAGCCGGTATTGGGCCAGGTTGATGTCCTGGTATTCGTCCACGGACAGCCAGCGCCAGCGCCTGTGAACCGCCTCGCGCACCTCGGTGTGTTCTTCGAGCAGGCGCACGGGCAGGAGGAGGAGGTCGTCGAAGTCGACGGCCTGGCACCGGCGCAGGGCGGTTTCGTAGGCCCGATAGAGGTCGCTGAATTCGTCGGCGGGGGCGAGATCGGGGGTCTGGAGGTGGTTTTTGGCGGCGGCGATGAAGGCGAGCGCTTGGGCGAGTTGCTGCTGGCCGAGTTCGGGAGTCAGGCGCTTGAGCAAGGCCAGGCGGTCATCATCGCCCAGGATGGCGAAAGTGGGCGCGAGATTCAAGCGGCTGCCGAATTCGTGCAAGAGCATGGCCCCCAAGGCGTGGAAGGTTTTGATCGTGACCCGCCCGGCCGTGGCCTCGCCCAACAGCCGGCGCAAGCGCCCGGCCATTTCTTCGGCGGCCTTGTTGGTGAAGGTGATGGCCAGGATGCTTTCTGGGGCCGCGCCCAGTTCTTGTACCAGGTGGGCGATGCGGGCGGTGAGGGTGCGAGTTTTGCCGGCGCCGGGGCCGGCGACGATGATCAGGGGCCGGTCGGTGCAGAGGACGGCGGCGCGTTGGGCGGGGTTGAGGGGTAATTGGTTATCGGTAATTGGGGGCTTGTCTGCTGCGTAGCCGAAGGATTGGGGAGGAGGGAAAGGTTTGGGAGCATTGGGCGATGGGGGCAGCAGGGACGGAAGTGGTTCGTTGAGGGCGGGGGCGGGTGGGGGCGAGGCGAAGAGGGTGAGTTGCGGCGAGGCGGCGGGGGCGGCGAAAAGTTTGACGACGCCGTACTCGCCGTCGTAGCCAGCGATGGCGGTGACTTCGCCCCGACGCATGCGCCCAATCCCGGCGGCCAGACGCTCGCCCCCGGCTGCGGCGATGGCCTCCGGCGACAGGTCGAGGAGGATGGCCAGCTCAGGCCCCAGGCTGGCGAGGAGGCGGTCGTAGGCCTGGCCGACCACCTTGCTGCCGGCGCCGACACCGTGTAGCTCGCCCAGGATTTCGGGCAGGGGGATGAGGCTGAAGTAGGGGTGGGCGTTGGGCTTGATTCGACCTTCGGGCTGGTCGGCCAGGGTTTCCACTCGCTGATAGACCCCCACCGTCACCGGCTTGCCGCAGACCGAGCAGAGGCCGCTGTGGGCCAGGGTTTGGGCCGGTTTCCAGTTGACGCCGCATTTGCGGTGGCCGTCGTGGTGGTATTTGCCTTCTTCGGGGAAGAATTCGATCGTGCCGCGAAAACGGGCGGGGTCGCCGCTGTGCAGGGCGTCGAAGAGGGCGTCGTAGGAGAGCTCGCAGTCGAAGAGGGTGGCTTCACGGGCCAGTTTGGGGGGCGAGTGAGCGTCGGAGTTGGAGACGAGGGTGTAGCGATCCAGCCCGGAGACGCGCCAGTTCATGGGCGGGTCCGAAGAGAGGCCGGTTTCGAGGGCGAAGATGTGGGGCGTGAGGTCGCCGAAGCATTCTTCGACCGAGTCGTAGCCCGACATGGAGCCGAGGAGGGCAAACCAGGGGGTCCAGATGTGGGCGGGGATGAGGCAGCAGCGCCCGTCCACCTCCAGCAGGGTCTCCAGGAGGTCGTGCGAGGGCAGGCCGAGGATGGGGCGGCCGTCGGAGCGGATGTTGCCGATGCGCTCGAGGCGGGCCTGCAGGCGGGCGACGGCATCGAGGTCGGGGGCAAAGACGATGTGGTGGATTTTGCGCGTCTTGCCCCTGCGCTTGTAGATGTTGCTGATCTCACCCGCCAGGAGGAAGCGGACGGGGCCGCGGCAGGCGGGCGGGACTTCGGATGCGACCGCCCGCGCCAGATCGGGTTTGAGCCGGAATAGCCCCGGTTCGGCCGGCTCCAGGTGTTCTTTCAGTTCTTGCAGCCAGCCGGGGTGGGCGATGTCGCCCGCGCCGACGATGTGCACGCCCTTGATCTGCGCCCACTTGGCCAGGTGGAAGAGGGTGAGGTCCTGGCTGGTGGCGCGGGAGTAGTGGGAGTGGAGGTGGAGGTCGGCGGTGAGGCGCATGGAAGCGGGTGGGACAGAGACGATTGGCGGCGGTTGGTCTGTGTATGGCGATCAGGCTATTGGCTGAGCGGAGTAAAGCCCTGTTGCACGAGTTGCATCAGCGGCAGAACCGAGACGTGTTCGCCCAACGGGTAGGCGCGAGCGCCAGGATATCTGAAAGTAGCCTTTTTGATTTTCGTGGTGACGCAGCCGCCTTTGCACCGCAAACCCGTTTGGGCGTCTTGCTGTGTTCACCCAAACATAAACCGCAACACCAACACAGCCAGCAGCAGCGCAACCACCAACAGTCGCGCCCAACGGCCCACCACCGGGTCGATGCGGCCCTCGACCGCCTGCTCGCCAATGGCGGCGTTGGGGTCGAGCAGCATCAGCACGGGCGCAGCGGCCGGGTCGGTCGCGGAGAGGGGGCGGGGCAGGTCGGAGAGGTCACGGAGCAGGGCCAGGTCACCGGGGAGCGCGGCGGGCGGGTCGCCATCGCCGGCCGCAGGCTCTAGCAGGCTGAGCGAGAGGGCGGGCTGGCCGGATTCCGCCGCCTCGCGCTCGACCCTGGTTTTCAGCAGCCAGTCGTCCTGCTGTCCGGCTGGCTCCGACCGGCGGCGGAACGAGAGCACCATCAGGGCCAGGGCCACGAGTAGGGCCAGGCTGGCGAAATCGGTGGCGCTGAGGTCGCCGCTCATGGCTCCTCCCCGGCCCGGAGCGGCCATTCCGGGTCTGCTTCATCGCCCAACCGCCGGGCCAATCGCTCCACCCGGCTCTGTTCCACCGGCAGCAGCGGCGCCGCCGCCGCCAGCATCTCGCCTGCGAACCAGGCCAAAGGCCGGAAGGCGTCGATGAAGATGGCGGCGGGCGCTTGCAGATGCAGGCGCTCCAGCCAGGTGGATAGCGGCGTCACCTTCGTTTCTTGGTCTTCGGGGCGGACGGGCGCGGGGTAGGCTTGCCGGTGGGCGCGCCGGTGGGCGCGCCGGTGGGCGCGCCGGTCGGGCGTGGCAGCGGGGCTTTGGTCGCCGGAGCAGGAGCAGGCTGCCTGGGAGCGGGCTGGCCGGGTTTGGCGCCGGCGGGCTGCGGTTGGCCGGGCCGGGTGGCGCCGGCGCGGTCGCTGCTCCAGTGGCAATCCTTGTACTTCTTGCCGCTGCCACACCAACAAGGGTCATTGCGGCCGACATTGGGGCCAAACTTGTGCTGCGGCTCGGGCTTGCTGTCGCCGGCGCCGGCCCCCACCACCGGATGAACTGCCTGCATCTGCCGCCGCGCCGGCGCTTGCTGGGCCTGCAATTCGGCATGGTAGATGCGGGTGACAACATCTTCTTCGATGCTGTCCATCAGCTCGGCGAACATCTCGAACGCCTCGCGCTTGTAGGCTACCAGTGGGTCTTGTTGGGCATAGGCTTGCAGGCCGATGCCCTCGCGTAACATGTCCAGGTCGGTCAGATGCCGCACCCAGCGATGATCGACCATCTCGATCATCAGCAGTCGCTCGATGCGGCGCATCATCTCGTTGCCCAGGCGTTTTTCCTTGTCCTCATAGGCTCGTTCGGCCAGGTTTTGCAGCCGCTCGGTCAATTGTTCGCGGCTCAGCCCGCGCCAGGCTTTGGCCGATTCCTGAACGGGCAAGGGCAGGATGCGGATGATGGCGCTGTGCAGGGCGTCCAGATCCCAGTCTTCGCTGAATTTCTCGCTGGTGAAGGTTTGCACCAGGCCGGCGATGTGCTTATCGGTCATCTCCCGGATCTGCGGGCGCAGGGTTGGCTCGCCCAGGATTCTCCGGCGCTGGGCATAGATGACGTTGCGCTGCTTGTTGACGACATCGTCGTATTCGAGCACATGCTTGCGCATGTCGAAGTTGTAGCCTTCGACGCGGGTCTGCGATTGTTCGATCGCCCGGCTCACCAGCCCGGCCTCGATCGGCACATCTTCTTCGACGCCGAGCCGATCCATCAGCCCGGCAATGGTCTGGCCGCCGAAGCGCCGCATGAGATCATCTTCGAGCGAGAGGTAGAAGCGCGACTGGCCGGGGTCGCCCTGGCGGCCGGCGCGGCCGCGCAGCTGGTTGTCGATGCGCCGCGCCTCGTGTCGTTCCGAACCGATGACATACAGCCCGCCCACGGCCCGCACCCGGTCGCCGTCGATTTTGGTGCGATGCCAGTGTTCGGCCAGCGCGCCGGCCCAGCTGCTATCGAAACGGGTCGTGGGGTCCTGGCCCTTGCGCAGCATGTCCAGGGTCTCGTTCCATTCGGTTTCGCTGATCGTGTTGAGGTCGAAGCCGCGCTTGCGCAGTTCTTCGCGGGCCAGGTTCTCGGCATTGCCACCCAGGAGGATGTCCACCCCGCGCCCGGCCATGTTGGTGGCGATGGTGACAGCCCCCGGCCGGCCGGCCTGGGCGATGATTACGGCCTCGCGTTCGTGATTCTTGGCGTTGAGGACATTGTGGTCGATGCCCCGCCGCCGTAGCAGGTTGGAAATGAATTCCGAGGTTTCGATGGCGCTGGCGCCCAACAGCACCGGCTGCCCGCGCTGGTGTGCAGCCACGACCTCTTCCAGCACGGCGTTGAACTTGGCCCGCTGGCTCTTGTACACCTGGTCGGGGTTGTCGAGGCGTTGGGTGGGCACATTGGTGGGGATGGCGGTCACTTCCAGGTTGTAGATGCGGCCGAATTCTTCTTTTTCGGTGGCGGCGGTGCCGGTCATGCCCGCCAGCTTGCGGTACATGCGGAAGAAGTTCTGGAAGGTGATGGTGGCCAGGGTCAGGTTCTCGCGACGGATGCTGACGCCCTCTTTGGCCTCGATGGCCTGGTGCAGACCCTCGGAATAGCGGCGGCCGTACATCAAACGCCCCGTGAACTCATCGACGATCAGCACTTCGCCGTCCTGGACGACATAATCCTTGTCGCGCTTGAACAGCACCTGGGCGCGCAGAGCGTTGTCCAGGTAGGGCGCCATCTCGGCGTATTCGCCTTCGTACAGCGTCTTGCCTTCGGGCACGCCCACCCAACGTTCGATCTTGTGCAGGCCCTCATCGGTCAGGGTGACGATGCGATCCTTCTCGTCGATCTTGTAGTCGTCGTCTTCGTGCAGCCGCGGCACCAGTTGGGCGAAGCGGCGGTAGTGGTCGCTGGATTCCTGGGCCGGGCCGGAGATGATCAGTGGGGTGCGGGCTTCGTCGATGAGGATGTTGTCGATTTCGTCGACGATGGCGTAGTTCAGCTCCCGCTGCGAAAGCTGAACCAAATCGACGGCCATGTTGTCGCGCAGATAGTCGAAGCCGAACTCGTTGTTGGTGCCGTAGGTGATG
>CAYWPZ010000244.1:0-7014 GCA_964460135.1 uncultured Caldilineales bacterium | reverse complement strand
GATACGCCAATCGATCAGCCGCGCCATCGCCGACCAGGCCCGCACCATCCGCATCCCCGTGCACATGGTCGAAAACATCAACCGCCTGCTGCGCGTCCAGCGCCGGCTGATGCAAGAGCTGGGGCGAGAGCCGAGCCCCGAGGAAGTGGCGGTGGAGATGGATTTCATCGAATCAGAGGATGAGCGCGAGGCCATCCAGCAGGCGCTGAAAGAGGGCCGGCCGCTGGATGCGGTGCAAAAGCGCACGGTCAAACGGGCGGCGGCTAAAGTCCGCAAGATCACCCGCGTCTCGCAAGAGCCGATGTCGTTGGAGATGCCGGTGGGAAACGAGGACAGCAGTTCGCTCGGCGACTTCATCGAGGACGAGAGCCTGCCCGCCCCGGCCGATGTGGCCAGCAACCAGTTGCTGAAAGAGCAGATGAAGGAAATCCTGGAGCAATTGAGCGAACGCGAGCGCAAGGTGTTGGAACTGCGCTTTGGCCTCAACGACGGCATGAGCCACACCCTGGAAGAAGTGGGCCAGGAATTCGGCGTCACCCGCGAGCGCATCCGCCAGATCGAGGCCAAGGCCCTGCGCAAACTCCGCCACCCCATCCGCAGTCGCAAGCTGCGCGACTATCTGAGCTGATCCCTTTCGGCCGCCGCGAGGGCGCCGGCAATGTCATCCGCCCCGGGCCGGCCGCCCCTCTGCCCCTGCCAGCGCACTACCGCCCCGCCCTCGTTCAGCCGCAAGCCCCCGCGCACATAGGGGAAGCGCCAGCGCAGCAGCAGCCCTGCCAGGGCCATGAGCAGGGCCGGGACCAGCAACCATTGCCAGGGCCGGGCGACGACGCTGAGCACGGCGTAGCGGCCCGGCCGTACTTGCAGTCTGACTTCGCCCACCGTCAGGTTGGCGGCGGCGGCGAGGGACTCGGTCAGCAGCACATGGTTGGCGTCGTCGAGCGCTTGCAGGCTGAACTGATCGCCGGGCAGCGCCACCAGCCGCAGGAAGAGGTTGCGGTCGGGGAGAGCGACGGCGCGCTCGGCGCGTTCGGTGGGGAAGCGGAGGACGAGCGCCGGGCTGGGCGCGCCGCCCCCTTCGACGGCTTGCAAGGGCGCCACCTGGCCCTCGGCCTGGGCCGAGAGCGAGAGCGCCGGGCCAACCTGCTGGACGCTCAGCCGCAGACCGGGCGCCACCAGGCGCAGCGATTCGGCCAGGGGGGCCGAGACGGGTTTTCGGCAGCAGAGCGCCAATGTGTCGCCGGCTTCGTCCAGGCGGACGAGGTCAGGGCCAAAGGGGGCCATGCTGGCGCTCTGGCCGGGGTCGAGGCTGAGGCCGTCGATCTGCCAGCCGCCGCGCAAATCGAGCGACAATGCCAACAGGGCCAACAGCAAACCCAGTTCGATCAGAATTGCCGCCCAACTGAAGCGGTGGTTGCGGTCACCAAAGGCTTCGTCGAAGCCCGCATCTGCATCGCCGGCAGGGTGCGAGATAGCTTGCCAACGCTCGAATTGTGGCGCCAGGGCCGGCTCCCAGCCCGGGCCGTTGGCGGCGCCGGCTTGCTGGCGTTCCACCAGGCCAAGACCGGGGAGCCAGCGCTCGGGCGGGGCCAGACGCCGCGTGGCCCAGGCCAGGTGGATGGCGTCGAACAGACGCAGGACGAGGGTGGCGGCCAGAAGGGCGATCAAGATGCGCAGGCCGAGGTTGTGGGCCAGGTCGAGCAGGCCGAGCAACGACAGGAGCGAACCGGCCGGGAGAGCGGCGGCGGTCGTGTTCAGCCAGGCGCTGCGGGCGATGGCATCGGCACCGAGTGAGGAGGGGGCTTGGGGCAGCCAGAGGTGAGCGGCCCCAGCCAGGGCGACCGGCGTCAGCAGCGCCAACAGCCACAGGCGCTGGCCGAAAAGTCGCAGCAGTGGCTGCAGCCAGGCCGCAGGGGTGGGGGAAGGGGGGGCGCCGCTCGGCATGGGTGGGCCGCTGGTCAAGAAAAAACCCCAGTCGCAAGAGACCGGGGTCGGAGTGAGGAGCCACCCATCGGAATTGAACCGATGACCGGCGCATTACGAGTGCGCTGCTCTGCCGTCTGAGCTAGGGTGGCGCGGTGGGATGGCATTATAGCAAGGGTGGCAGGGGGTAGCAAGCAATCAGGGCGCAAGATAGGAAAGGGCGGCGCGCAGGCGGTCTTCGACGCCGGCCGTGTCTTTGGGGATGGCTTGTAAGGCCCGTTGCGCCTCGACGACGCTATAGCCGAGGGTGGTGAGGGCGTCGATGACTTCGGCGTCGGCGTCGCCCACCAGCCGTAGGCCGGCGGCTTCGAGGTCGGTGGGGGCCAGTTTGTCTTTGAGTTGGAAGAGGATCTTGCGGGCGGTCTTGACGCCGATGCCCGGCACGCGGGTCAGCAGGCCCGGTTCGTCGTTGGCCACGGCCAGGCGCAGACTGTCGGCGGTCATGGTCGAGAGGATGTTCAGGGCCAGCCGCGGGCCGATGCCATCGACGCTGAGGAGCAGGTCGAAGAGTTGCAGGTCTTCGGCGGCGCCGAAGCCAAAGAGTGAGATGTCCTGCTCGCGAATGTGTAGATGGGTGAAGAGCGCCACCTGCTGCCCGGCGTGCAGGCCCAGCAGTTGGCTGGCCGGCATGAAGACGGTGAGGCCCAGCGGCCCGACATCGACGATGAGGTGGTCGTCGCCGATATGTTCGGCGCGGCCGCGCAGCCGGGCGATCATGTTGGGTCAGAGCCAGGGTGGAAGCGGTAGCCGACGCCACGCACGGTGCGGATCAGTTGTGGGTCGGAGGGGTTGAGTTCGATTTTCTCGCGCAGACGGCGCACGGCCACTTCCACCAGGTTGGTGGAGCCTTCGAATTCGTAGCCCCAGACATCGCGGAAGAGATCGTCTTTGGTGATGACTTGGCTGGGGTGGGTCATGAAGTAGCGCAGGAGGCTGAATTCGATCGGGGTCATGTGGCAGAGCGCGCCCTGCATACTGACGGTGTGGGCTTCGACGTCCAAGACGACATGGCCGGCGCGAAAGATGGTGGGCGGCGCTGCCGGTTGGGTGAGCCAACGCACGCGGCGGAGGATGGCTTCGATGCGGGCGGCGACTTCGAGAAAGGTGAAGGGCTTGGTGATGTAGTCATCGGCGCCCAATGCAAATCCCTTGACCATGTCCTCGCTGGAGCCGAGGGCGGTGAGAATGACAACCGGCACCTCTGAGGTCTTGCGGATTTCCTTCAGGACCGTGAAGCCATCGAGCCGGGGCATCATGATATCAAGGATGACCAGGTCGATGTCGCTATGTGCCTTGAGCTGGTCGAGGGCGTCTTGGCCGTCGTTGGCCTGGTAGATGTGGTAGCCGTTGGCCGACAGGCTGATCTCGAGCAGGTTGCGCAAGGCGGGTTCATCCTCGGCGATGAGGATGCGGGCTTTGGGTGCAGCAGCCATGCAAATGCTCCTGATTGGCAAAAAAGGGGGGGCAGATTTGGGTCTCAGACGGGAAGAGAGAACTCTGAGAAAGAGGAGTGGAAACGCACCGATTGAAAGTGGCAGAGGGCGATGGCCAAGGCGTCGGCGGCGTCATCGGGGCGGGGGATGTCGTCGAGGCCGAGCAGGAGCCGCACCATCTCCTGGATCTGGCGTTTTTCGGCGTTGCCATAGCCGGTCACGGCTTGCTTCACCTCGGCCGGCTTGTACTGATAGATGTGGGCGCCCGATTGGGCGGCGGCCAGGAGGGCGACGCCGCGGGCGTGGCCGACGGTGAGGGCGGTGCGGGCGTTCTTGGCGAAGAAGAGTTCCTCGATGGCGATGGCATGAGGTCGGCGCCGGGCCAAGAGCTCGTTCAGTTCGGCGTAGAGGGCTTGCAACCGCCGGGGAAGCGGGTCTTCGGCCGGGGTGCGGATGACGCCGTATTCAACCAGGCGGGGGTCGCCGTGGTGATCGGCCACCACGCCAAAACCGGTGATGGCGATGCCGGGGTCGATGCCGAGGATGACGGTAGGGGAATGGTTCATACGCAGGGGCGAGGTCTCCTCGCCCTGAAACAAGGTCTCCTCGCCCTGGGGCGGCGTTTCCTCGCCCCTATTCGGCCTCCATCTGCGCCATCAGGGCGTCGGTGAAGGCCAGGTTGGAGTGGACTTTCTGCACATCGTCCAGTTCTTCCAGGCGTTCCACCAGGCCCATGATCTGTAGGGCCGCTTCGACCTCCAACTCGGTCTCGCTCTGCGGGGTCATGGTCAATTCGGCGCTTTCGATCGCCAGGCCGGCGTGGCTGAGGGCGTCGCGCACGGCGCCCAGATCGGCGTCGGCGGTGATGATTTCGGCGGCGCCATCGCTGACCACCACATCTTCGGCCCCGGCTTCGACCGCGCTGAGGAAAAGCTCATCGGGGTCGAGCCTGGCGGCGTCGACGATGATCTGGCCCTTGCGGTTGAACTGCCAGGCCACGGCCCCGGCGCTGGCCATGTTGCCCCCGGCTTTGGTGAGAACATGGCGCAGGTCCGAGACGGTGCGGTTGCGGTTGTCGGTCAGGACTTCGATCAGCAGGGCAATGCCGTGCGGGCCATAGGCTTCGTACATCACTTCTTCCAGGTCCTCGCCTTTTTCTGTGCCCGACCCGCGGGCAATGGCGCGCTCGATGTTATCTTTGGGCATGTTGGCGGCGCGGGCCTTGTCCAGAACCAGCCGCAAGCGCATGTTCATGGCAGGGTCCGGCCCGCCGTGCCGCGCCGCCACCTGCAATTCGCGGGCGATCTTGGTGAATATTTTGCCTCGTCGGGCATCGACGGCGGATTTGCGGTGCTTGATATTGGCCCATTTGCTGTGACCGGACATAGAACTACAACTCCAGATCGTTTGAGGTTTGTGATTGAAATGAGAATTGCGGTGCTATTCTAGCACAAGTCAGGCCAGAAGCGGGGCCTGACGGATCGTTTGGTGATCGATGGCGCGGCGCACGAAGGCCGAAAACAGGGGGTGCGGCTGTTCGGGGCGGGATTGGAACTCAGGGTGGAACTGGCTGCCCACCATGAAGGGATGGTCGGCCAGTTCGGCGATCTCGACCAGGCGCCCATCAGGGCTGAGGCCGCTATAACGCAGGCCGGCCTGGGCCAGAACCTGGCGATAAGAGTTGTTGAATTCCCAGCGATGCCGGTGCCGCTCGTGCACCAGTGTGGACTGATAGGCCGCGAACGCCTGGCTGTCCGGCTGCAAACAGCAAGGATAGAGGCCCAAACGCATGGTGCCGCCCATGTTGGCGATGTCGCGCTGGTCGGCCATCAGGTCGATGACCGGATAGCGGGTGGTGGGGTTGAACTCGGTGCTGTTTGGCTCGTCGCTGCCAAAGACATGCCGGGCCAGATCGATGCACATCACCTGCATACCCAGGCACAGGCCCAGGTAGGGAGTCTGGTGTTGGCGGGCGAAGCGGGCGGCGATGATCTTGCCCTCGATGCCGCGGTAGCCAAAGCCGCCAGGGACGATGATGCCGTCGGCCTCGGCCAGCCGGTCGAGACAGCGACCGCGTTCGAGTTCCTCGGAATGAATCCAGTCGATATCGACGTTGTATTGCTGCTCGACGCCGGCATGAAAAAGCGCCTCGCGCACGCTCATGTAGGCATCCTGCAAGGCCACATATTTGCCCACCAGGGCGATGCGCACGCTGGGGCGCGGCGAGCGGATGCGGGCCACCAGCTGGCGCCAGGTGCTCAGGTCGGGCGGTTCGGCCTGTAGGGCCAGCCGCTCGACCAGATACTCGCCCAACCCGGCTTCTTCCAGCGTCAGCGGCACCTCGTAGATGGTGCTGGCCGTGACCAGGGGGATGACCGCCCGCTGTTCGACATCGCAGAAAAGAGCGATCTTCTCCCGCACTTCGTCATCGATGGGCACATCGGCCCGGCAACAGATCACATCCGGCTGGATGCCGATCCCGCGCAGGTCGCGCACGCTGTGTTGGGTGGGTTTGGTCTTCAGCTCGCCGGTGGCGCCGAGGTGCGGCAACAGGGTCAGGTGGATGTAGACGGCGTTCTGCCGGCCCACATCCTTGCGCATCTGGCGGATGGCCTCTAGAAACGGCTCGCCCTCGATGTCGCCCACCGTCCCGCCCACCTCCACCAACACCACCTCGGCCCCGGTCTCGCGCGCCACCAGCCCGATGCGCCGCTTGATCTCGTTGGTGACGTGGGGGATGACCTGGATGGTGCCGCCCAGATAGTCGCCCCGGCGCTCGCGGCTGATCACCTCGTGATAGATCTGGCCGCTGGTGACATTGCTGGAGCGGGTGACATCGACGCCGGTAAAACGCTCGTAGTGCCCCAAGTCCAGGTCGGTCTCGGCCCCGTCGTTGGTGACGAAGACCTCGCCGTGCTGATAGGGACTCATCGTCCCCGGATCGACATTGAGATAGGGGTCGAGCTTCTGCACGGCCACGGTCACACCGCGGCTGCGCAAAAGCCGGCCGATGGCAGCTGCGGTCACGCCCTTGCCCAGGCCGCTGACCACGCCGCCGGTGACGAAAATGTATTTGCTCATCGATCGAAGCCTCGACAAAAACAGACACGGAGGCGGCGCTCCGTGTCTGGGGTGCGAAATCGGTTGCGAGAGGAACAAGGTAAGAACAGGATCATGGCCGGATGTCGTCAGCCCTGACAACGGAGCCAATGTTAGCATGGGGTCAATCGGGCTGTCAATCGTGTAGAATAGGCTGGGTGCATTTCAGTTTGGGGGCGCCTGTCATTGCGAACGGAGTCCGGCGTGGTTTATGCCGGACGCAGTGAAGCAATCCCCCATCTGAAGAGCCCCCTGGCTTCGTCTTTGCTGCTTGTGAACTTCCGATTTGGGGATTCCTCACCGGCTGATCGATCTGATGTCTATCCCCAACTTGCCTTCCGCCTTCCTGGCCCGCATGGACGCCCTGCTGGGCGACGAAGCCGCCGCCTTTCGCGCCAGCTTCGACCAACCCCCGCGCCTGGCCCTGCGCGCCAATAGCCTGAAGATCGCCCCGGACGCCTTCCGGACCCTCACCGGCTGGGAGATGCCGCCCGTTCCC
>CAYWPZ010000243.1:0-7082 GCA_964460135.1 uncultured Caldilineales bacterium | reverse complement strand
AGAACATTATCCACCTGCCGACGGTGAAGATGCATATATTCACGACCATGACCGGTGCCATGAAAAACGCCTTTGGCGGGTTGTTGAACGAGCGCCGCCACTGGACGCACCCGGTCATCCACGAGACGCTGGTGGATTTGCTGATGATCCAGAAGCACATCCATCGCGGCGTCTTTGCGGTCATGGATGGCACCTTTGCCGGCGATGGCCCCGGCCCGCGTTGCATGATCCCTTACGTCAAAAACGTCCTCCTGGCCTCGGACGACCAGGTAGCCATCGACGCGATGGCCGCCAAGATGATGGGCCTGGACCCGATGTCGATCAAGTTCATCCGCCTGGCTCACGAACAGGGGCTGGGCTGCGGCGACCCAGCCGAAATCGAGATCGTGGGCGATGAAGAGGTTGGCCGCCAGAACTGGCATTTCGTCGGCCCTTTCCAGCAGATGACCTTCGCCAGCCGCATGCAGCACAAGATCTACTGGGGGCCGCTGAAGAAGCCGATCGAGTGGTCGTTGAAGACGGTGTTGGCGCCGTGGAGCTACCTGGCTTCGGTGCTTTACCACGACACCTTCTGGTATCCGTTTATTGGCAAGCAGAAGATGCAGGCGGCGCTGAACAGTGACTGGGGCCGGCTCTTCCGCAATTGGGAGACAGCCCGCCCCGATAGCCAGGGTTACGCCAACGTCGGCGCCGAGGCGCCGGAATTGCAGCGGGCCGGGATGGCGGCCTTCTGGCGCTCGTGGGGCATCCTGTGGACGGCGCTGAGCGAGGCGCCGGAGGTGGCGGCGGCGCGACGGCGACAGCTCGCCTCCTCCAACGGCCACCAGCCGCCGCTCCTGGCCGACCATTCAGAGCAGCCGGCGCCCGGCCCAGGCCAGGCCGAGGCCGCCCGGCGGGTGTTGCCGCTTGCGCTCGTGCTCCTCAGCCTGCTCTTGTTCATCCTGGGTCGCCGCCGCCAACACAAGTAGTCGCACCTGGCGCACCTGTCAGGTCCTGCCGACCTGACAGGTGTCTCTCAGCCCCTACCCCACCCCATACACCTCGCACAGACTCTGTCCCACCTGCTCCCAGGTAAAACGCTCGGCATTGGCCCGCCCGGCCAGCGAGAGCCGTTGCGCCAGGGCAGGGTCGGCCAACAGCCGCAGGATGTGGCCGCTCAGCCCCTCGACATCGCCGACCGCGGCCAACAGCCCGTTTTCCTCCTGCCGGATCAGGTCGGGGATGGCCCCGGCGCCGGTGCTGACCACCGGCAAGCCGCTGGCCCCGGCTTCGATCAGCGTCAGCGGCAGGTTATCGATGGCCGAGGTATTGAGAAAGATGTCGGCGGCGTCATAGGTCGGGGCGACGGCAGCGGCATCCAGATGACCGCAGAACCTGACCCCCGCCAGCTGCTCGGTCTCGACCTGACGTTCTAGCTCGGTCATCAGGCTCCCACCCCCGGCCAGAGTGAGGGTGGCGGCGGGGTGAATGGCCCTGACCTGGGCAAAGACGGCCAGGGCGTCGGCTGGGCGGTAACGCGGCTCCAACTGTCGTAGCCAGAGGAGGTTGGGGGACAGCGGGCCGCGCGGCCGAAAGATGAAGTTCTGGATCGGGACGATGTTGGGCAGCACTTGGGCGGGCAGGCCGTGTTGGGCGAAAAGCCGCGCTTGCGTGGGCGTCAGGGCCAGGAGGGCATCGTAGCGGCGCAGCACCGGCCGGGCCAGCCAACCCAGGCGGGAAAGAAAGGCGGCCGCCTCGCCGCCGTGATAGCTGAGCACCAGCCGCTTGCCCCAGCGCCGCGCCAGCAGGCCCGCTGCCGCCGGCATGAAGCCCCACCACGAGGCGGCATGGACGTGCAGCACTTGCCAATCGTCGCAGGTGGCGCGCAGGTGGCGCGCGATGGCCGGCACCTGCGCGAGGGGCAGCAGCAGGCGTCCGGCCCGCCCGCGCTGGCGCCAGCGGGGCAGGTCGGTGTTCACCCGCGTCACGCTGGCGCCGTCGCTTTCCAGGCAGCCGGCCAGGATGTCGCACTGCACCGAAACGCCGCCCGGCCGCGGCGGGAACGGCCCCAGGATGGCAACGCCGGCGCCGAAGAAGGGCGCTGTCATCGATCTCACGCCTCGGTCTCCGTCCCCGTGATCACTTCGGAGATGAAGAAACGGCGTTTTCCGGCCGGGGTGGTGGGGATGGCGTCCACCAACTCCAGGGTGCAGCGGATGTCTGGCCCCATGAAGCTGCGGAAGGTTTCGTCGATCAGCCGGCGTTGGGCCTCGCCAAAGCTTTCGTCCACCACCAAGCGCACAAGGATGTCATCCACCTGGCGCTGGACGACCTGGAAGGCGCGCACCGAGGGCAGGCGGTTGGCAAAGAAGCCGGTGAACTGGTGGGCCGAGAGCCAATGGCCGTCGGCGGTCAGGAAGAGGTCGGTCAGGCGGCCTTCGAGATGGCCAAGGCGGGGCAGGCCGCGACCACAAGGACAGGGCGCGGGGTCGAGGCGGGCCACATCGCGGATGTTGTAGCGCACGAACGGCACGGCTGTGGCTTCCAGGTTGGTGAGCACCACCTCGCCCAGTTCGCCAGCGGGCACGCGCTGGCCGTCGCGCACGATCTCGATGACATAGGTTTCGGCGTTGATGTGCAGGCCGGCGTGTTGCTCGCATTCGCAGGCAATCTGCATGCCGTCGCCGCCGTATTCGTCGAAAACTCGCCCTGGCCGGAAGGCGTGCTCGATCGTCTCACGCATGTGTGCGGTCAGCATCTCGCCGGTGGACATGAGCACAGGGACAGGGATGTTGACGCCGGCGCGGTTCAGGTAGGCGGCCAGGTAGTAGAGGGTGGAGGCGTAGGAGCGCAGCAACGAGGGGCGGTCGTGGAGCAACTGGCGGGCGTGGGCAGCAAGGACATCCTCGGCCAGGTTCTGGGCCGGGAGCCAGCGATGCCGCAGCATGATCCATTCCAGCCGGTCGAGCAGGGGAAAGCCGCGCAGCCCGCGGTTGCCGGCCATGGTAAAGGTGGTGTAGCGGTCGCCAAAGCGATAACCGGCCATCTCCCACCAGCGGAACAAGCCCGCCCATTTCTTTGCCTTCTGGGTTTTGGTCGTCCAGTAGTGCAGCCGTTCGGCGGTGGAGCCGCTGGAGGCGGCGTAGATGAGCCGTTCCTGGGGCAGAGAGTGGTCGCGCAGGGTGTCCTGGTAGTTGCGGTTGATGACGGATTTATCGACGATGGGCAGGAGGGGGAGGTCGTCGGTGGTTTGGATGTCGTCGGGCTTGAGGCCGCGTCTGTCCATCACGTCGCGGTAGAAGGGCACATTGGTATAGATATGGGCGATCAGCCGCCGCAGTTTTTGGTTCTGCAATTGGCGCAATGCTTCTGGCGACCACCACTGCGACGCCTCCAACCCGCGCAAATAGGGCAGCACCTGGCCGTAGCCGGCGATGCTCGCACCCACGGGCAGGGCGAGCGAGCGGAGGAAGGTTGTGTAGAGGCTCATGCCAATTGCGAAGTGTGGAGCAGCCAGTCCGAAACTCGCAACCCGCGCTCACTCGTCAAACCCCACCGCCAGCGCCCCGCCCATCACCGACCAGAAGACGATGTTGGCGTAGATGGAGTAGTTGTTGTCGAAGGCGACAGTGGGGAGGAGATAGGCGGGCAGGACGATCCAAGCGGCCAGGAGCGAAGCAGGGATCGGGCGGCGCTGGCGGCGGAGGCGCCGCGTCAGCCGCAGCAGGGCCAGGCCGAGGGCGGTCATGAGGACCAGGTAGGCGCCCAGGAGCAAGACGCCGCCCGAGACCAGGAAATTGAGGTAGCTGTTGTGGGTGCTGGGCAGGACATGGACGTTGGCGCCGGGCCGAAAACCGGCGCGTGCGGCCAGGCGGCCAAAGCTGCCCCAGCCCACACCCAGGGCCGGGTTTGGTTCGACGAGTTGTAGGCCGGTCTCCAGGGCCTCAAGACGGTAGTCGACCGGCGATTCGGCGGTCAGGCGCTCGCCGGCGGCCGAATCCTCAAGGTTGAGCCGGCCCGACCCCCAGGCGAGGGCGAGGACGATGGCCCCAGCGGCCAGCAGCGGCAGGCCCAGGCGACGGAAACGCGGGAACACAAGCGCCGAGACCATCAGGACGAGCAGGGCTGCCAGCCAGCCGGAACGATTGTAGGTGAGGTAAATGGCGGCCAGGTAGAGGAGGCTCAGCCCGGCCAGGAGCAGACCCCGCCGCCGTCCGCGTCCGGCCTGCAATTGTTCGACGGCCAACGCCAGCAGCAGGGCGAGGGTGACGGCGATGTAGGCCGGGTGGCCGAGCACGGCCGCCACCTTGCGGATGCCGGGGGCGTAGAATTCGGCCGTGCTCTCGGCTCGGAAGAGTGTCCACCCCGTCAGTTGTTCGCTGACCGTGAGGGCGGCGACGATGGCGCCCACTGCCATCAGGGTCGCGGCCAGCAGACGGAATTGCCGGGGGGTGAGGATGAGGTGGCGGGCGATGAGGTAGGCGATGAGCGCCACCAGGAAGCTGTCGAAGACGGCCTGCAAGCCCCACAACCAGCCGTTGATCGAGCGCCAGGCCGACATTGCCAGGGCCAGAGCGAACAGGGGCAGCGCCGCCTCGACCAGGGTGAGGGGAGCCAGTCGCCGGCGGCCGCGGGCGATCTCGGCCAGGAGAAAGAGCGCCAAGAAGCCGCCGACGACGCGCGTGAAGCCCAAGTCAGGCACGCCGGCGGGCATGTTGAGGTTGAGAGGCAGGTAGTTGGCAAAGGGTGTGAGGAAGAGCCAGACCAGGAAGCCGGCCACCGGGTCGAGCAGGATCAGGCCGATGGCGGCAAGGATGACGATCAGAGCTGTAATCTGGCCGGCCAGGTCGGGTTGTTGCACCAGCATCCAGCCGTAGCCGGCCATGACGACGACGCCCGCCAGGGTGAAGAGGCCGCTGAGGACAACGGCGATGAGGCGGCGGCGCGGCCAGGCCGAGGGTTGCGGTCGCATTTCCGTCTCGTTCATTGGGCCAATACCAGTTCGAGCCGCGGTCGCCAGTCGGCCAGGCTGAAGTGGAAGCTGGCCAGGTTGAGGCTTTGGGGCTGGTCGCTGCGGGCCGCGATCAGTATCCCGCGCTGGGTCGAGGGGTCGATCATCCAGTCTTGCACCAGTGAGGTGACGTCGAAGCTGACATAGTCGCCGGCGGTTAGAGGGTCGCTGCTGGTGAGGGGTTGGGGCCAGCGGTCGTCTGGCCCAGATGCGCCCGGCTGCGACCAGGGAACGCCTACATCGGCTTTGGTCCAGGTGGCTACTTCGGGATGCCAGTAGCGCAGGAGGGGGTAGAGATCGAAGCTGACAGGGGCCGGCAGGGGGCCATCCAACAGGCGCAAGCGCAAGGTGGCCTGCTGGACGCTGGCGGCCGGCGGCAGGGAGGCCAGGTCGAAATTGAGCAGGATGTGGGCGGCGTTGGGGCTGGCCGCCTGCAGGATGACGGCGCTGCCGAAGTTCATGTTGGGGAAGGCGCTGTCGATGTAGGCGTCGACGCCGTTGCCCAGCACGCGCCAATGGGCCGGGGTGGGAGTGGCTGTGGGGGTGGGGGTGGGGGTGAAGGTGGGGATGGGGGTAAAGGTGGGTGTGGCCGTGAAGGTGGGGGTGGGGGTGGGAGAGGTGGTGGGGGTGGGCGTCAGGGTTGGGGTGGGTGTTGGGGTCGGCGTTTCGGCAGGCGTGGGGCTGAGGGTGGGTGTGGGGGTGGCGGGCGCATAGCGCACCACCAGGCGCGGGCGCTGGCTGCTTTGCGTCCATTCACGGGCGGCCAGGCTTTGTTGCACCGATCCACCGCTGGCGCCTTCGACCAGGAGGCCGAAGTTCTGGCCCGGCTCGGCGCGCCATTGCCGGGCCACGGCGCTGACATCGATGTTCGTCCAGCCGCTGGTGGGCAGGTCGGCCGAGGCGAAGGGCGTGAAGTCGCGGTCGCCTGGCCCGCCGGCCAATGGCGCGGCCCAGCTCTGGCCGACATCGGCCAGGTAGTAGGTGGCCACGCGTTCGGCCCAGGGCCGGCGCAGGGTGTAGAGGTTAGCGCGCAGGGCCTGCGAGTTGGTGCGGCTGAGGGTGGCCAGGGAGAGGGTGGCGTCGAGAATGGTGGAGCCGGGGGGAAGGGGGTCAAGATCGAATTGCAGGAGCACGACCGAGACCTGTGGTCGCAGGAGGAGGACGCCGGCGGCGCCGTAGTTGGCATCGGGATACCAGGCGCTGAGGTAGGCGTCGGCGCTGGGCAAGAGGGTGGCCTCGCCGGCGGCGGGGAGGGTGGCGGTGACGGTGGCGGTGGGGGTTGCTGTGGGTTGGGGCGTCCAGGTGGGGGTGGGCGAGGGGGAGGCTGTGTTGGTGGCTGTGGCTGTGGGTGTGGGTGTGGGCGGGGCCAGCAGGGTCAGGTGGCCGAAGTGGGCGGCGTCGTTATAGGTGCTGGCGCTGGCCCAGATCAGGTAGCTGTCGCGGTCGCCGCCTTCGTCATCATCGTTGAGGCTGAAATCGATGCCGATGGCGCGTTGGGCCGCCAGCGGTTGCCCGCCCAGCTGCGAGGGCGGGATGGCGAGTTCGATGCGGTAGCCGCCCGTCGTTGCCCGCGCCGCCCATCGTACATTGCCGCTGACAGGCAGCGAGCGGTCGGCGGCGGCGCCGTCGAAACGGATCGTGTATTGGTGGTCGCCGCCGGCGGGGCTGCCGGGCAGGTCGTCATCTTCGCCATCGACGCCGATCTCGATTGCGTCGTCTCGCCACAGGTCGACGCTGTCGTTGAAAAGGAAGTCGTCGCGCACCTCGATGGCCAGGTAGAGATAGCCTTCGTCCCAGCGGGCGCGGATGAGGGCGCTACTGTCGGCGGGGCTGAGGATGGCGCCGGGGTTGCTGATCCGTATGGCTGTGGTGGGATCGAGTTGGAGGGCCGGGCCGTTCCATTCGCCCAGGTCGCCGTCGATGACGGCGCTGCCGAAGGCGGCGTTGATCTGGCGGGCGCCGGGGTTGGCGGGCGTGTCGGTGGGGGTGGGGGTGCGGGTAGGGGTGGGGGTGGGGGTGCGGGTAGGGGTGCGGGTGGGGGTGGGGGTGGGGGTGTGGGTGGGGGTGGGCGTCGGCGTCGGCGTTGAGGTGG
>CAYWPZ010000242.1:0-7140 GCA_964460135.1 uncultured Caldilineales bacterium | reverse complement strand
CGCGAGGGCGGCCGCACCGTCGGCGCCGGCGTCATCACCAAAGTCTTCGATTGATCTCATGGCAAACATCAGACCCTAAAGGCTTTGAAAGCCTTTAGGGTCTTTTTCCTAGGAAAGGTTTTTTCATGGCAAAGAAAGGAAATCGCGTTCTCGTCACTCTGGCCTGCACCGAGTGCAAGGAACGCAACTACATCAGCAGCAAGAACCGGCGCAACCAGACCGGACGCATGGAACTGAACAAGTACTGCCCGCGATGCCAGTGTCATCGTTTGCATCGCGAGACCAAATGAGGTATGCTTCTTTAGCTCAAAGCCTGTTGTCATGCGTAGGCGAGTAGCTCAACTGGCAGAGCAGCGGTCTCCAAAACCGCCGGTTGCAGGTTCAAATCCTGCCTCGCCTGCTCCTCAGTTCAAGACACCGCCTCCGGCGCTCAGCATCACGCCGGAGGCGGTGTCTTGAACCGCCAAGAGCGCTATCTGCTCGAATTGCCAACGGCCTGTAGTTTTCCTGGAGTTTCTCGAATGGCTGAACCCGAAGTCCAAACTACCAAGCCCATCAATCCCATCGTCCGTTACTTCCGCGAAACTCGCGCCGAGTTGACCAAAGTCAGCTGGCCGACTCGCGAAGAATGGCTGCGGCTGAGCGGTATTGTATTGTTGGTAACGTTCGTGATGTCTATCATCTTGGGCGCAGCCGAAGCGCTCGGCGCCGAGATCATGTCGCTCTTGCTCAGGCTGTAAGCCGTTTTTTATCGTCGGACCTTTCTTCCTCCCGCCCCATCACCCTGAACCCACCGTGAGCGACTCGACCAGCGAACGCCGCAAAGCCAAGGAGACGAAGTCCAACCTGCGCCCTGAAGCCGAAGCAGCAGCCCAGCAGGCAGCCATGGTCGCGCCGCTCGAACGGCCGGAAGAAGAAAGCGATGGCCGCGCCTGGTATGTCATCCACTCCTATTCGGGAATGGAGAACAAGGTCAAGAAGAACCTGGAGCATCGCATCGAATCGATGCATGTCGGCCACAAGATCTTCCAGGTGGTAGTGCCCACCGAAGAGCAGATTGAACTGAAGGAAGGCCAGCGTCGCGTTGTCGAACGTCGGGTCTTTCCCGGCTATGTCCTGGTGCAGATGATCCTGGACGATGAAAGCTGGTATGTGGTGCGCAACACACCCAGCGTGACCGGCTTTGTGGGGATTGGCAATCAACCAACTCCCCTGAGCGCGGACGAAGTCGAACGTATCATGCGGCGCATCGAGTCGGAAGAGCCGCGAGTGCAGGTCGATTTCAAGCTCGGTGAGCGCGTGCGCGTCACCGAGGGCGCCTTCGCCGAATTCCAGGGCCAGGTGCACGAGATCGATCTCGATCGCGGCAAGGCCCGCATCCTCATTTCCATCTTCGGGCGCGAGACGCCGGTGGAGGTAGACTTCCTGCAATTGCAGAAGGTCTGACCCATTGCCTGTCATTGCCAGGCCGTCAGGCCGAAGCAATCCCCCATTTTCTGAACGTCTTTTCCGTCAAGGCTTGCAACTTCCATGGCTAAGAAAATCAAAGCTATCGTCACGCTCCAGCTTCCTGCTGGCAAAGCCACGCCTGCGCCGCCCGTTGGCCCGGCCCTGGGCCAACACGGCATCAATATCGTCGGCTTTTGCAAAGAATACAATGCCCGCACCGCTGCCCAGGCCGGCAGCATCATCCCGGCCGAGATCACCATCTTCTCGGACGGCTCCTTCACCTTCATCACCAAGACGCCGCCCGCCGCCGACCTGCTGCGCAAAGCCGCCGGCGTGAACAAAGGCTCTGGCAGCCCACGCAAAGACAAAGTGGGCAAAGTCAAGCGTTCACAGATCCGCGAGATCGCCGAACTGAAGATGAAAGACCTCAACGCCATCGACCTGGAAGGCGCCATGCGCCAGATCGAGGGCAGCGCCCGCAGTATGGGCATCGAAGTCGTCGAGGCGTAGGTGGCGGGTTCCGGGTCCCGGTCCTTACGCCTCACGTAACAAGAAGTTTTCACCATTCCATCCCCAATAACCCCATCGTGGGAGGATGAAACCCTCATCCGCCACTACCACAGGAGTTTTCCAACATGGCCAAACACGGCAAGAATTACCGGGCCGCGCAGGCTCAGCTCAAAAGCGTCGAAAGCTATGAGCCAAAAGCGGCCATCGATGAACTGAAGAAACTGGCAACGGCGAAGTTCGATGAGACTTTCGAGTTGCACATGCGCATGGGCGTCGACCCCCGTCACGCCGACCAGATGGTGCGCGGCGTTGTCGTCATGCCCCGCGGCATGGGCAAGACCGTGCGCATCCTCGTCTTTGCCGATGGCGAGGCAGCTGACGCCGCCCGCGAGGCCGGCGCCGATCATGTCGGTCTGGATGATCTCATTGCCCAAATCCAGGGCGGCTGGCTGGAATTCGACATGGCCATCGCTATCCCCTCGGCGATGGGCAAAGTCGGACGCCTGGGGCGTGTGCTTGGCCCGCGCGGGTTGATGCCCAGCCCCAAGAGCGGCACCATCGTCCAGCCCGGCGAACTCAAGCGCGTGATCGATGAGGCCCGCAAAGGTCGCGTGGAATATCGCGTTGACAAGACCGCCAACATCCACGTCCCCTTTGGCAAGCGCAGTTTCGAGACCGAGGCCCTGATCGAGAACTTGGGCGCGGCGATCGATTCAGTGCTGCGCAACAAGCCTGCCACCAGCAAGGGCAGCTACATCAAGAAAGCCTTTCTGACCACCACCATGAGTCCCTCGGTGCGGGTCGATGTCAATGCCCTTTCCTCGCTCCGCTCTCTGGCCTAGAGGGTTATTGGTTAGTGGTTAGTGAAGTCTGCCCAATGACCAATAACCGATCCTTCGGCTGCGCCCAGGACAAGCCTCCAATAACCAGTTACCAGTTACCAATCACCCATACCCTCATCCCGCGTCGATGACAGCAGGCGCCCGTCGGACCTCGGTCCGACCGGCTTAATCTCCTGCCGAGGCGAAGGAATGCAGAAAACTGACACGGTCCTCGGCGACCGTGCGTGTTTAGCCTGACCTTCGCGTGCGCGAAGGTCTTTTTGTTTGTCGGGCTACGACAGGCACGAGCGATCGTAGAGGTCAACCCGCCAACACGACGCCTCAACTCTGCCCGCCCATTCCCCAACCTTCACCCCAAGGAGGTGAATTCACTTGGCAGTCACACGAGCACGCAAAAACGAACAACTGCAGGCGTTCAAAGACAGCATCGGCCGGGCGCAGGCCATCGTCGTGGCCGACTACCGCGGCCTGACCGAAAACCAGATCGAGAAGCTTCGCCGGCTGCTGCGCGAGCAGGGTGCCACTTTCAGCATCGGCAAGAAGACGCTGATGGCGCTGGCCCTGCAGGAGATGAAACGCCCGACGCCCACCGATGCCCTGGCGGGGCCGGTCGGTTTCGCCTTCCTCGGCGACGATCTGGCCGCCGGCGCCAAAGTGCTGCGCGATTTCAGCAAAGAAGCCGGCGAGCATTTCAAGATCCTCGGCGGTGTGCTGGGTAACTCGATCATCGACGCCGCCGGCGCGGCCGCCCTGGCCGACATGCCATCGCGCGAGGTTCAGCTGGCCCAGCTCTTGGGCGCTATCTCCGCCCCGATGACCTCGCTGGCCAGCCTGATCACCGGGCCGCATCGCGATCTCATCGGCCTGCTGCAGGCCCGCATCGACAAAGAAGGCGAGGCCCAGGCGGCCTGACGCTCCCCTGTCGATCCATCCTCCCATCCCCCTCTCTCAATCAACAACTCACTTCATCCTCTGCAAGGAGATTCTTGAAAAATGGCTGATCTCGAAAAAATCTACCAGGACCTTAGCTCGCTGACGCTGCTGGAAGCCGCCGAGCTGAAGAAAATGCTCGAGGAGCGTTGGGGCGTGAGCGCCGCTGCTCCTGTCGCCTTTGCCGGCCCCATGCCGGGCGCCGCTGCTGCTGCCGCCCCCGAACCGGTCGAAGAACAGACTGAGTTCAATGTCGTCCTCAAGGAAGCTGGCCCCAACAAGATCCCGATCATCAAAGTCGTGCGCCAGCTGACAAGCCTGGGCCTGAAAGAAGCGAAGGACGTCGTCGAATCGGCGCCTGCTACCCTGTTGGAAGCCGTGAGCAAGGAAGTGGCCATGGATGCCAAGGCCAAGCTCGAGGCCGAAGGCGGCGTGGTCGAAGTCAAGTAGTCCCTGGCAAGCTCGTAGGAGCGGCTGCAGTCGCTCCACCCAAAGCAAAGGAGCCGTCGCACCCCATGCGACGGCTCCTTTCGTCGTTCATGCAAGTCAACCCGGTCGGCGAGGCCCGCGCATCCGTTTTCGCGTCTGCCAGACAATGCGGCCAAAGTTGACGATATGACGCCAGGGCCGGATGTGGCTGCGTTCGCCGGCGTAGATGGTACGGATCGGCGTCCAAGCCAGCCGGAAGCCGCGCTCGAGACAGAGCACGATCATCTCGACCTCGAACTCGAAACCCTGTTCCCGGCTTGCCAGCGTTGCCGCCATCAGGCGGCGGCTGAGCAGGCGGTAGCCGGACTGGTTGTCGGCGATGGGCTGGCCCGCCGCCCACGAAAACGATAGCCGACCCAGGCTGTTGGCAAGGCGGCGGATCGGTGGGATCTGGCTGAAATCGCGGGCGCCGATGATCAGGTCGGCCCCGGTCGTGGCATAACAAGCCAGGAAGGAGGGCAGTTCGGCCGGGTCGTGCTGCCCATCGGCGTCGAGCGTGATCACGGCCTCGTAGCCTGAGGCCATGGCCCAACGGAACCCGGCCCGCAAGGCGGCGCCCTTGCCCTGATTGGGGAGCTGGCGCAGCACTTCGGCGCCGGCGCGCTCGGCTACGGCGGCCGTATCGTCGCCAGAACCGTCGTCCACCACCAGCACAGGCAAGTGCAGCCGGGCGCCGGCAATCACAGCGGCGATGTGGGCGGATTCGTTGTAGGCGGGGATGAGGGCGAGGGGGGAGGGTGGCAAGTGGTTGACTGTTGTCATCTCCACACCAGGCCCTTGCCAGGAGCAAAGAGCCAGGCGAGGAGGAAGAAGAAGGTCGTCACCAGGACGATGGCCGCACCTGAAGGTAGTCCGACATAGAATGAGAGGTAGAGGCCAGCGACGCCAGACAGAGCGCCGATGATGGCCCCGATCAGCATCATCGCCGGCAGCCGCCGCGTGAGCAGATAGGCCGTGGCGGCGGGCGTTACGAGCATCGCCATCATCAAAGCCACACCCACCGTCTGCAAGGCGACGACGGTGGTGATGGCGATGATCACGAACAGCAAGTAGTTGAGGAACGCGGCCGGAATGCGAAGCGTGGCGGCGAGAATGGGGTCGAAAGCGACGACCAGGAACTCTTTGTAGAAGGCAATGACCAGCGCCAGGACAAAAGCAGCAAAAACAGCGGTCAGCCACAGGTCGGCGGCGCCGACGCCCAGGACATTGCCAAACAGGAAATGCGCCAAATCGACGGCGTAGCTGCGGGTGGTGGAGATGAGAGCGATGCCCAAGGCGAACATGCCGGCAAAGACGATGCCGATGGCCGTATCCTCGCGCAGCTTGCCGCCTTTGCTGATGGCGCCGATGCCCAGGGAAGTGAGGATGGCGGCTATGAGCGCGCCCCAAAACACCGCCGCCCGCTCCCCCGCCCCGGCCAGATAGCCGGCTGCCACCCCTGGCAAGATGGCATGCGCCAAGGCATCGCCAAAAAACGCCATCCCGCGTAGGACGACATAGCTGCCCACCACCGCACACACCACCCCCACCAGCATGGCCGCGGCCAGCCCCCGCAGCATGAAGGGATAGGTCAGGGGATGGCTGAAAAAGTGGATGACCGTCATGGGGCAATCGCTCTTGACTGAGATATTGTCTCATTATAGGGCAGACCAACAGGGTGTCAAATCGACTTGACCAGGGCCGTCTGGTATGGTAGACTCTGCATTCGTCTTTGTGAAGACATTTACAAAATCTACACAAACAGGAGAAAACTATGTTCCTTCGTTCACGCCAAAGCCCCCACACCATCTTGTTACTGCTCGCAGGCCTGGGGCTGTTGCTGCTCGCCGCTTGCAGCGGCGGCCCCGCCGGCCCACAAATCAAGATCGACGATGCCTGGGCGCGTTCATCGCCGATGGCGGCGGGCAATGGCTCCGTCTATCTGACCATCGCCAACCATGGTAGCGAGGCCGATGCCTTTGTTGGCGCCAGCGCCACGGTCAGCGAGGCCGTTGAAATCCACGAAATGGTCATGGAAGGTGATGTGATGAAGATGCGGCCGGTGGCAGGTCAGCGGCTGGAAATCCCGGCCGGCGGCAAAGTGGAACTCAAGCCCGGCGGTCTGCACATCATGCTGTTGGGTCTAAAAGAGAAGTTGGAGGTTGGCAAGACGGTCGAGATCAAGCTCAAATTCGAGAAATCCGGCGAGCAGACGCTCATGGTCGAAGTTCGCAGCGGCGAGCCGGAGGGGATGCAGATGCAGCACAACTGACGCAGGCGCCCGCTCATGTTCTTGTTCAAACGTCGTTGGATCCTGAGCACCCTGCTGGTGGCCGTCGCTGCGGCCGTGATGGTGCGGCTGGGGTTCTGGCAGCTCGACCGGCTGGCAGGCAAGCGCGCCTACATCGCCCAAGCGACGGCCGCTTTGGCGGCGACGCCGCTGACCATCAGCGGCGCCGAGACCGACTTTCCGGGCGACGACTACCGCCATCGCCCGGCCGTCGCCGTAGGCGAATACGATTTCGAGCACGAAGTGCTGCTGAAGAACAAGTTCTTCGGCAATCAACCCGGCTACCATCTGCTGACGCCGTTTCGGCTCGAAGGCAGCGAACGGGCGCTGCTGGTAGATCGGGGCTGGGTGCCGCTGGATGCCGGGGCCGCTAGCGATCTGACGGCGTTCCAGGAAGCGGGAGGACGAGAGATCAAGGGCAGGATCGAAGCGGTGGACACGCGCCCGCGCCAGGCCGAGACCCTGGCCGTGCAACAGAGGGAATGGTATCGGATCGATCTCGAAGGGATTCAGGCCCAAACGCCCTACGCTTTGCTGCCGTTCTACCTGGCCCTGACGCCCTCGGATGACCACACCCGCCTCCCCAACCGCAACCCGCCTGAGATCATCCTGGACGAAGGCCCGCACCTGGGCTATGCTTTCCAATGGTTT
>CAYWPZ010000241.1:0-7179 GCA_964460135.1 uncultured Caldilineales bacterium | reverse complement strand
GTTCGAGGGACTGGATAGGAGCGGTGACCCGCGGCGAGGTGGGCATGTCAACCATCCTCGGGTCGCTTGACCACATCACATAGCAGCGCCTTATAGACGGGGAAGCCGGAGATGGGGTCGCGATGCTCGAAGTCGGTGAGGGTGTTGACATTGGCCTGCCGCCACGAGAGCGGCCCAAGCGGGCCACCGCCGCCCATGTTGACTTCGACCGCGCCGGGGACGATGTCCTCGCTGACGCAGGCGCGGAAGGGGGCGCGACCACGCGGGGTGATCACCCATACCGGGTCATCGTGGGCGATGCCGCGTGCGCCGGCGTCGGCGACATGGAGGTGGACGACCGGGTTAGGCAGGCGCTGGAGCAGGCCGGGGATATTGTGGTGCTGTGAACGAAAGTCGAAGTTGGTGCGAGCGCCGGAATTGAATACGAGCGGGTAACTGGCGGCCAGGCCAGGGTTGGCCAGGGGACCCTCGGCCGGCTCGGTGTAGACCGGTAGGGCGTCGTAGCCGTGCCCGGCCAGCCATTCGGATGTGATCTCGAACTTGCCCGTGGGGGTCTCGAAGCCCGGCCGGCCGTCGTGGCGCAGCTCGCCGGTGGCGTATTTGCAGTAGCGCCGCGGGGGTTCGGGATAGGCCACACCCTCGGGATGCGCCAGGAGGTCGTCCAGCGTGACGCCGGTGTCCTGCAAGGCGTACTCCACCATCGCCCGCTCGGTCTGCGGCCATAGATGACCATAGCCAAGCCGCTGCGCCAACTCAGCGAAGATCAGGTAGTCGTTGCGCGCCTCGCCCAGCGGCTCGATCACACGCTGGCGCAACTGCACATGGCTGCCGTGAATGGCATAGGATTCGATCTCGAATTGGGTGGCGGCAGGGAGGATAAGATCGGCGTAGTGGCTGTCGGCAGTGGGGAAGCGGTTGATCACAACCAGGAAGTCAAGGGCGGCCAGGGCGCGGCGCCAGAGGTCGGGGTTGGGCCAGGCCGTGATCAAGGATGCGCCGCTGACAATGAGGGCGCGGATGGGATAGGGCTTGCCCTCCAGGATGGCGCGCGGCAAGAGTGCGGCATGGGCCTCGTTGCGCACCTCGTAGTAGATCGGATACTCGTCGGCGCCGATGGGTTTGCGGCCGTTTCGCGGCGGCTCGGTCAGCAGCCGATTGAGTTGCAGCCGGTGTCGAGACTTGAACAACTTGCCGCCGGGCCGATCCAGGTGCCCGGCCAAGGCTTGCAAGATGAGGACGGCGCGGATGGCCTGCACGCCGCTATCCGAGTATTCCAAGCCGGTGTAGGTCAGGATCGAGCAGCCTTTTGCCCGCGCCATCGCCCGCGCCAACTCGCGCACCATCTCCGCCCGCACGCCGCTGATGCGCTCGACCCGCTCCGGGGTGAAAACAGCCACATAGCGCCGCAGATCCTCGAAGCCATGCGCCCAATAGCTGACGAATTCCTTGTCGTACAGATCCTCGGCCAGCAAGACATGCAAAGCGCCCAGGGCCAGCGCCCCATCTGTACCGGGGCGGACGCCGATCCACTCGGCCCGCAGGGCCTGCGCTGTCTCCGAGCGGCGGTGGTCGATGACGATGACGCGGGCGCCGCGCTGCTGGGCGCGCTTGAGCCGCGGCAGATTGATGGGCGAAGAATCGGTGGCCGGGTTCTCACCCCACACCAGGATGAGATCGGCGTTTTCGATGTCTTCCTGCATCTCGAGCATGTAGGCGCCGAAGCAGGAGCGCGGGGCGATCATGCCGTAGGAGACATAGCACAATGCGCCGACGCCGGTGCTATTGGGCGAGCCAAAGGGGAAGAGGACGGCATTGGCCGAGGATTCGACCGTGCCCGCGGGTGCAAACATCTCGTTGAGACCGTATTCGAAATTCCCCCGCCCGGTGTAGATGGCCACTGCCTCCGGCCCCGACTCGGCGGCAATACGCCGCAACTCCGCCACGATGGCATCATAGGCTGCATCCCAGCTCGCCCGCTCGAAGCGCCCCTCGCCTTTCGCCCCCGCCCGCCGCTGCGGATAGAGCAGCCGGTCGGGCGAGTAGACGATCTCCGGCGCCTTGATCCCCCGCGGACAGATGGCGCTGTAGGGGTGGTCCTTGATCGGGGCCAGGCGGGTGATGCGGCCGTCGGTCAGATGAACATGCGCCCCGCAACCGGCCGGGCAGACGCCGCAAATACTGGTGATAATCTCATGGTTCGAGGTGGCTTCCATAGCGGGATCCTTGTTCATTTCGTGTCATTCGTGCAATTCGTGTTCCATCTAACCCTTCTGCAGGATATACTCGATTTCAGCATCGACGCCGGCTGAAAGCGGCTCGGGCTGGTGCGAATCGAGGATGGCCAGCGTCATCTCGCGCACCCGCGCCCACGTAGCCTTGCCGCCCTTTTCCAACCAGGGGTCCAGCCGCTGCCGGTCGAACACCTTCGGCGTCCATAGCTCGCGCCAGTGCGCCATCGTGTGCTCGTGGCTGAGGAACTGGCCGCCCGGCCCCACATCGTTCACCACCTCCACCGCCAACGCCTCATCGTCGATGCGCACACCATGCGCGAAGGCGCGATTCATACTGATGATCTCGTTCGTCAGCACCATGTATTCGGGCGAATTCGCCAACCCGGCCTCCAGGTAGCCCACATCATGATTGAGATTGGTCTTCGCCAGCAAGGCCGTTTGCACCGAGAACTGCGCGTCCACTGCCGCCTGCTCGTCCAGCACGGCGCTATCCGAGTGCCCCGCATAGCCCCAGCACGGCAGCCGGTAGAAGCGCGCCATCTCCGCCGCCATCACGCGGGCAAGCTGGAACTCCGGCGCGCCGTAGACGCTGATCATCTCCTTCATGTCCAGGTGATGGACGCCATGCCCATACAGGAACGGCGCGCCCGGCGTCTGCAATTGGTGCATGACCAGCCCGCTCAGCATCTCGGCGTTGCCCAACGCTACGGCCCCGGCGATGGTGATGGGGGCGGTGCCGCCGATCATCGGCGCCGGCGAATGCGTAACCGGGATACGATGGCGGGCCACAAAGAGCAGCTTGTCCACGGCCTCATACGCGTGCGAAAGCGGTGTGGTCGGCTCGGAATAGAGCAGCAGCGTAGGATACTGGGAAAGGAGTTCCATCCCGCCGGCCGCCGCCTCGTGCATGGCCGTGATCGCCTCGATGTCGGCCAGGTCGTTGCAGACGACGACCACCGGCTTGACGGTGTTGCGCAGCAGGGCGGCGTACTGATGGCGAAAGTAGAGCTGCGTTGGCACATCGCGGGGGATGCCGACCGACATGACAAAGCCGATCTCCGGCAGATAGTCGCAAACGCGGATGCAGTCGCCGATGTCGGCGGTGGAGAAGTCACGGCGCTTGCCGCTGCGCGGGTCCAGGTAGCGCAGCGTATCGGAGCCAGGCCCGAAGTAGACATGCTCGCCGTCGAGGACGCAGGCAACCTGGTCGCTTCCCCGCCTATGCAGATTAAACGACCGCGGCGCGCTGGCAACAGCGGCGTCCACCAGTTCAGCCGGGATGCGCACCCAATCGCCATCCACCGCAGCCCCGGCCTGGCGCAGCAGCTGCAGCCCACCCTCGTGATAGACCCGCACGCCGGTGCGCTCCAGGATCGCGCACGAGGCCTGATGGATGCGCTGGCAGTCCTCCGCGCTCAGCATGGTCAGCCGGGGCGGGATGTGGGGCAGATCGAGCGCGGGGGCGGCGGCAGGGACGGCGGTACGTTCGCGACGGCGCATGGGGGGATCCTGGGGAAGATTGGAGACTGGTTATTGGAGATTGGTTATTGGTGCTGAGTAATTTGTGTTGCGGATTATGAAACAGTGTTCCCGAATTGCGTTGGTGGATTGTACCTCTGTTGGCAGCGCCAAGTCAATTTTCGTCGAGCCGTGACAAAGGGGCTGGGAACAACAAACCGCCAACCGGATAGATGGAGCCCGGCTGGCGGTTTGCAGGCGTCTGGCTTGTGGCGGGCGGCTACTCGGCCGCCAACTGCTTGCTCAGAAAGTCCATCAACATGTCGTTGTCCCAGAAGTGGTGACCCCACTCGTCGGATGTGATCACCCCGCGATAATCGACCGGGATGCCGGCATCGATCATCGCTTTCACGAGGTTGCGAACGTCGCTGATATTCTCTGCCTGGTCTGTTGCACTATGCACAAAGAGCATTGCGTTCAGCCTGGCGGTCTGATTCTTGTAGTCCTCCAGGGCGTAGGACGGATGGGTTCTCTCAGCCTGCTCCCATACCTCAGGCACCAGGCGCCACGTGCCGTCCTCGATCAGGACGACAGGCTGGGGCGCAAACGGAACCGTGTCTGAGTTCGCAGCAAAGGCGTAACTCAGGGCCACGGCCAGTTGTTGGCACGCCCACTTGGGCGCCCACATATGCCCCGTTCCGACAAAATACGCCTTGACAGCGCAGTCTCTTAAAAATGGCTCGGCCCCAATTCCGGGCGCCATCGCAGCTACAACGCCAAATACATCCGGACGCCTCAATCCGATCAGGAGTGCGCCATGGCCGCCGCAATCCATAAGCCCAACAAGAGCCCGGCTTGCGGGTTTGGGCAGAGTTCGATACTTGCCGTCGATGTAGGCCACCAGGTCCTCGGCGATGTAGCCTGGCCAATCGCCCACCACAGGGTTGCTTTGATAAAAGTCACCGACGTACTCGACACTATGCATATCGACGTCGACGATGATCGCTTCCGGCATTTTGCCGTCCTTCACCCACCAGCCGAGCGCATCGGGGAGTCCAAAATCGGCGGCGTTGCCGGTCGTCCATAGCGGCAACGCGTAGATGACCGGATACCGCTTGTCGCTTGTGTCGTAGCTGGCAGGAAGGAAAACATCGAATGTCCTGGTGGTCGCAGTGCCAAGCAAGTTGCCCTCCAGCGACGAGCTGCGGAATACCTCATGCACTTTGTGACTTCTCGCTTCAACCGGCAAGCGCGGCGCCGGCTCGGCCGGCGTTGGCTTGAGCGGAATGGGTGTGATGGTGGGTGGTATCGGCGTGGGCGTGGGTTGGGCGGACCGCGTGGGCCGGGGCGCAGCGGTGGGCTGTGGAGCGACAGGCGTGGACGACGGTGCGCAGGCAACCGCCAGCGCCATGAGAAACAGGGAAGTGACAAGGACGATGGCTTTCATGGGGCACCTTCCGCGCCTGGCTGCCCGAAAATAATGCGATCAAAGGAGGTCGCCAAACCCGCCGAGACAACCATGCTCCGCTTCTTGCCGGCCCATCAGTGGCGCTGCTGCTATCTGCCGCCGGATGGCGGCAGGTTCCCGTGTGCGATGTAACTTCGATGTCAGCGTCGCTGAGGAGTCGAAACAGAAACAGACCTTAGCTTGTAGGATTGCTGACATTATAATTCTATGCGCGGCATTAGACAATGGCCGCGCGCCTATTTCTGTCACACAACACACCTTTGCCGAGAAAAGTCAACAAAGCTTGATCACAAATTTGCCTTCGCCGCCTGGCCATGCTAGACTGATCCTTGTTTCACATCCCTATTTGGAGGACGCAGTCAATGCAAATCATCTTTGCCAACACCTATCTGCGCATTCGCCGTCTTGCCGCTGGCGATTTCGTTGCGCGTTCTCGGAGTGCGTCCACTACCTAGGGGTTATGTAAAGTCAATCTGACGACACAGGCCACGGGCGCACTACCAGCCCCGTGGCCTTTTTGTTTGCCGCGCTCCAAGCGGCGCCAAAGTGCAACAAGCGGCCACCGGGCAGACCCCGTGGCCGTTTTTATTTGCCCCGCTGACTTCACACCACACCAGGATTTTCACCATGACCACCGCCAATCTCACTGCCTCCCCACCTTTCTTCGTTCCCCCCACTCCCATCCCCGCTCCACATTCGGAGGCCCCCATGACCAGCGCCATCATCGTCGATGATGTCTACAAGAAATTCGGAAAGCCCGACGCCGGGCGCAATTGGCTGCCCTGGCGCAAGCCGGCGGCTGAAAGCAACGGCGACGACAAGAAGGCCGCCAACGGCAGCGCCGGCGAAAAAAGCGGCGCCAATGGCAGCGCCAACGGCCACGCCGCGCCCAACGGCAAGAAAGCCGCCATCATCGCCGTCGATCATGTCAGCTTCCAGGTCGGCGAAGGCGAAATCTTCGGCTTCCTCGGCCCCAACGGCAGCGGCAAATCCACCCTCATCCGCCTCATCTCCACCCTCCTGCTCCCCGATCACGGCGCCATCACGGTCTTCGGCCACGATGTCGTCGCACAGCCGATGCAGGTGCAACGCCTGATCAATCGCGTCTCGGTCGAGGCCAGCTTCTTCAAAAAACTGTCGCCGATGGAAAACCTGCTGTATGGCGCCCGGCTGTACGGTTTGGAAGGCAAGGAAACGCGACAACAGGTCGAGACTATCCTGGCGCGGCTCGGACTGGAGAAGCGGGCGATCCACAACCCCATGGAGCAGATGTCGCGCGGGATGCAGCAAAAAGTCGCCATCGCCCGCGCCCTGCTCACCCGCCCACGCATCCTCCTGCTGGACGAACCGACCACCGGCCTCGATCCCCGCTCCAAACGCGAAGTGCAGGCTGTAGTACGCGAGCTGCAAGCGAGTGACGGCGTCACCATCCTGCTGACCACGCACGACATGGGCGAGGCCGAGGATCTCTGCAACCGCATCGCCATCATGGACAAGGGCAAGGTCGTTGCCCTCGACACCCCGGCCAACCTGCGGGCGCTGGTCCCCAGCAGCAACGGCCACGCAACCACACTCGAAGACGTCTTCCTGAACCTCACCGGCCACCAGCTGGTGGGCGAGGAGGATGAGGTCTAAGGGTCGCTGGTAGCAGGTAGACAAGTACACAAGTACACAAGATCGCCACTCGCCACCCGCACACCCGCACACCCCCCAAGGATTCCCCACCATGTCCGCCACACCCATCACATCCTCACAGCCTTCCTTCGGGAAGCAACAAATCCGCGCCACCTATGCCTTCATGGAGCGCAACGCCAACCTGGTGCGCCGCTACTGGTCGTGGGAGATCGTCTGGCTGTGCTACTCCATCGCCAACGCCCTCTCGGTCGCCTACATCGGCCTGGGCATGGAGCAGCTCGGCGGCGGCAACGCCGCCGTCGACGGCCGCTACCTGGCCCTCTACCTCATCGTCGGCACCCTCGTCTGGCACTTCCTCTCGGTCATCTTCTACTGGATCACCGACGT
>CAYWPZ010000240.1:0-7226 GCA_964460135.1 uncultured Caldilineales bacterium | reverse complement strand
TTCATCACCTTCGACGCCACCCCCTGGCTGGATGACAAGCACACCATCTTCGGCGAAGTCACCGCCGGCATGGACATCCTCCAGCAAGTCAAGCTGCGCGACCCCGACGCCGATGCCGACCCCGGCACAAAAGTGCTGAAGGTGGAAATCGAGGTGAAGTAGGGGTAAGTAGACCGGTAGACAAGCGGCAGAGCCTGTCCTGAGTGAAACGAAGGATCGCAGGTGGTCATTCCTCACGTTTCACGCCTCGCGTTTCACACCCTCACGCCTCACGCCTCACGTTTCACGCGCAATCCACACCTCCCAATCCACAATTCCTGAATATGGCCCGTTACACTACCCCACCCTCCCTCCAGATCGACCTCAAAAAGAACTACAGCGCCACCATCAAGACCAACAAGGGCGAAATGAAGCTGGCGCTTCATGCCGCGCAGGCGCCGGCGACGGTCAACAACTTCGTCTTCCTCGCCCGCGAGGGTTTCTACGATGGCGTCACCTTTCATCGCGTCATCGCCGATTTCATGATCCAGGGCGGCGACCCGACCGGAACCGGTCGCGGCGGCCCCGGCTACCAATTCCGCGATGAGTTTGCCCCCGGCCTCAAGCACGATGGCCCCGGCATCCTCAGCATGGCCAATGCCGGCCCCAACACCAACGGCAGCCAGTTCTTCATCACCCATGTCGCCACGCCCTGGCTGGACAACAAACACAGCGTCTTTGGTCGCCTGACAGACGGCCGGGATGTGTTGTTCGCCATCGAGCAGGGCGACATCATCGATTCCATCGTCATCGATGAGTTCTGAACCGGCAACCCTGCCCAACCGCGCCCTCCAACGACGCCAGCTCGCCCTGCGTGTTGGCGCCGTTGGCGCCATGCTCATCCTCTCGGTCTTGATCCTGATCAACGCCGAGAGGGTGCGGCAGCTGGGCCAGTTCGGCTATCTGGGCGTCTTCTTGATCAGCTTTGCCGCCAATGCCACCATCATCCTGCCGGCGCCCGGCTGGATGGTGGCGATGGTGGCGGCCGGCGCCCTCAATCCGCTGTTCGTGGGGCTGGCGGCCGGGACGGGCGAGGCATTGGGCGAGATCACCGGCTACCTGGCCGGGGCCAGCGGCCGGGCCATCGTCCAGCAGCGGCAGCGATATGACTGGCTGGCGGGGCTGGCGCGGCGCTATGGACTGCCCTTCTTTGCGGTCATGGCCTTCATCCCCAACCCCTTTTTCGATCTGGCCGGGATCATCGCCGGCGCGCTTGGCTTTCGCTTACGCTTTTTCCTGCTGGCGGTGTGGGTGGGCAAGACCTTGCGGGCGCTGCTCCTGGCCTATGGAGGCTACAGCCTGTTGGCCCGCTGGCTGAATCTATAACCAGATAACCCGGCCCGCCTTCATGGTCAATCGTCAACGCTGCTGCCCTGGCGGAAGCTGAAGTTCGGCCAGAAGAGACAGCGCCGCCTGACCCGGCTGCTGGCCGCGCTGCTTCCCCACCAGCCTACCCAGGGCGTCGATCACCACCACCTCGCCCTCGCGATCGACGTTGCCCACACCAAAAGCCTTTGTCACTGCGCCCGACCAATCGGGCAGGATGATGACATAGTCGGCGGGGTCGAGGCCGGCGGGCACGAACTTGCTGGCCTCAGCATAAGCACGGTTGAGTGCCGCTTCCACCACCCCCCGCAACAGTCGCGGCGCCCTGCTGGTATCGGCCACACTCGCCACCAGCACCTGCTGTGCCGAGGGATAGCGATTGCGCACCGCCTGCTGCAGATCGCGCACGGCAGCGATGGTGTGCTGATTGTGAAAAAGCAGCACTAGGGGCCGGCCGCCCACCAGTCCAGGGCCGATGACGCGGCCTGACATGGCGGCGGTGAGACGAAAGGAGGGGGCGGGTTGGCCTGTTTGCATGATGACAAAGGCATAGAAGCAGCAAGATGCCCGGCAAGGGAGCGGTTAGAGAGTAGTCATTCTGCACCAACCAACATCGCATTGCCAAAAGATGCAGGCGCCCCCAGATTGAAATGCACCCTTCGCCCGGAGTGCATTTCAACTTGGGGGGTAGCGCCAACCCGCCGGGGGCCGGAGGCCGCCCGGCTACAAGTGCAAGCCCCTTCGGGGCTGGTGCGTTAGGCCCGAAGGGCCTTCCATATCGGTAGCCGGGCCCGTTCTACGGCCCGACGGGCGCTGCCTGTGCAAACCCTCAGATCAGTCGAGACACCATCTCTGCGAGTCAAAATCGGGTAGTGCGGTCTGCTTGCAGTCTCGCTCGCTGTTTTGACATCCACCCATCCTTCCCCTACAATCCCACCATCATCACACCTCCAACGACCATGACCCGGAGGAGTAGGAAGGAAGGGGCGAGGTCTCCTCGCCCTGCACCAGTCGCCAGAGAAGCGGAGCCGCCGGCTGCAAGCCCCGCCCGACCGGCCCTTCCGAACGTCGCCGGTGAGTCGGTGAGTCGAAAATTGGTTATTAGTTATTGGTAATTGGTTATTAGTAATCGCCAATAGCCAATTACCAATAACCAATTACTAAACCCACCCGGTTACGCCCGTTATCGCGCCAGAGTGGATCGTTTTGCCCAGACGACAACGATCAATCAAGGTGGCACCACGGAGCCTTCCGTCCTTGTGACGCGAAGGCTTTTTTATTGCCAGTTGCGGATTGTGAATCTATTTTCTTCGCGCCTCCGCGTTCATTTCGCACTCCGCAATTTGCACTCCGCCATTCCCCATCGAGGCCCTCCCATGCCAACCTTCGACCTGCCCAAAACCTATGACTTCGCCGCCGCCGAACAGCGCCTGTACGAATGGTGGGAAAGCAACGGCTGGTTCAAGCCCGAAAACAGCCGCCAGCCCGACGGCCAGCCCTTCGTCATCAGCATCCCCCCGCCCAACGTCACTGGCTCGCTCCACCAGGGGCACGCCCTCTTTGTCACGCTCGAAGACTTGATGATCCGCTACCAGCGCATGAACGGACGCGCCGCCCTGTGGGTACCCGGCACCGACCACGCCGGCATCGCCACCCAACTCCAGGTCGAGCGCAAGCTGCGCAACGAGGGCAGCAGCCGCGAGGCCATCGGCCGCGCCGCCTTCCTGGCCGAATGCTGGGCCTGGACCGACAAATACCACGGCCGCATCGTCGGCCAACTGCGGCGCCTGGGCGCGAGCTGCGACTGGGAGCGCGAACGCTTCACGATGGACGAGGGCCTCAGCCGGGCCGTGAACGAAGCCTTCGTGCGGCTCCACCGCATGGGCCTCATCTACCAGGCCGAATACATCGTCAACTGGTCGCCGGGGCTGCAAACCGCGGTCAGCGATGTCGAGGTGGAGTACAGCGAAGAACAGGGCGTGCTCTATTACTTCAAATACCCCATCGCCGGCCACAGCCTGGACGAAGGCCCTGGCCTCGGCTACATCCCCGTCGCCACCACCCGCCCCGAAACCATCCTCGGCGACACAGCCGTGGCCGTCCACCCCGACGACGAACGTTACCGCCACCTGATCGGCGCCACCTGCCTGGTGCCCATGCTCAACCGCACCATCCCCGTCATTCACGACACCTACGTGGAGCGTGAATTCGGCACCGGCGCCCTCAAGATCACTCCCGGCCACGACCCCAACGACTTCATCATCGGCCAGCGGCACGGCCTGGCAATCCTCAGCATCATGAACAAGGACGCCACCCTGAACGAAAACGCCGGCCCCTACGCCGGCCTGGAACGCTTCGCCGCCCGCAAAAAGCTGTGGGCCGACATGGACGCGGCCGGGCTGGTGATCAAAGAGGAGCCATACACCATGACCGTGCCGCGCGCCCAGCGCGGGGGCGAGATCATCGAGCCGCTGGTCAGCCGCCAGTGGTTCGTCAACACCGACGGCGTGGCCCAGCTTGCCCTGGCTGCCGTGCGCTCCGGACGCATCACCATCGTGCCCGAACGCTTCACCAAAGTCTACTACCACTGGCTGGAAAACCTGCGCCCGTGGTGCATCAGCCGCCAACTGTGGTGGGGCCACCGCATCCCTGCCTGGTACGGGCCGGATGGCCGCGTGTTCGTGGCTCGCTCTCAGGCCGAAGCCCAAACCCAGGCCGAGAAACACTACGGCCAGCCTGCGGCGCTGGAACAAGACCCCGACGTGCTCGACACCTGGTTCAGCTCCGGCCTCTGGCCCTTCTCCACCCTCGGCTGGCCCGACGACACACCCGACCTGCGCCGCTTCTACCCCACCGACGTGATGGAAACCGGCTATGACATCCTCTTCTTCTGGGTGGCGCGCATGATCATGCAAGGGCTGCTGTTCACCAACGACATCCCCTTTCACACCATCTACCTGCACGGCCTGGTGCGCGATGGCCAGGGCCGCAAAATGTCCAAGACCTTCGACAACGTCATCGACCCGATCGAAGTCATGGACGAATTCGGCGCCGACGCCCTCCGCTTCACCCTCCTCACCGGCTCCACTCCCGGCAACGACATGAACCTGAGCGTGGATCGCGTACGCGCCAACCGCAACTTTGCCAACAAAATCTGGAACGCCACCCGCTTCGTGCTCGGCAACCTGCCGGAGGATTTTCAGCCCGCCGGCGCGCCCGACCCTGCCGGCCTCGACCTGCCCGACCGCTGGCTCCTCCACCGCCTGAACGAAGTCATCGAGAGCGCCACCCGGCTGTTCGAGGCCTATCAATTCGGCGAGGCCGGCCGCCAGGCCTATGACTTCCTTTGGGGCGACTTCGCCGACTGGTACATCGAAGCCTGCAAACCCCGCCTATCTGGCCCCAATGCCAACCCCGCCCGCCAAACCCTGGTCTACGTGCTCGATCAAACCCTGCACCTGCTCCACCCCTTCATCCCCTTCGTCACCGAAGAACTCTGGCAACACCTACCCCACGCGCCCGGCGCAGCCCCGGCCCTGATCGTGGCCGCCTGGCCGCAGCCGCACCCTGCCCATTACGACCCCGCCGCCGCCGCCAGCTTCGCCCGCCTCTGCGACGTGATCCGCGCCATCCGCAACGCCCGCAGTGAGTACAACGTCGATGCCGGCCGCCGCATCGCGGCCGTGATCGACGCCGGCGCTGATGCCCCCGCCTTCCAATCCCAGGCCGCCATCCTCACCCTTCTCGCCCGGCTCGACCCCGACCAGCTTCGCTTTGGCCCCGCCCCCCTGGGCGAGAAAGGGGTCAGCCTGGTGGTGGGCGAGATCACGACGTTCCTGCCGTTGGGCGGGCTGGTCGATCTGGCAGCCGAGCGCCAACGGCTGAGCAAGCAGTTGGCCGAGACCGAAAGCCGCATCGCCAGCAGCCAGGCCCGGCTGAGCAACCCCAGCTTTGTCGACAAAGCCCCGGCGGCCGTCATCGCCCAGGCCCGCCAGACCCTGGCCGAACTACAGGCCCAGGCCGCCCGGCTAAGCGAACAGCTTGCGAACATGTAGGCGCCGCCAACAAACGATGAGCACCGGCCTTCTCGCCTGAGGTCGGTGCTCATCACGTACAACTCGCCATGGTTGACCCCCTATTGCCCACCTCTATTGTTGGCGACAGCATAGCACCCCTTCGTCAGGGCATCGTCAGGAAAAGCGAATTTCTTGGCAGTTAGCGTGCATTTCCACTAAAATTCGCCGCACAAAACGTCAGCCGCCCATCGGCACCCGCCCACCATCTTGCTCGCGCCATGTCACCTCCCTCCATCCTGCGATTCAAACTCCTCGGCGCCCCCTGGATCGGATGGAATGGCGCCGCCATCGACGGCATCGAGTCGGACAGAGCGCGGGCCTTGCTGATCTACCTGGCCGTCGAGGCGGGGCGCGCTCACAACCGCCAGGCTTTGGCCGCACTGCTCTGGCCAGACGCCGGCGAAACCTCGGCGCTGCAAAACCTGCGCCAGGCCCTCTACAACCTCCGCAAGGCCATCGGCGACGCCGCCCGCGCCCAACCGTATCTCGAACGTTCGCGCCAGGAGATCGAGTTCGACGCCGCCGCGCCCCACCAGCTCGATGTCGCTGACTTCACCGCCTATCTCGATGCCGTGCGGCGCCACCCTCACAGCCAGGTCACAAGCTGCATCACCTGCATCAACCTGCTTCGCCAGGCCGCCGACCTCTATCAGGGGGACTTTCTGGCTGGCTTCTCGTTGCCCCAGTGCGACGCCTTCGAGGGCTGGCTGCAAGCACGTCGCGACCACCTGCGTGCACAGGCGCTGGACGCGCTGGCGCATCTGGCCGCCCATCATGCCCGCCGCCGCGACTATGAACAGGCCGAGGGTTGTTATCGTCGCCAGGTCGAGCTGGCGCCCTGGCACGAGGAGGCGCACCGCGGGATCATGAGCATGCTGGCCTTGCGCGGCCAGACGGCGGCAGCCATCCACCACTACGGCATCCTCGAGGCGATGGTCGCCAACGAATACGGGGCCAATCCTCTGCCCGAAAGCCGGGCGCTGTTCGAGAAAATCCGGGCGGGGCAGATTCAGCCTGAACCCGAAGAGGCGAGCAATCCCTATAAGGGCCTGCAATCCTTCGGCCAGCACGACGCCGACCGCTTCTTCGGCCGCGAGGAAGTGACGCGCCAACTGCTCGCTTTGCTCCTCCTCCAACCCTTCTGCGCTGTCATCGGCGCCTCGGGCAGCGGCAAATCGTCGGTCATCCACGCCGGCCTGCTGCCCAACCTCGCCGCCAGCGACCTGCGCCAGCCCAGCGCGACCGGTCCGGCGGCCGGGGCCGCCAATGATTGGCTGGTGGTCACGTTGCGACCCGGCCACGCCCCCTTCCAAGCCCTGGCCACGGCCCTGGCCCCCCATCTGTCTCCCGCCCTTCAGCTCGCGCCCGACATCCTGGCCGGGCGGCTGCGCCACAACGAGGGCGATCTGTGGCAGAGCTTGCGGACGACCAGCCAACGACAGCCCCCCTCGCGGCGGGGATCGCCAGCGCCGGCGAAGCTGTTGATCGTGGTCGACGCCTTCGAGGAACTCTACAGCCTTTGCGCCGACAGCGTCGAACGTCAGGACTTCATCGATTGGCTGCTAGCGCCTGCGGCCTGGCAACCCTCGCCCACCACCGCCCCGCTCCCGGGGACGAAGGTCAGGACGCCCGCGGGGAGGCGGCACTCCTCGTGGAGGATCTCGGCGAAGCGGAGCCCGATGGTCGGCGAGTCCGAGGAGGGCTTCAGCACGACCGTGTTGCCCGAGACGATGGCGGCCGTGGTCATGCCGACCAGGATCGCCAGGGGGAAGTTCCAGGGCGGGA
>CAYWPZ010000239.1:0-7279 GCA_964460135.1 uncultured Caldilineales bacterium | reverse complement strand
CGAAGGGGCTTGCACTTGTAGCCGGGCGGCCTCCGGCCCCCGGCGGGTTGGCGCTGCCCTCCAAATTGAAATGCACCCTATGAGGGATGCATTTCGGGCTGGGGGCAAGGTATGCACAGGCAGCGCCCGCCGGGCCGTAGAACGGGCCCGGCTACCGAATGGAAGGCCCTTCGGGCCTAACGCACCAGCCCCGAAGGGGCTTGCACTTGTAGCCGGGCGGCCTCCGGCCCCCGGCGGGTTGGCGCTGCCCCCAAGTTGAAATGCACTCGCGATGGCGTCGATCGGACGTGTGCGGTTGCGGCCATTGGGCGTGCGAAAGCACGAGGTATAGGCAAGCGCATTGACCAACTGCCTATCACGATAGACTGTATCCATGATCGGCCTCGATGCCAAATCATGCTACAATCCCACCGATACCCCCTACCTTCCTCCCCTCTTTCTACTTTATCTCTTGCTATGGATCGACCCATCGTTGCCTGCATCCAGCACCACCTTATCGTCCCCAAGACGGCCGATGACTACCCCGTCTATCTCAGCCGCTTCTTGCGCATGGCCAAGGCCAAGGGAGCGGTGCTGGCTCTTTTCCCCGAGCTCAGCGGTATCGCCGCCGCCATTCCCACCCTCAGCGGCTGGCGAAACGATCTCTTGCGGGCTGCGGGACCGAGTTTGAGCGCGCGTCCGGGATTGTGGGAGCGGGCGAAGGCAGCGATGGCAGGCGGCGCCGCCAGCATCGTCCAGGCCGACTTGCACAAATCGCTGGCCGAGGCCCTGCAAGCCATGCCCGAATCGCTGTCCGATGCCTATACAGCCATGTTTTCCAGCCTGGCCCGGCGCTACGAGATGACCCTGGTGGCGGGCAGCCTGCTCGAGGTTCGCCCCGACACCGGCGACATCCTCAACATCAGCGTCGTCTTTGGGCCGGACGGCAGCATCCTCGGCCGTCAGGCCAAAGCTTCGACGGCGGGCAGGCTGGCGGGGTTGGCTTCGGCGGCCGCCGGTTGGGGTGTGATCGAGACACCGGCCGGGCGCGTGGGTGTGCTGGTAGGCGAAGACGCCCTCTATCCTGAACCCGCCCGCATTCTCGCCTACCAGGGCGCCGACATGCTGCTGACGATGGCGGCAGTCAACCGCCCCGCCACTTATCAGAAAATCCGCCAGGCCGCCTTGGCCCGCTGCCAGGAAAACCAGCTCTACGGCATGGTTGCCTTTCTCACCGGCCCCGACCCCTTTGGCGGCAGCGAGGCCCCACCTTTTGTCGGCGCCAGCTCGATCTTCGCCCCCTCCGATTTCACCCCGCGCTTCAGCGGCGTCATGGTCGAGATCGGCAGCCCCCTGGCCGAGGGCGTGGTCACGGCCGAGTGGGATTACCCGGCCCTGGTCGAGCTGTGGGAGGAAAGCGAGACGCCGCTCCGCCGCCAGATGCCCCTGGCCCAGGCGGGACCGATCCTGGCCAGCGTCTATGCTCGCGCCCTGCCGCTGTCCGAGGCCGGGCATCTGGCTCTGGCCGAACCGGTTGCTGCCCCTCAGCTTGCTGCCCCGTCGCCAGAGGAAGGGCCGCTTGTCGAGGCAGTGCAATCGCCGGCGGTGGCTGGCGGAATGGATGCAGCCGCCGCGACGATGGCGCCTGAGCCGGAGTTGGCTGCGCCGGCGGTCGATCTGTCCTCGGCGGAAGAGGTCGAGGCTGCCCCGGCTGAGCCGTCGGGGAGGAAGTTCCGATTTCCGTGGCAGAGGAACGGCTGAAGCCGTGACTACAGGGAAGATGGAAGCGCCGCCGGTGGGATTGCCGCCGGCGGCGCTATGGCAAACATGATGCGGCTTGTGGGCGTTACAGACGCATCATCGAGCTGTGCTGGGGCACGATAGGTTTTTCGGGGCGCAGGCTATGGCAGGCATGGTTGGCGGCAATGGCGGCCTCGCCCAGCCCGGTGGCAATGAGGCGGAGATTGATGCCGCCATCCGGCTTGGCTACATCGCCAATAGCATACATGCCCGCGAGGCTGGTCTGCATCAGGCCGTTGACCTTGATGCCGCTGCCATCCAATTCCAGGCCCAAGCCCTGTACGAAATTGCGTTCGCTGCGGTAGCCTAGGGCCAGGATGACCGCATCGACGGCGAGTTCGCTCTCGACCCCGCTCTTGCTATCGACAATCACTACTTGTTCGACCCGACCCCGGCCCCTGATCTCTTTGATTTCGTGGAATGTGCGCACCTCGATGCCGCTTTCCATCATCTCGGCCCGGTTGGCTTCTTTGGCCCGGAACTTATCGTTGCGATGGATGAGCGTGACCTGGGCTGCCCAATCCTTCAGGTTCAGCGCCCACAGCACGGCGCTATCGCCGCCGCCGACGATCAACACCCGTTTGCCCTGGAATTCGGCCCGGTCGCGGGCGAAATAGTGCACGCCCTTGCCCTCGAAGCGTTTGACGCTGGCATTTTCCAGTCTGATCGGTGTGATGGCGCCGATGCCGGTGGCCAGGATCAAACGGCGAGCGCGATGGGTGCGGCCTTGTGAATCTTGAACCGCAAAAAGACCATCTTCCAGGCGGCTGATCGAGAGCGCCCGGCAGTTGCAGCACACATCCACCATGCTGCCAAAGCGTTCGGCCTGGGTGCGCAGGGCGTTGACCAGTTCCCTGGCTTCGATGCGGAAGAAACCAGGAGCGTCGTACACGATCAACTCTGGGTAGAGGGCAGAGAGCTGGCCTCCCACCACCGGCATGGCCTCGAGGATGCGGGTCTTGAGTTGGCGCAGCCCGGCATAGAACCCGGCATACAGCCCGGCTGGGCCGCCGCCGATGATCAAAATGTCCAGAGTTGCGGCTTCGATGGCCTGTTGCACCGTCGTCAACATTTGGGCGACGGCTGTGATCTTGAGGCGAGGCCGGCCCAACTTCTCCCCGGCTGCCACCTCGGCGGCGTCGATCATCTGCCATTCGGCCCAGTCCACATAGCGCACCCCGCGCGCTTTCAGCAGCGCCGTCACGGCGTCGGGGTGGGCCTTGTCGTCGTCGGCCGGTTGGATGTTGGGCGTATCTTCGAGCAGCAGGCGCACGGTGGCCACCGAATCGGGTTTGTTGGTGCCGATGATGCCGGTGGGGCCGCGCTTGATCCAGCCCACACAATACTCCGCCGGAACCACCTGGCCCGTGCCATAGTCGGTCACACGGCCGCCTTCGTTCGAGATCACGCCCCATTTGGCGTGGAAGGGGACATCAGGCAGCGGCTCGCCCTTATAGCCGATCGATCGCATCACCAGCCCCACTTCCAGGGTTTCGTACTCGCCCCGGCCATGTGAGTTCAGCCCGCCGCGGTCGTCGGGTCGCAGTTCGTTCTTTTCCAGCCGGATGTGCGTCACTTTGCCGTTTTCGTCGCCGATGATTTCGATCGGCGAGCGCAGGAAGAGGAAATGGATGCGCTTGCCTTTGCCCTGCGGCCCCATCTCGGCATAGTGGCGGAGGATGTCGATATTGGTCTGGGCCTCGCGGTTGTCGGCAATCGAGGCGGCGCTGAGTGGGTCGATATCCAGTTCTTCGCCGGCGACGATGACATCGGCGCCCTCGAGCTCGTCCAACTCGCGCAATTCGGGGTTGGTGAATTTCACCTGGGCCGGGCCGCGACGGGCGATGACGTAGATATCCTCGACCTGGCTGTGGCGCAACGCCTCCAGGGCATAGTCGGCGATGTCGGTCTGCTCCATCTCGGCGGCTGAGAGAGCCAGAATGCGGGCCACGTCCATGGCTACGTTGCCGACGCCGATCACGGCCACGCTCTTGCAGGAAAGGTCGAAGCTGCGCTCGGCGTAGTCGGGATGGCCGTTGTACCAGGCCACGAACTCGGTGGCGGGGTAGCTGCCGATCAGGTCTTCGCCGGGGACGCCAAGCCGCCGGTCGGTTTGGGCGCCGACGGCGTAGATCACCTGGTCGTAGTGGGCGCGGACATCGGCATGGCTGAGATCGACGCCGAAGGTGACATTGCCCAGGAAGCGGACGCGCGGGTCCTCGGCGATTTTCTCGTAGACTTTGGTAACGGATTTTATTTTCTGATGGTCGGGCGCCACACCGTAGCGCACCAGGCCAAAGGGAGCGGGCAGGTGGTCGATGATATCGATCGCCACCTGATAGTCTTGCTGGCCCAAAAGGGCCTGCGCGGCATAGAAACCAGACGGCCCAGCGCCGATGATAGCGATGCGCAAGGGCCGTTCATTCGTGCCTACCTTCGTTGCCATGAGGCTTCTCCAGTTTGGTATGGGGTTGTTTGCAGCCGTCGGCTGGGGCAGGAGCGCTCTATCCCCCACCCGCCAACCGGCGTGACGGCGTCAATCATTGGGTGTGAGCAGATCGGCAAACTGACGCAACAGCATCAGGGCCGCAATCGAGAATTTGACGATGTCTCCGAGTTTGGGCGGCGCGGGGACGAGACCGGATTCGCTGCGGCGCTGGCGTTCTTCCAGCGTGCCGGCAGCCACCAGCGCGCCCACCAGACCGATGGTCGCGCCCACCAGCGCGCCGATGAGGATGAAGCGGCTGCGGTCGGAGGTGCGGCTTTGGGTTCGTGTGCTCATGCTATCTCCTGGAACGTCGGTTGCGGAACAGGCTCGGTACGGCGGCCGCCGTCCGGCGAGCGCGGTGCGCCGAAGTCTCGACCTGGACGATGGGCCGGGTGACTTTGTCGCGAATGACCTGGCTTTGTTCGGCGATCAAACGGGCGTAGCGCTGCGCCTCGGGGAAGCCGATCTTGCGCAACCACTGGTTGCCCAGGCGCAGTCCCCGCGCTACAAAATACAACACCACCCCGATAATCACAGTGAAAACGAATGCCTCAAGGGCGAGAAGGATGATCGACAGATCACGTGCGGTTGCCAGGGTCATAGCTGCCTCATCGATGAGCAATCGGCTTGCCGGAAACACCGCTGCCGATTGTAACAGACGGCGATGGGGCGGGCAAAGGCAGAAAGGCGACGTTGCATCTCAGGCGATCTCGGCCAGCACTTCACCCATCGTCACCGTCTGACCGGGCTGCACGCGCAGGTCGGCGATGATCCCTGAGCGTGAGGCCCGGATTTCGTTCTCCATTTTCATCGCTTCCAACACCAGCAGCGGTTGGCCGATCTCGACCGGCGCCCCCGGTGCTACCAGCAACCTGGCGATGAGGCCGGGGATGGGAGCCTTCACCCGGCCATCGCCGCTGGGCATGCGCACGAACGCCGCCTCCAGGTCGCGGATGGCCAGGGTGTGGCGTCCGCTCCAGGTGTGAATCCAATCCAGGTCTTTGTCGAGGACCAATTCGTAAGGCTTGTTGCCAATGATCGCCCACTCCAGTCCGTTCGGATTGTCGCCGAGGGGGGCGATGACCTCCACCGTCCGGCCATCTACCTCGGCCAGGAAGCGTTCTGGGTCGGCCGGATCGGCCTGCAAACGGACGTCGTAGGCCCTGCCATCGACGGTGACGCGTAGGATGCTCATAACTCGAATCTCTCTTTGCCGCTCTGGATAAGGAGTTAGACCGGCAGGCGTCGCAGCGAGCGATGCCAGCCCGATTGCAGGCGGCTGGGTTGCACCGGGCGCGGGGTCTTGTTGCGGCGCTCGTAGGCGATGGCGGCGGCGATGGCCACATCGCTCAGGTCGGCAAGGGGGGCGGGGTCGGCGAGTTGGGCGTGGCGGATGAAATCGGTGTCGTAGCGACCATCGATGAAATCGGGGTGCTCGACGATGCGCTGGTGTAGCGGCGCGTTGGTCTGGACGCCGACGATGATGAAGTCCTGCAAGGCCCTTTGCATCCGCCGGATGCAGGCGGCGCGATCTTCGGCCCAGGTCACGACCAGCGCTAGCAGCGAATCGAAACGCACGGGGACGATGCAGCCGCCGTAGCCGTAGGTGTCCACGCGCACGTGCAGCCCGCCGGGCAGCCGGAAGCGATGCAGGACGCCAGGGCTGGGTAAGAAGTGGTTCCAGGGGTCTTCGGCATTGATCCGGCACTGCATCGCCCAGCCGTTCAGGTTCACGTCTTCCTGGCGCAGGCGCAGGGGCTGACCGGCGGCGATGGCCAGCTGCTCGGCCACGATATCGACGCCGCTGACCATCTCGGTGATGGGGTGCTCGACCTGGATCCGGCCCTTGAAGTCGCTGAAGCAGACCGTTCCCTCGCTGCCGACCAGGAACTCGACCGTGCCAGCGCCGCGAAAGTCGAACAGGCGGGCAAGGCTGACGGCTGTCTGGCAGACGTGCTGGCGCTGGCGGGGGCTGAGACAGGGGGCGGGCGTCTCGGTGATGAGTTTCTGGTTGTGCTGCTGCAACGAGCTGCATCGCTCACCCAGGTGGATGATGTTGCCGTGGTGGTCGGCCAGGATCTGGACATCGATGTGATAGGCCGGCCAGATGGCGCGCTCGAGATAGACCAGGCCATCGCCATAGATGCGCTGGGCTTCGGTCTGGGCGTTCTTCACCAACTCGGCCAGGCGTTCGGGCCGGAAGGCCAGACGGGTGCCGCGGCCGCGACCGCCCCGGCAAGACTTGATCACGATCGGGTAGCCCAGCCCTTCGGCGGCGGCCCCGAGGGCTTGCTCATCTTGGGCGTCGAAGCAGGCGTCGGTGTGGGGCGGCGTGCAGAATCCGGCGTCATCGGCAGTGGTGAGCATGGCCGCTTTTTGCTCGAGACGGGCCGTGGTGGAGGGTGAAGGGCCGATGAAGACGACGCCGGCTTGCTGACACATGGCGGCAAAGGCAGCGTTTTCGGCTGTGAAGCCATAGCCGGGGTGGATGGCTTCGGCCCCGGTCGCGCCGGCAATGGCCAACAGGGCTGCGCCGTCAGCATAGCGTTCGGGCGAGTGCAGCGGCAGGGATTCATCGGCCAGGCGCACATGCAGCGAATCGCAGTCGGACGGTGCATAGACCGCCACCGTCTTGATCCCAAGATCCCGGCAGGTGTGGATGATGCGGACGGCAATTTCGCCGCGATTGGCAATGAGGATTTTTTTGAACATCGGTTTGGTTGTGAGTTATTGGTAATTGGTAACTGGTAATTACCAGTTACCAATTACTTCTACGCCGGCGACAGGCCGTGTTTCTTCGGCTGATGGCGCTCGCGCTTGGAGAGGGTGACTTCCAGCGCTCGGATGAGGGTGCGGCGGGTGTCGCGCGGTTCGATGACATCGTCGATGAGACCGCGGGCGGCGCAGACATAGGGGTTGTTGAAGCGCTCTTCGTAATCGGTTACCAGTTCCTTGCGTCTGGCTTCGGGGTCGGGCGCAGCCGAGACCTCTTTTTTGAACAGGACGTTGACG
>CAYWPZ010000238.1:0-7321 GCA_964460135.1 uncultured Caldilineales bacterium | reverse complement strand
TCATCTCCAGCCGCTCGCTCGCCCAGGCCAGCGTCTGCCAATCAAGCAGCGCCGCCCCGCCCGCCTCGGTGACATCTGTCAGCCGCTCGCCCGTGAGTCGGAAGCGCAGAAAGTCCTTGGGCCATAGCAGGGCGGCGATGCGCGGGAGAATGTCGGGACGATGGCGAGCAAGCCACAGGAGTTTGGGCAGGGTGTAGGTGGAGTTGAGCTGGTGGGGCGGGAGACCGAGCCGGGTTTGGAGTTCCACCGTTTCGGCCACGGCGCGACGGTCGAGCCAGAGGATGGTGGGGGGGATGATCGCTCCGGTTGCATCCAGGAGCACGGCCGTGTGCATCTGCCCCGTGAAGGCCAGGGCCTGGGTTTCCTCCAAGTCCGGCAGCCGCTGGCGGAGGGCGCCGAGCGTCTGCAAAAAGGCTTGCCACCAGTGTTCGGGGTCGGCTTCGGCCCAGCCCGGCTGCGGGGCGGCGTAGCCGTAGCGCTCGACAGCCATGGCGAGCATCGCCCCATCACGGTCATAGACGACGGTTTTCAGGGCCGAGGTGCCGACATCGACGGCGAGGAGGAAGGGGGGCATGGGTGACGCCGGCGGTCAGGGTTCGCCGTTGACCTCGATCATGATCTTGTGGCCGGCGCGATTCTTCACCATCTCGAAGCCCTGGGCCAGCTGCTCTAGCGGCAGGATGTGGCTGATCAGGGCCTCGGTCTGCACCCGGCCGGCGGCGATGAGGCCGAGGGCGCGGCTCATGTTCTCCGGCGTGCTGTCGGCCGAGCCGACGGTGAGGGCGATGGCGTCGGCCCCCCAGCCGCCGGTGACTTCGCGCACGAATGCCGCCAGGTCGGTGGTGGTGGGATTGACCGTCCAGGCGGCGCCCAGGGCGCGGGCGATGTCCAGGCGGGCGTCGATTGGGTCGGAGGCGATGACCTGGGCGCCGAAAGCCCGCGCCGTTTGCAGGTGCATGGCGCCAATGGGGCCGAGGCCGATGACCAGTTCCACCTCGCCGGGGTAGAGGCGGAGCATGTCTTGCCCGCGCAGCACGCAGGCCAGCGGCTCCATCAGGGCCGCGGCCTTGAGGCTGACGCCGGACGGGATGGGGTGGATGTTGCGCTGGGGCACGCAAACGTAATCGGCGTAGCCGCCGCCGAACTGTTGGAAAGTGGGGCGCTGGCAGCGGTTGGAGCGGCCGCTGCGGCAGGCGCGGCAGGTCCCGCATTTGATGATCATATCGGGGGCCACGGCCTGGCCGATCGGCAGATGGCTGACGTTCTTGCCCACCGCCGCCACCCGGCCCGCCACTTCGTGGCCGAGCAGCCGGGGGAAGGGCACCGAGGAGAGGCCGGAGAAGGCGCGCACATCCCAGGGGCAGATGGCGGCATAGGCGACTTCGACCAGGACATCGTCATCGCCGACGGCAGGGAGGGGAAGGCGCCGCAGTTCGACTTCTTGCGGGCGCTCGCACCACATGGCGCGCATGGTTTCGGGGAGCATGGTGGGTGGAGATTGGAGATTGGAGATTGGAGATTGGAGATTGGTAATTGATAACGAGAATTGTCAATAACCAATAACCAGTTACCAATTACTAACACACTGCCCGCGCACGTAGAGGGCGGCGATGTCGGCGCGGCCGGCGCGGTGGACGACGGCGCTGATCGGGTCGTGCTGGTAGCGCAGGTGGGGGCGGTCGAGGTCGAAGAGGATGAAGCTGGCCTCTTTGCCGGGGGCCAGGCTGCCCAGGTCGGCATCGAGTTTCAGGGCGCGGGCGCCGTGGAGGGTGGCGGCCTGCAGCAGGCTGCGGGCATCGAGCGCGCATGGGTCGGCGGCCAGTCCGCGGCCCAAGCGCGAGGCAAAATCCATCTCCCGCAGCATGTCGGGGGCCACGAACATGACGTTGTCGGTGCCGAGAGCGAAGCGCACGCCCGCTTGCCGCCAGGCCGCCAGATCGGGGAAGCCGTTGCCCAAGACGCCGTTGCAGCGCGGGCAACTGACCACGGTCACATCGGCCCTGGCCGCCAGTTCCAGGTCGGCAGGCGTGGCGTGGATCAGGTGCACCAGCAGGTCGGGCTGCCAATCGAGGGCGCGGGCCACCTGGGTGCGGCCGCGGCGCCGGAGCGAGTCTTCCTGGGCGGCGCGGCTTTCGGCGGCATGGACGGCGAAGATCTTGTCAGGGTAGCGCCGGCGCAGGCGACAGAGCAGGTCGGGCGGGTAGGCTTCGACATCGCGCACGCCCAGGCCGTCGGCCTCGGCCAGGAGGGCATGGGCCTCGGCCTCGATCGCTTCCGCATCCGCCTGCCCGCTTTCGGCCATGCGGCCCAGGATGACGACCCGCAGGGGCAGACCGGCCGCGGCCTGGCGCAGCGCGCGCACGCCCGCCAGCCCCTGCTCGCGGAAATCGCCGCAGGCAATGACGCCGCCTTGCAGCATATCGAGCAGGGCGCAGCGCATCGTCCGCACCAGGGTTTCAGGGCCGAGGCCGGCCAGATAGCGGTGTTTGAGGCCGTGCGGGGGGATGACGGCCTGTTCCAGGCTGAGGCCGATGCCCAGTTCCTTGGCCCCGGCGTCGCCCAGATGGGTGTGGGCGTCGACGAACAGCGGGCAGAGGAGGGCGCCGGGCAGATCGATGCGGCGGGCGCCGGGGATGGCCTCGCCGATGGAATGGATGCGGCCCTCCTGCACATTCAGGCAGGCGCCGCTGAGCACCTCCATCTCGTCGCCGGCGACGATCTGGGCGCCGCTGAAGCAGAGAAAGGCGTCGTCCGAGTGCATCGACCTCACCCCTTGCTTGCGCCCATGGTGATGCCCCGGATGAAATAGCGGTTGAGGAAGAGGGAGATGATCAGGGCGGGGATAATGGCAAAGAGGCACATCGCCGCCATCTTGCCCCAGTTCACGCCCACGGCGCTGAAGGAGGCCAGGATGCCGAGGGGGATGGTCTTGGTGCGGGGCGAGGTGAGCATGAGGGCGAAGAGGAAGTCGTTCCAACTGAAGATGAAGACGTAGATGGCGGCGGCGACGATGCCGGGGATGGAAAGGGGCAGGGCCACGCGCCAAAAGGCGCCGAAATGGGAGGCGCCATCTACCAGCGAGGCTTCCTCCATCTCTTTGGGCACGTCGGCGAAATAACTGCGCATCATCCACACCACAAAAGCGGCGTCGAAGACGGTGTCGAGGATGATCAGCGAGGCGTAGGAGCCGAGCAGATGCAGATCCCGCATGATCAGATAGAAGGGGATGAGCATGGCTACCGGCGGCACCATCAGCAGCAGCAGGAAGAAATAGGAGGAGAGATTGAGCAGCCGCGAGCCGGAGCGGGCGATGGCGTAGCCGGCGGGCACGCCCAGCAGCAGCGAAAGCGTGACGGCCCCGGCGCTGACAATGATGCTGTTGAGCAGGAAGCGCCCGGTTTGGGTGGCATCCAGGATTTCGCGGAAGTTGCGCAGGGTGAAATCGAAGAAGAGCCAGTGGGGCGGGATGGCAAAGGCCTCGCGGCCATACTTGAAGGCGGTGGTCAGCAGCCAATAGACGGGCAGCATGAAGAAGCACACCGTCAGGATGACCAGCACGGTGAGGAGGACGCGCTCGAAACGGCTCTGCTTGTGCATGGCGCTTACAGTTGTTGGCGCTCCAGCACCATGATGTAGAGGATGGAGAGGATGGCGATGACCACCAGCAGGATGTTGGCCAGGGCGGCGGCGTAGCCCATATCGAAAAAGGTCATGCCCACGGTGTAGATGTGGAAGTTGAGCACGGTGGTGGCCGAGCCGGGGCCGCCGGCGGTGGTGGCGTAGATGGTGTCGAAGACCTTGAACGATTGCATGGTGCGCAGCAGCAACGCCACCAGCAGCGTCGGCCGCAGCAGGGGCAGGGTGATGTAGAGGAAGTTCTGCCAGCGGCTGGCGCCATCCACATACGCGGCTTCATACGGCTCCACCGGCAGGCTCTTCAGCCCGGCCAGGAAGATGACCATCAGCAGGGGCGTCCACTGCCAGATGTCGATCAGGATCACGGCCGGCATGGCCCAATCCAACTCGGCCAACGGCCCACGGCCCACGTTCACCCCCATTTGCTTGAGGTAAAAGGGGAGGACGCCGAAATCGGCGTTGTAGAGCGATTTCCACACCAGCCCCACCACCAGGGGCGGCAGCGCCATGGGGATGAGCAGCGTCGCCCGGATCGTGCGCATCAGCCGCATCTCCGACGAGAGCAGCAGGGCCAGGGCCAGGCCGAACAAGATTTCGAACAACACGGTGCCGGCCACATAGACCAGCGTCACCCGCAAGGATTGCAACACCACCGGGTCGGCCAGGGCGCGGGCATAGTTGGCCAGGCCGAGGAAGGTCTGCGTCTGGTTGGGGTCGGTCAGCCGGTATTTGAACAGGCTGATGCGGAAGGAGAAGAAGAGGGGATAGAGGGCGATGAAGGCCACGAACACCAGCAGCGGCGCCAACATGGCCAGGTAGGCGCCCTCCCCGCGCAAGAAGCGCCGCCTGGGCGCGAACCACTGCGGACGGGAGGGGAGGGGGTGGCCGGGGGTGGCGCTCATGCCGGGAGGAAAGGGCGAGGCCGCCTTGCGCGGGCAAGGCGACCTCGCCGGGGTTGGGCGGTCTGGCCTTATTGCCAGTTATCCTCCACCTGCTTCTGCGCTGCGTCCAGGGCTTGCTGCGCCGTTTCCTGGCCGACGAGGAAGGCGTTGACATGCGTGCCCAGGGCGTCCTGGATGATGCTGTACTGCGGGATGCGGGGGCGGTAGTCGCCATCGCCCTTCTCGAAGGACTCCAGCAGGATGGGCAGCCAGGGATACAAGGCCACCAGCTCGGGGTCGGTCATGGTGCTGCGGCGGATGGGCGCGCCATCGTTCTTCAGCCACTCCTTCTGGATTTCCGGCGAGGTGAGCCACTTGATGAACTGCCAGGCGCATTCCTGCTCCTGCGGCGTCGAGTCGGCGTTGATGCCGATGCCCCAGCCGCCGAAGCCATATTTCGGCTCCATCCCTGCCGCCACTGGGGCGACGGCGATATCGACATTGCCGACGACGCTGCTGATATTGGCATCCTCGTAGCCGGCGCGGGCGATGCTCCACCCTTCCATCATCGCCACCTGGCCGCTGCGGAAGGCGGTCTCGCGCTGGTCCCACCAATAGTCGGTGGCGCCAGGCGGCGCGTATTTGAACAACTCGCCGAAGAATTCCAGGATCTTCGCATTCTCGGCTGTGTTCAGGGCGGGTTTGCCGGCGTCATCCAGGATGCGGCCGCCGTGCTGCTGCACCCAGGCCATGTAATCCTGCGCCACCGCCGGGCCTTTGGCCCCCAGCAGGGCGATGCCGTACATGCTTTTGCCGGCGTCGGTCAGTTTGATCGCCGCCTCCAACAACGCTTCTTGCGTCTTGGGCGGCTCGATGCCGGCTGCGGCCAGCACGTCCTTGCGGTAGTTCAGCACGTTGGCGTAGCCGGCCAGGGGATAGGCGGGGTGCTCGCCCTGCCATTCGCCCAAGGTCCACGAAACCGGCAGGATGTCGTCAAGCTGCAACTCGGCTTTGTCGCGCGCCATGTACTCATCCAGCAGCTTGGTGTAGCGGTTGGCGCCAAACTCGCCCGACCAGACGATGTCCACCGTCATCAGGTCATAGTTGCCGGTGTGGCCGACGAAATCGGCGATCAGCTTCTGGTAGAGATCGACATAGCCCAGCTCGTCCAGCGTGATCGTAGCGCCGGAGGCCTGGTTGAATTGGGGCACGAGGGCGCGAAAGGCGACGACGTACTGGTCGGTCATCGAGGCCAGGGTCAGGTTCTGGCCCTGGCAGACTTCCAGGCCGACGGCCTTTTCCGCTTCGGCAGGCGGCGCTTCGGTGGGGGCGGTGGTGGGGGCAGGGACCGGCGCTGCGCACGCCGCCAGAGCCAGAACCACGGCCAGGATGACAAACAGTTCGATGAACTTCCTGTCTTTGATGTTCATGGTGATGCTCCTTGCATCCAAGCGAATGAGGAAAGAAAGTGGGTGAGGCGGAGACGATGCCGGCTGGGGCGCCGGCAGGGACACGAGGGGAGGCGGCGACGCCCTAGCGGGTTACATGGATGGCATATTTGTATCGTTCTCCGGCGCTGATGACCTGGTGGTATTCGATGGCAAGGTGGTCGAAGGTGTAGGCCACGCCTTCGACCAGCAAGAGCGGCGAGCCGGCGGCAACGGCCAGGAGTCGCGCCTGTTCGTCATTGGCGGCGATGGCTTCGATCGTGCGGTCGGCCTCCAGGATGGTGATGTTCTGACGCTCGAGCAGGGCATAGAGCGAGCCGACGCGCTCGATGTCGGCGCGGCTGATGCTGGCGCCGCCGGGCAGGTGGATGTAGGAGATGGTGATGGCGATGGGCGTACTGTCGGCGCAGCGCAATCGGTGCAGGTAGGTCACCGGCGTCCCAGGTGCAAGGCTGAGCCTTTCGGCCAGGAAGGGTGTGGCGGCGATGACCTCGAAGGCGAGAAGCTGGCTGCTGACCTGCTGACTTCGCTGGAGCATGTCCTCGCTGAAGCTGGTCAGACGGGTGAGACCGCGGCTGATCTTGGTGCGGAGCACGGTGGTGCCGCGCCCCCGCGCCCGCTGGATGTAGCCATCGTACTCCAATTCCTGCATCGCCCGCCGCACCGTCTGCCGGCTGACCCCAAGCACGCTCACCAATTCGACCTCCGGCGGCAAGGTGGCGCCCACCGGCAGGTCGCCGCCTTCCACCCCAGCGATGATCTGCATCTTGAGCTGGTGGTAGAGCGGAATCGGTGAACGGTGATCGAGGGGGTGGAACTCCAGGGATGACGGCATCGGGTGAGCTGAAATTTGTGCGAATGTACGTACATTTTGATTGTAGCAAAAGCAGGGCGAAAGTCAAGCCGGCGGGGAGGGTGTGGCCCAACTGAAATGCTTTGTTGCATTTCTGTCAGGCAGCAGCAAGTGGACCGGGCTTGAACGCCGCCATTTCCTGGCGTAAGATGTTCGTGACTCTTAATTCTTCCCCCGCATCCTTGTTTCGGAGGCGATCCCAATGTCCCTGATTTTGGAAGGTCTTGGCGGCCCTGGCTTTGGTTTCCACCTGGTTGGACAGCCGGTCAAAGAAGTTGATCCGGCCGACCTTCGCTCTAAACTCCTGCACCTGAACTGGCTCCAACACCGGCGCTTCGCCCAGGAATTATCGGCGCTCGACCTGACCGTGCCCCAATTCTACACCCTGGTGGCGCTGGTTTCGGTGGGCGGCGAAACCAACATGGGCGCCCTGTCGCGTCAGGTGCACCAGGTGTCGGCCACGATGACCGGCATCATCGACCGGTTGGTGCGCGATGGCTTGG
>CAYWPZ010000237.1:0-7391 GCA_964460135.1 uncultured Caldilineales bacterium | reverse complement strand
TGCCGAGTTCCTGCGCCAGCCCCGCTTCTAACAGCTTGCGGTCCATGTTCTGGTCATAGCGTTCTTCTGGCCCCAAGAAGAGGTTGCGCGCCAGTTGCATGGTGATGGTGCTGCCGCCGGAGACGACCTGGCCCTGCTGGACGTTCTGCAGGGCGGCGCCGGCGATGCGGGCGGGATCGACGCCGGGGTTGGCATAGAAGGTGTTGTCTTCGGTCGAGATGGTGGCGTCGATCAGGTGTTGCGAAACCCGGTTGAGGGGAACCCAACTGCGCCGACCTTCCAGCCAGCGTTCAGCGAGGAGCTTGCCGTTTCGGTCGGTGAGACGCGTGGTCTCGAAGACGCGCGGGGTTGGGCCGGGCTGGTACTGCTGCATGTAGCTTTCGACCGCGGCGCGCAGGTCGGCGGCAGGTCGCGGACCGATGCGGTTGCCGGGCGCGCAGGCAGCCAGGAACAGGAGCAGCAGGAGGGGGAGGAGGCGGCGGATTGACAAGGGGGTAGGGGCGGGCGGCGAGGTGCAGGCTTGTCACTCACTGCGTTCAGGGCAGGCTCTGAGTGAAACCAAGCACGGCAGGTGGGGGTGGGATGCGATAGTGAAGACGCAAAGCCGGGGGTGTGAGTTCCGCGCGGCTACGCTCGCAAACGTCCGCCACAGCAACCAAGAAGCCGACATCGCCCGTTTCGATCTCATCCAGCAGGCCGATGGCCCCACCCGCTCCCTGCTGATCGAGGTCTATCCGGCTCACTCAAGCATCGGCCTCGTCCGCCAGCCTGCCCTCGTCCAGGATGACGATGCGGTGCCGGTCGAAGGCGATGACGCCATCTTCAGCCATGGCCTTCAAGGCTCGCCCCACCACCTCGCGCACGGTGCCCAAGCGGCTGGCCATCTCTTCTTGTGACAACAAGCGGGGCACAGCGCCCAATTGATGCGCCCGCGCTTCGGTCAAGAGCAGGTTTGCCAGGCGCCCGCGCACGCTACGCATGCCCAGATCCTCGACCACGCCGACCAGATAGCGAGCGCGGCGAGCGATGTTTTCGACCAGCGCCCAGGCCAGGGCGGGGTGGAGGATGGCGATCTGGCGCAGGTCATCGCGCGGGATGCACCACACAGCCGCGTCGGTGCGGGCGATGGCCGTCGCCGGATTGGGGCCGCCATCCATGGCCGCCACATCGTTGAAGGTCTCGCCCGTCCGCAGCACATGCAGGATGTGTTCCCGGCCCTCGCGTCCCACGCGGCTGATCTTGACTTCGCCCGTTTCGATGATGAACAAGCCGCGGCCTGGCTCGCCCTGCACGAAGATGACAGCGCCGGTGCGATAGTTCGAGCGCGTGGCGGCTGCGGCCAGGGCTGAGATCACTTCGTCGGGCTGCTGGGCCACATAGGGCAGCCGACGAAGCAAGTCGAGGATGGGGGAGAGATCGGTGTTCAGTGCGGCGAATCGGTTCTGGGAGTTGCCCTTGCTTGGGCTGGTCAGGGTTTGATTGTACACTTTCTGGTCGGATTTGCTGCAATCGTTCGCCCGCACTCACAGAGACAATGAACGCTTCGCCCCGCTCCTGGGCCATCGCCTCCATCCAGGCTGCACTGCGACGGCCGCTGCCCGGCCCCGAGGGACAGCGGCGAATGGCGCCCAGCCACCGGCCCCCGCCCGAATTCTACGCCAGCGACTCGCGCGGCTGTCGGCGCGCGGCGGTGCTACTCTTGCTCTACCCTCATCAGGGTGAGCTTTACACCGTGCTCACTGCTCGCCGCCGCGATTTGCCCGACCATCCCGGCCAGGTCTCGTTGCCGGGCGGCGCCCGCCAGGGTCGCGAGACGGTCGAGCAAACGGCCCTGCGCGAGGCCCAGGAAGAGCTGGGTCTCGACGCCGCCCAGGTGACGCCCCTCGGCCGGCTGACCCACATCTATATCCGCCCCAGTCACTTCTGCCTGCAGATTGTGGTTGGCTACATGCCGCGCCGCCCCGCCTGGCAGCCTGCGGCCCACGAAGTCGCCGAGGTGATCGAGACGCCCGTCGCACATTTCCTCGACCCGGCCAACCAGGCCAGCGCCAGCCGGCTCATCGACGGCCAGGTGCGATTCATCCCCTTCTATCGCCTGGGATCGTACGAAGTCTGGGGGGCCACGGCCATGATCATGGCCGAATTCGTGGCCGTCCTGGAAAGCATCGACGCCCCGCCTGCTTGACTCCACGATGATGATTGCGCAAACAATCACCAGCGTCTACAATGCGTCTGCTTAGCCGCAGACTCTGGCAGACCTGCAAACCACTCACCACTTCACGCGCACGAGGCAGCGATGAAACATACACTCTTTTCGCTCTTGACCCTTACCCTGGTCGCGGCCTGCGCGCCGCCCGTGCCGCTGGCGCTGCCGGCCGCCGCGCCGGATGCAGCCATCGTCATTAACCCCGATGTCTCCTTTCCCGAAGGTCCCGAATGGCGCGACAACGCCCTCTTCTATGTGGCCTACGGCGGCAACACGCTGCTGAAGTGGGATGGCGCCGTCAACACCGTGGTCTGGCAGCAGGACGGCTGCGGGCCATCGGCGGCGGTGGGCTTGCCCGATGGCAACTTCCTGATCACCTGCTACGACGCTAATAACCTTGCCATCGTCTCGTCTGGCGGCGAAACCGTGACCACGATCGACAAGGATAGCGACGGCGCCGGTTTCGTCGGCCCCAACGATGCCACAGTCGATGCCCGCGGCGGGGTGTATTTCTCGGCCTCGGGGGTGTGGGATGTGACCGCGCCCATCACTGGCAGAATTCTCTACCTGAATCCAGATGGGGAAGTGACCGAGGTGGCCAATGACATTCACTACTCGAACGGCCTCGCCCTCTCGCCTGACGGCGCCAAGCTCTATGCCTCGGAAATGGCGGCGCAGCGGGTGCTCTGGTTCCCAGTGAACAAGGATGGGACGCTGGGCGAACGCTATCTCTTCGCCCGCTTGAGCGACCTCCTGCCCGACAAAGCAGGAATGGACATCTACATGGGGCCAGATGGGTTGAAGACCGACAGTCAGGGCAATCTTTACATCGCCCAGTTCGAGGGGGGGCGCATCATCGTCGTCGACCCGGCCGGCGCGCTGCTGCGCACACTCGATGTGCCGGCGCCCTATGTCACCAACCTCAGCTTTGGCCCCGACGAGAACACGGTCTTCATCACCGGCGCGCTCGACGCCTTCACCGCTCCCTATCCTGGCCAGGTCTATCAGGTCGAGAATCGCTGACCGCAGCCATGTTTGTCGCCTCTATCGAGCAGCACGAAGACCGTCAGGCTTTGCTGGAGTTCTGGCTGGCCGAGGCGCAAAGTCCGTTCCAGGGCTGGGATTTCTCGCATATCAGCGGCACCGGCCGTATGCGCACGGCCCCGCAAACGTGGTGCTATGCCAGCGAAGTACTGCCCCGGCTCCGGCGCGCCACTTCGCTCTTGGACATGGGCACCGGCGGCGGTGAATTGCTCTCGCAGCTGCGTCCCCTGCCCCCGCACAGTCGGGCCAGCGAAGGCTTCGCGCCCAACCTGCCCGTTGCCCGTGCCCGCCTGGAACCGCTCGGCGTGCAGGTTGTGGCCGTCGATGACGACGCCACTTTGCCGTTCGCCGATGCCGAAATCGATCTGATCATCAACCGCCACGAGTCCTATGCGCCGGCGGAGGTGTGGCGCCTGCTGGCGCCAGGCGGGCTGTTCATCACCCAGCAGGTGGGCGGCGAGGATGGCTGGGATCTGAACATGCTGCTGGGGGCCAGGTTCAATCTGGACGCCAACTGGCGTCTGGCCACCGCCCGCAGTCAGTTGGAGGCGGTCGGGTTCGAGGTGATCAAGGCGGTGGAGGATTTCCCCCGCGCCCGCTTTTTCGATGTCGGCGCCATCGTCTACTACCTCAAGGCCGTTCCCTGGCAGATCGAGGATTTCAGCGTCGAGCGTTACGCCGAGGCGCTGTTCCAACTCCACCATCGCATCCAGGAGGAAGGCTATCTGGATGTGCGCGACCATCGTTTCTTCTTGCTGGCGCGCAAGCCGTAGGCCCGATTTCGAGCCGCCAAAAAGCGCTCTGACGCCCCGCCTGGCCGCTTGCGCCCCTGCTGTCTCCGGCCTGTCCACACCCAGCCGTCTGTCCCGTCGGCCGGCCTCACGCTTCCTGGGCGCGGCCGTGCGTCGTGATCTGGATCTGCAACTACTGGCCCTGCATGTGCTTCTTCATCGGGCCGGTCTCGAGCGTCGCTGCCACGCTGCTGGCGCAGGAAGGTTGAGGGATTCCGTTTAGATGGCCGCCTTCTCCCAGCCTATCAACCGCAGGGCATCGTCATAGACGAATTTGAGCTCAAGGGCGGGGCCATGGCGATCGAGAACGAGCGGATTGAAGATAGCATCGGCTTCGGGGATGGGCAGGCTGGCGATCTCGGCGATCGGGAACCAACGCAACCGGCCTTCGCGCTCATCGCCCGCCACTTCACCGGCAGCCACCTCGGTGCGATAGACAAACATCAACCATTGCCAATCCTTGCGGGCCGAGAGTTCGGTGATGATGGCGCGCAACTGCGGGTTGACGGCCACCAGTCCGGTCTCCTCGCGCAGCTCGCGGATGGCGCACTCGCGCGGGGTTTCGTCGTCGTGCAGTTTGCCGCCCGGCGCCACCCACAAGCCCAGGTTCGGCTCTTTGTGGCGGTGCATCATCAGCACTTGCCCATTGCGCACAGCATAGATGAGGGTGGTCAGGATGAAGGGGGGCATGAGGTGGCGGGTGGCAGATGGCAAGTAGCAAGTGGCAACCGGTCTCCCGGTCTACACCCCAACATAACGCGCATACAGGCTGCGGGCCACGTCCGGGTCTTCGGTGCCTTTGATGATGGCGCGGCCGTCGGGAAACAAGCTGATCTCGTAGCCGTCGATGGCGGCGCGCAGGAGATGGGGGCTGTGCTTCACCTGGCCGAGCGGCTGCAGGCGGGCGGCCACCAACTCGAGGTCGAGGCGAGCGTGTGGGACGCTGACCTGCACCGCATTGCGACCGCAGAGGATGGCGCTGCGGCTGCCCATCTCGGCGTTCAGGAAGCGGTAGTCGCCGCCGGCGCAGGCCCGGCAGGCAGGGTCGCGGCCGGCCCACCTGAAGGTCTCGAAGCTATTATCCCAGAGATCGATATGGATCAGGCCCTGGTTGAGGTCACCTTCGCCCACCAGCAGTTTGATCGCTTCGCCGGCGGCGACGGAGGCCAGCACATCCACAACCGGCCCCAAGACGCCGGCCGTATCGCAGGTGGCCCCGCCCGTGGTTGGCTCAGCCCCCAGCAGACATTGCAGACAGCCGGTTGCGGTTCGTCCCAGCCGGGCCGCGGCGCCATCGGGGATGAGGGTGGCGGTCATGCCATAGGAGGCGACGACGCCGGTATAGACCCACGGCAGGCCGAGACTGAGACAGGCATCGTTGAGCAGATAGCGGGCTTCGAAGTTGTCTGTGCCATCCAGCGCCAGGTCGGCGTCCCGGAGCAGTTCCAGGGCGTTGCCGGGGTTGAAGTCGGCCGCCACACCCTCGATGGCGATCTCGCTGTTGATCCGGCGCAGACGGCGTTCGGCGGCTACGGCTTTGGGCAAGCCTGCGGCCAGGTCGTCTTCGTCGAACAACAACTGCCGCTGCAAGTTGTTCAGTTCCACATAATCGCGATCCACCAGCCGCAAGCGCCCTACGCCGGCGCGGGCCAGGTGGTTGGCCAGAACCGAGCCGGTGGCGCCGCAGCCGATGATGGCCACAGTGCTTGCCAGCAGCTTGCGCTGCCCGGCCTCGCCCAGGCCGTGGAAGATCATTTGGCGTTGGTAGCGCGCAAGGTTCATCGCCGGTTGTGTTGCGTGTTTCGTAGCGGCTGACGGCCGGGATGGCGTCAGGCAAAGAAGATGAAGGAGATGAGGACGAACCAGAGCACGGCGGCCAGGGCGAGGACGATCTTGAAGCTGGTGTGGAGGGTCTTGTGCCGAAAGAGATACATTCCCGCCCAAGCGCCCACAAACCCGCCCGCCAGTGCAGCGCCGTGCAGCACGATTTCGGGTACGCGCCCGCCCCCGCGCTTGGCCTGAGTCTTGTCGTAGCCGTAAAGCGCAAAGGTGATGAGCGTCGCTGCCATCAGCCACACAAGCAAGGGGTCGATGGCGGTGAAAATGGCCAGAACAAAAAACAGGATGGCGGCCAACAAGATGAAAATGATGCTATAGGTCTGTTTTGGTGATGATCTTGACATGGTCTGTGATGGCGCAAATAGGGAAAACACAAGTCGTGACCTATCATTTCCCTAACCGCCGCGGTTCTTGTCGTGCGGGTCGAAGGGGGGCAGTTGTTCCTGGCCCTGACGGGCGAGATGGTAGTTCCAGACCAGGCGGCTGAGGTCGTTCATCAGTGGGTTGCTGTGGTTCCAGATCACCCAACCCGACTGAAAGACATAGATGGAGAGGACATAAGGGCCTTCAGGCCCGTAGATGAGGGCGACATCGCCCTGGCTATCGCTGCCGTAGCCGTGTTTGTGCGCCACCCGCGTCGCTTCGGGTACGCCGTAGCGGATGAGAAAGCCCATCGGGTTCTGTTCCAGCCAGCCGATCATCTCCTGGCATTCGGCCGGGGTGAGTCGCGGGGCCAGGGCCGCCAACAGATTGCCGCCGCCCTCGGCGCAGTGGCCGATGTCGGCCAGCAGCTTGCCGATGTCGCCGGGGGTGGTCTGCATGGCCGGGTCGGGGAAGGTGTTGTAGGCGGGGTTGGTGTTGGCGGGGGTGGCAACGTGGGGCGGGGTGAGGTCGCTATCGTAGGGGACGGCGATGAAGGTGTTCTGATAGCCCAGCCCGCGCATGAACTCGGTCACACGGCGGGCGCCGGTGAGGGTGTCTTCGCCGCCGATGCGATAGAGCAGGGCATTGGCCCCGGCATTGCTGGCAGTTTCGGATTTGACTGTCTCGCTGATCCAGCGGCTGGTGCTGGGGTCGAGCGGCAGGTCGCGGTCGTAGTAGAGCTTGAGCAGGATGGGGATCTTGACCGTACTCATGCCGGCAAAGGCGGTGTCGGCGTCGACATCGATCTCATCGCCCGTGCTCAAGTCCTGATAATACAGGGCATAGATGCCGGAAAAGCGCTCCATCCGCTGCCGCAGCGCCGCCTCCAGCGTCTGGGGGGTGGGAGGCAGGGGCGGCTGCTCGTGGATGGCCATGCGCGCGGCGCGATTGTAGGGGCTGCTGAGGGCCTTGATGATCTGTACGGCGCTGTCATCCAGGTCGGTGTAGCGGCCGGGCTGGCCGGGCGTGAACTGGAGGGTGTCGAGTTTGGCGGAGGCGGGGGTGGGGTCGTTATCGTAGGCTACGGCCTGCTCCTGGAGCCAGGCGCCCAGTTTGGCGCGGTCATAAGCGAAGCGCAAAGGCACATC
>CAYWPZ010000236.1:0-7393 GCA_964460135.1 uncultured Caldilineales bacterium | reverse complement strand
CAGGTGGCGGATGGCCAGCGGATACTCGGCCCGGCAATAGATATAGCCATATTCGGCGCCGATGGCATAGGCGGCGATGATCATGCCCTCGATCACCGAGTGCGGGTCGCCTTCCAGCACCGAGCGGTCCATGAACGCGCCCGGATCGCCCTCGTCGGCGTTGCAGATCACATACTTGGGCCAGCGTTGCGTCTTGCGCGCCAGCTCCCACTTCATCCCCGCCGAAAACCCCCCGCCCCCGCGCCCGCGTAGCCCCGACTGCTTCATCTCCTCGATCACCTGCTCCGGCGTCATCGTCGCCAGCACACGCTCCAGCGCCGAGTAGCCATCCACCGCCAGATAATCGTCGATCGACTCCGGATCGATGAGACCGCAATTGCTGAGCACAATCCGCAGTTGCTTGGCCTGGAAGGGAATCCTATCCTTTGATTCCGGCTCGACAAAACTGAGCGAGTGCAGTTCGTGGCCATGCGACGCGGTAATGGTAGGGATCACCTCGCCCACCACCACGGCCCGCTTCAACTTGCCGCCGTCGAAATAGTGAGCGAAAACCTCGGCCATGTGCTTGGCTGTGGCCCCGCCATAGTTGAGGCGCGGCCGCCCGGCAGCCTGGATCTCCACCATCGGCTCGTACGAACACATGCCCACGCACCCCACCTGCTGGATCGTCGCCCTCAGCCCGCGCTTCTCCAACTCGCGCTCGATGGCGTGCAACGACTCATCGGCGCCGGCCGCCACGCCGCACGTGCCCATGCCGATAGTGATATAGACCGCCGCCGCCTGCTTGGCTGCATAAAACTCGCGCGCCTGCGCTCGCCTTGCCGCCAGAAGATCGAAAGCTATCGATTCCATCTTATTCCTCCTCCTCGTCGCCAAAACCCACCGTCTTCTGCAACGTCCGTACCAGCATCTCCTGCCGCATCCGGCCCATCACCTGCCCGTCCAGCACCGCCACCGGCGCCAGGGCGCAGGACCCCAGGCAGTAGACGATCTCCACCGTCAGCTCGCCATCGGCCGTCGTCTCACCCGGGTCGATGCCGTAGCGATCCTCCACCGCCGTCAGCAGCACCGGCGTCCCTTTCACATGACAGGCCGTGCCATCGCACAGCCGCAACACATGACGGCCGCGGCGCTCGAAGAAAAACTGCGCGTAGAACGTGGCCACGCCATAGACCTTGCTCAGCGGCACGCCCGTCTTCTTGGCGATCTGCGCCATCACTTCGGGCGGCAGATAAGCATAGATGTCCTGCGCCTTTTGCAGGATAGGGATCAAGGCCCCTTTCTGGCCCTGATAAGCAGCGAAGACCTCATCCATCAGGCTGAGATCGACGCCGCCATTGCTGGAACTCGTCATCGTGCGGTCTCCTTGCGGCGGTATTGGATCGACATTAGCCGCCATTCTAGACCACTCCCCGGCCCCTGTATATGACAAAAGTCATCCCTGCCGCTCTTTTTTGCCCTCTTTGCCTGCCGCCGCCCTGCATCGCCCCCTCCCATTAGCCCCCCACCCCCTCCCCAAGTAGAATACTCCTCATTCCGCCAATCTCTAATCTCTAATCTCCAACCCATGCCCCCCGCCCCGCTCTCCACCATCACCGACCTGCAAACGGCCCTGCGCGACCACCACTACATCGCCGACCGCAGCCTGGCCACCAGCATCTTCCTGGCCCTCAAGCTGGGCAAGCCACTCTTCCTGGAAGGCCTGGCCGCCACCCTGGCCCGGCCCCTCATCCGGCTGCAATGCTACGAGGGCCTGGACATCGACGCCGCCGTATACGAATGGAACTACGCCCGGCAGATGCTCCACATCCGGCTCTTGGAAGCCGGCGGCGAAGCCCGCCACGCTCCGCTCGCCGACCTCTTTGGCCCTGCCTTCCTGCTCAAGCGCCCCCTGCTCCAGGCCATCGACTTCGCCGACGGCCCCGCCCCCGTCCTCCTGATCGACGAACTCGACCGCGCCGACGAAGAATTCGAAGCCTTCCTGCTCGAAATCCTCTCCGATTTTCAGATCACCATCCCCGAAATCGGCCCCATCCGCGCCCCCAGCCCACCCATCGTCGTCCTCACCTCCAACCGCACCCGCGAGATCCACGACGCCCTCAAGCGCCGCTGCCTCTACCACTGGATTGACTACCCCAGCTTCGAGCGCGAATGCGCCATCGTCCTCGCCCGCGCCCCCCAATCCCCCCAGCAACTGACCGAGGCTGTGGTTGGCTTCGTGCAAAAACTGCGCGGCGAAGACCTGTACAAAAAACCCGGCGTCGCCGAAACCCTCGATTGGCTCCACGCCCTCCTCGCCCTCGACCAACAGACCATCTCCGAAGACATCATCCACGACACCCTCGGCGTCCTCCTCAAATACCAGGACGACATTGCCTACCTGCGCGACGGTCGCCTCACCCGCCTGCTCGAAACATCACGCCATTGATCGCAAGTTGCAGGTAGCAGGCAACGCCTGCCACCTGCAACGCCTCACGTTTCATTCCTCACGCCTCACCCCCATGCCCACCGCCTTCGTCACCGGAGCCAACGGCTTTCTCGGCGCCGCCCTCGTCCGCCAGTTGCTGGCCGCGGGGTGGCGGGTGCGGGCCTTGCTGCGGCCCAGGAGCAACGACCTCCTCCTGCGCGATCTGCCTGACATCGAACGCATCGAGGGCGACCTGCTGGCTTCGCCCGTCTACCGACCCGCCCTCGCCGGCTGCGACGCCCTCTTCCACACCGCTGCCGTCTACACCCACGACCCCATCCGCCTGCCCTCGATGTACTCGGTGAACATCGAGGGAACGCGTGAGGCGCTGATGTCGGCGTCAGTGGCCGGTGTGCCCCGCATCGTCCACACCAGCACCATCGGCGCCATTTACCAGCCGCGAAACGGTAGCCTGGCCACAGAAGGGTCAGGCGTGAACCCGGTCAATGCCTCGGACTACGTGCGCAGCAAACTGGCCGGAGACCAGATCGCCCTGGCCCTGGCAGACGCCGGCGCCCCGATCGTCATCGTCCACCCCTCTGCCATGCTTGGCCCCGGCGATTGGCGGCCCTCGGCCAGCGGCCGGCGCTTCCTCGACGCCGTGCAGAACCAATCCGGCTGGCGCGACCGCTACCCGGCCGGCGGCGTCAACTGGGCGCCGGTGCAAGATGTGGCGCGAGGCATGATCCTGGCGGCTGAGCGCGGGCAACCCGGCCGGCGCTATCTGCTCGGCCACCGCCAGGGCAATCTCGACGCCGGAGCCTTCGCCCGACTGATCGTCCAGGCGACGGGAAAGCGGTCCCGCCTGGAAATGGGCGCCAGCCTCCGTCGCCTCGCCCGCCACCTGCGGCCCTGGCCTGCCCCCCCGCCCCCTGACGCCGGCCCCGCCCGCCTCACCTGCGACCCCTCGCGGGCCATCGCCGAACTCGGCCTGCCGCAGACCTCGCTCGTGGCCGCGGCTGAGGCCGAGTATGCATGGTATCGCGAGCATGGGTATTTGTGAGATGGGTTGCGGGTTACGGGTGCCGGGTGCCGTGAGCCTATCAGAGTTCAGAATTACCAAGAAATACGCAATACGCATTACAGAATACGCAAAAGATGGACTATTTCCTTCGTTTTCTACTCATTCTTGCGCAGATGCCGGTGATAGGCGGACTGTTCTTGCGGCTGGCCTGCCGGGCAGTGGGGCCGTACAAGAACCGGCGTCTGCTCATCCGCCTGAGCGGGCGCAGCTTCATCTCGCCCTACGCAGCCATCCGCTGCCCCAGCCTGCGCCTGGGCCGGCGCGTCTTCATCGACGACCAGGTGACGCTCTACGCCCATGGCGATGGCGGCGGCCTCAGCCTCGGCGACGACTCATCACTACAACGCCATAGCATCCTCGAACTCATCCAGGGTGGGGCCATCACCATCGGCCGCAACACCCACATCCAGTCGGGCTGCCATCTCACCGCCGCCAAAGCCAACATCGTCATCGGCGATGACGTGCAACTGGCCCCGCGCTGCGCCCTCTATCCCTACCAGCATGGCTTCAGCGACCCGGCCCTCCCCATCGCCCGCCAACCGCTGACCAGCAAAGGCGACATCGTGATCAAGGACGGCGCCTGGCTGGGCGTCGGCGCCATCGTTCTCGACGGCGTCACCATCGGCCGTGGGGCTGTGGTGGGCGCGGGGGCCGTGGTCACCGCCAGCATCCCCGACTTCGCCATCGCCGCCGGCGCCCCGGCCCGCGTCATCGGCTGGCGTGAAGGCGCCCAACCCAACCCAGCAGCCTCAAGTCCCCTCGCCCCCAGATGACAAAACTTTCACCCAACACCCCGGCTTCTGTTCATGCCAAATTCATCTTGCCCTGCTAACCTGCTCATAGTAGCGGGAGCAGCCAAAGAACAGAAGGTGGCGGGCGGGTTGTCATGCAACCAGCCTTCACCGAGGGGAGACTGTTCCGTATCTGCTCCCGTCTTCTTTCCCTCACCAGCAGGCCGCCGCTCCCTACGGCGGCTTTCTTGTTCCCCACCCCCTCTCGTCCCCACTCCCCCGACCCCACCAGGAGTCTGCTGATGTCCCATCTCATCCGCCGCCGCCTTGCCCTTCTGCTCACACTCCTTTGCCTGTTCGGACTGCTGCTGGCGACGCCGTTTGTCTTCGCCCAGGACCGCGCCGCCGCCCTGGCCCCCTCTGCGCCCGACCGCCTCGGTCTTGGCTCCGGCTTCTTCATCGAAAACGGCCTCAACCAGACCCCGCGCCCGCCCAGCCCCTATTTTGCCGTAGGCTCCTACCGTTTCTGGGATTGGAAAAGCCTCAACCCGCAGAAAAACGCCTACAACTTCGATTTGATGGATTCGTGGATCAGCAGCCAGCTGAACGCCGGCTATCAGTATGTGGGCTTTGCCTTCGTCACCTACACCGGCCGGCCTACCCGCTGCCCCACCCTGGGCATCGAATCGACCCCGGCCTGGGTGCGCTTCGGACCTGACGGCCAGACCAACACCGCCGACGACCCCATCATCACCGCCGCCAACCCCGACATCCGCGACTGCAACGGCGATGGCAACCCCGATAACAGCCCCTGGTACCTCATCGACTACAAGAACGCCTACTACCAGAGCCAGTACACCACCTTCATCAACGCCGTGGCCGACCACCTGCGCTCGCATCCCCAGGCCGCCAAGTTCAGTTGGGTGGCCATCGGCGTGGGCAAGGATGGCGAAAACAAGGCTGTCGACCCAGACGACCGTACCTCGCTCAACATGTCCTCGGCCGAATGGGTGGCCTTCGGCCAGAGCATCTCGTTGGCCTACAAAAACGCCTTCGAGAGCAACAACGGCCAGCCCAAGATCCGGGTCATGAACCAGAACGCTACCTTTCACCAGGATGTCACCGAACGCCGCACCATCGCCGACTGGGCCGCCAGCCAGAACATCGGCCTCTCGGTCAACGTCCTCACCTCCGACTTTTCTCTGATCGAATCTTGCGAAAGCCTCGACCCCAACCGCAAATGCGTGGGCACCTACGACCAGCTGCGCAAATACGCCGACACCGTGCCCAGCGCCGTCGAAACCTACGCCTACATGCTGCGCACCGCCAACGAATTCTACTGGGGCATGGCTCGCGCCCTCGATGTCCATGTCGATGTCATCCGCCTCTCCGCCTTCTGGAACGTCAGCGGCATGGACACCCCTACCAATCGCACCATCGCCCAATGGGCCGACCGCTACCTGGGCACCGGCCTCCAGGCCGGCGACATCTTCCCGCCCAGCATCTGGTCGCGGATGCGTGAACACAAGAACCCCACCTACCTGCCCTACGCCGAGATCCCCCACGACCAGTACCACGACTGGCCCACCAACGGCAACTACGAATACTACCTCTACCAGCGCCACACCATCCCCGGCGGCGTCACCATCCCCATCACCGACGACCCCCGCTTCCAATCGAACGGCGGCATCACCGGCTGGGACGCGCCCACCTCCAACGTCCTCGATAAACCCTACCACTACAACACCCAGCCCTACAGCGCCGTCCTCAACAGCGCCGGCCTCTACCAGGTCGATGCCGGCGCCGCCAACAAAGTCCAAATCCAGGTCGATCCGGGCTGGGTGGCGCGGCGCAGCAACCAGGCCAACGGCAACTACGGCTTCTTCTTCGACGCCGACGGCCGCTACCTGGCCCCGCCCACCGGCAACGCCCACGAAGTCGCCATCGCCGTCACCTACCTCGATGCCGGCGCCGACCGCTTCCGCCTCAAATACGACTCCACCACCGGCGAAAAAGTCGCCCGTGTCTACGCCATCCAAGATTGGAGCGTAGCCACCGGGCTGGCGATCGAAAAGGCCCTGCCCACCACCGGCCTGCAACCGGCCAGCACCTTCTACGTCCAGAAAACCAACACCAACGCCTGGAAAACCGCCACCTTCTACCTCCAGGACGGCTACTTCGGCACCCGGCTGGCCAGCAACAAGGCTGATTTCTACATCGACAGCCGCTCGGACACCGACGCCAGCGACGGCGACGAATACATCCACCACGTGGATGTGCGCAAACTGAACAACGCCCCCCAGGTCACGGCCACACCCACCCCCACCGGCCAGGCCACCGCCACCCCCACCCGCACCGCCACCGCCACCCCCACTACCCAGGCCACCACCGGCAGCCTCTCTGGCTACATCTTCGAAGACTTGGATTTCGACTGGGCGCGCGATGGCGGCGAACCGCCCTTGCCCGGCGCCCTGGTGCGGCTCTACGCCTCGGACAACACCACCCTCATCACCGAAGTCGTCAGCGACAACGTCGGCTTCTACCGCTTCACCGGCCTGAACCCGGCCGTCTACAGCATCCGCGTCACCCCACCCCAGGGCTGGACGATGGTCATCCAACAACAGTGGGCGCAGGTCATCGCCGGGCAAGAGATCAGCGACAAGAACTTCCCCGCCAACCGCATACCCACCGCCACCCCCACCGCCAGCCCCACGCCGACGATCACCTCCACCCCTACCCGCACCTCCACCCCCAGCCCCACTTCCACCATCACCCCCACCGCCACCCCCACCGGCGGCCGCATCGAGGGCATCGTCTGGCATGACCTCGACCAAGACGGCAACTACGAACCGGGCGCCGGCGAAAGCGGCGTCGCCAACGTCACCCTGCGGCTGCGCACCGCCCAAGGCCAGCTACTGTCCGAGCAAGTCACAGACGGCGCCGGCCGCTACGGCTTTGGCAGCCTGGCCCCGCAAACCTACGAACTGGTGCTCGTCGTCCCCGCCAACTGGCAGAACACCACCCCCCCCGACAACCGCTTCCTGGCCCCCGGCAATGGCGTCCTCAGCCAGGACTTTGGCCTCTTTGCCCTGCCCACCCCCACCCCCACCGCCACCCCCACCCCCAGCGGCGCCATCCACGCCTATGTCTACAACGACCTGAACAAAGATG
>CAYWPZ010000235.1:0-7419 GCA_964460135.1 uncultured Caldilineales bacterium | reverse complement strand
CGAGTGTAAATGCTGCGACTTTAGTCACATCCGATGCATGAGTTTTCGATTTTCTGGACATTAGAGACTGGAGATTGGCCTTCGCCAATCTCCAATCTCCAATCTCCAATCAACTAATCACCCCAATATGCAGCTCCGCCAACTGCCGCGGCGACACCGGGCTGGGGCTGTTCAACAGCAAATCAGTGGCCGACGCCGTCTTGGGGAAGGCGATCACCTCGCGGATGCTGGCCTCGTCGGCCAGGATGGCGGTGATGCGGTCCAGCCCCAGGGCAATGCCGCCGTGCGGCGGCGCGCCGTACTGGAACGCCTCCAACAGGTGCCCGAACTGCTCCTGCGCCTCTTCCGCCGAGATGCCCAGGGTGGCGAACATCTTCGCCTGCTGCTCCTGGTCGTGGATGCGGATGCTGCCGCCGCCGATCTCCATGCCGTTGCACACCAGGTCATAGGCCTTGGCCAGGGCGGCGCCGGGGTCGCTGTCCAGCAGCGGCCAGTCTTCGTTGCGGGCGCTGGTGAAGGGATGATGCTTCGCCTCCCAACGCTTCTCGTCGGCGTTCCATTCCAATAGCGGGAAATCGATCACCCAGGCGCAGGCCAGCACCGTCGGGTCGGCCAGGCCCAGCCGCTGCCCCATCAGCAGCCGCAGATGCCCCAACGCCTCGGCCACAACCACGGCCGCGCCGGCCACGATCAAAACCAGGTCGTCTTCGCCGGCTTCGCACCGCGCCACGATGGCGGCCATCTCTTCCGGCGTCAGGAACTTGGCCGCCGGGCCTTTCAGTTCGCCACCTTCGGACTTCAACCAGACCAGCCCTTGCGCTCCCTTCTTCTGCGCTTCTTCGGTCAGCTCGTCGATCTGCTTGCGCGAATAGCTCCCCGCCCCCGGCGCGCAGATCGCCTTCACCTGCCCGCCGCCGGCCGCAGCGCGGGCAAAGACGCCAAAGCTGCTGCTCGCGGCCAAGTCGGTCAGATCCACGAACGCCATGCCAAAGCGCAGGTCGGGCTTGTCCGAGCCGTAGCGGTCCATGGCATCGGCGTAGCTCAGCACCGGGAAGGGCGTCTGCTGGATGGTCTTGGGGCTGAGTGTACGGAACAGCGACGTGACCATGCCCTCGATCAGGTCGCGCACATCCTGGCTCTCGACGAACGACATCTCCAGATCGAGTTGGGTGAACTCCGGCTGGCGGTCGGCCCGCAAATCCTCGTCACGGAAGCAGCGGGCGATCTGGAAATAGCGCTCGAAACCGGCCACCATCAGCAATTGCTTCATCTGCTGCGGCGACTGCGGCAGGGCGTAGAACTTGCCCGGCTGCACACGGCTGGGGACGATAAAGTCCCGCGCTCCTTCCGGCGTGCTCTTGAGCAGGATGGGCGTCTCGATCTCGATGAAATCCTTGCCATCCAGGTAGGTGCGGATGAAGCTGGTGAGCTTGTGCCGTAAGACGATATTGCCCTGCAGGCGCTGGCGGCGCAGGTCAAGGTATCGGTACTTCAGCCGCACGATATCGCTGATCTCGGCCTCTTCGTTGATCGGGAAGGGTGTGGTGCGGGCGGGGTTGAGGATGGCCAGCTTCTCGCCATAGACCTCGATCTCGCCCGTGGGCAGATTGGGATTGACCAGACCCGCCGGGCGCAATTCCACCCGGCCTTCCACCTGCACCACGTACTCGCTGCGCACCTCGGCGGCGGCGCCGTGCGCCTCAGCCGAGACATCGGCGTTGAACACCACCTGCACCAGCCCGGAGCGGTCGCGCAGATCCAAGAAGATCAACCCGCCGTGGTCGCGGCGGCGGTGCGCCCAGCCCGCCAGCGTCACCCGCTGCCCGGCATGTTCTTTTGTCAGCGCGTTACAGTTGATTGACTTTAACATATGCAAAGAATTCGTGACATTCGTCCATTCGTGAAATTCGTGATGAAAAAAAAGAGACCGCTGGCCGCGGCTCTTGCAGGACGATTATAGCCTTCCCTCTCCTTCGTGCGCAAACGGCTATTACCGAGCATGGACACTTCGCCCGCCCTATGTGTATAATCCAGCCTGCGCGAATGAAATTCTCCCCGGCGTGAAGTCTTCATGCCGACCATTGCTGCACCCGAAGGAAGAGCCATGCCACGGCGTTCATTCGAATCTGAATACCTCTACGGTCTGCACGACGCAGGCGGCGAACAGATCATGCTGGACAAAGGCATCCCCGGCTGGGTGCTGGTCACCGAAAAACTGGGGAGCAACCCCAACGACCAGGGCGGGGGCAACTACCGCTACCTTTCGGATCGGGGGCTGGCGGTGATGGTGCGGCTGAACAACGGCTACGAGGAAGACGGCACGCTCCCCTTCGAAGCCCGCTACGCCGACTTTGCCCAACGCTGCGCCAATTTCGTCCGCAACTCCGACGGCGCCCACATCTGGATCATCGGCAACGAGCCGAACTACGCCATCGAATGGCCCGGCGCCAGGTGGGACTGGAATACGGTGCAGCCGGTCAGCCCCGATAAGGTCGGCGAGCCGATCACACCGCAACGATACGCCAAATGCTTCATCCCCGTGCGCAAGGCGATCAAAGCCCTGCCCGGCCACAACGACGACCTGGTGCTGCCGGCGGCGGTGGCGCCGTGGAACGCCATGACCAGGTACCCCGGCAACGAAAAGGGCGACTGGGTCAGATACTTCGTCGACATGCTGCGCGCCATCGGCGCCGACAACCTCGACGGCATCACCCTCCACACCTACACCCACGGCCAGAGCGAAGACCAGATCTGGGCCGAAGATAAACAGGACGCCGAAGGCTACAGGCACCTGCGCAAGACCTTTCGCACCTATCGCGATTTCATCGACGCCCTGCCGGCTAACATGCGCCGGCTGCCGCTCTACCTCACCGAGATCAACCCGCACCCCACCTGGGAAGACCGCAACACCAAATGGGTGCAGCGGGCCTACGGCGAGATCGACTACTGGAACAAGAACAACCCTCAGAAAATCCGCTGCGTCATCCTCTTCCGTTGGACCAGGGCCGACCAGCGCTGGGGCTTCGAGGGCAAGAATGGGGTGATCGACGACTTCCGCCAGGCCCTGGACTTTCGCTACCGCTGGGAGGTGGGCGCGGCCCCTGAACCGGACGAACCGGTCGTCATCGACGCCCCCTACCGGGCCGAGATAACCTGGAAACGACCGTTGAGCAAAGGCCAAACCGGCCAACAGACGCCCGTCGTCGTGCTCGTGCGTAACACCGGCAGCAGCGAGTGGCCATCCGGCGGCGGCAACCCCGTCCGCCTGGGCTATCACTGGTACACGGCTGCCGGCGCACCCGTGACCGATGTGGCCGATAACCGCGTCTTCCTGCCTCGCAATCTAAAACCCGGCGACAGCGTCGAACTGACCATCCCCGTGGGCATGCCCGGCCAGCCGGGAACCTACACCCTCGACCTGGACATGGTGCACGAAAACATCACCTGGTTCGCCAACGCCGGCAGCCAGGTCTTGCGCACCGCCGTCAACGTCGAAGGCGCCCCACTGCCCTCCGAACAATACTTCCCCGAGACCAAAACCTGGGTGCGCGGCGTCTTCCTCGACTTCTACCGGCGCTATGGCCTCGACCTCTGCGGCTACCCCATCACCGAGCAATTCACCGAAAACGGCATGGCCGTGCAGTACTTCCAGCGCCTGGCCCTGGAGGAACACGAAAAGGGCAAAGTCCGCCTGCGCCTGACCGCCAGCCAGGCATGGGACGCCGACAAAAAACTGGCCGCCCTCCAACAGCAGGTCGCCCTCCTCACGCAGCGGCTGCAACAGGGCGGCGGCGCCGCACCCCGGCCCGAAATCCAGGACGTGATCGCCCAATTGCCGCGCGACCCGGCCGGCCTCCTGCCCCGCGCCGACGAGCAGAGCAAATACATCATCATTCATCACACCGGCATCCCCAGCGGCGTTTCGGTGCAGCGTGTGGCCCAGGTCTACCGCCAGAAAAACTGGCCTGCCATTACCGGTCATTTCTATGTCGATTACGATGGCGCCCTCCTCCAGACCGGCGCCCTGACAGAAGCCGTCAGCGCCGCCGCCTGGGCCCAGGAAGGCATCAACATCCTGGTGGCGGGCAATTTCACCGAAACCACCCCCTCCCCTGCCCAGATCGATGCTCTCGCCGCCCTCTGCGCCTGGCTGTTGGATAGCCACGGCCTGGAGACGGCGGCCGTGCGCGGCCTGGGCGAAGGCTTCTCGCCCACGCAGTCGCCGGGCAAACAATGGCTGAGCGGCCAGCGCTGGAAGGAAATGCTGGTGCAGCGCATCGAACCGCTGCGCGGGAGCGGCGGGACGGTCGCACCAGCCCCGGATGGAGGCGCATTGGCCGCCCTCCGCCAGCAGATCGAACAGGCGCGCCAGGAAAGCGAAAGTCTGCGCGGCCAGCTGGCCCAAATCAAGGCCGAGCGCGACCAGTTCTCCGCCCAGGCAAGCGTGCTCGGCGGTCAAGTCGCCGCCCTCACCGGCCAGGTCGCCGCCCTCCAGGCTGAGATCAGCGCCCTGCGCCTGGCGCTGGCCCAGGCGACGAAGACCGTCATCGCCCAACCGCCCGTGCGCGATGTCATCGGCCAGCTGCCGCGCGACGCCGCCAAGATGGTCAAACGCACCACCGCCGACATCCGCTACATCGTCCTCAACCACACGGCCGTGCCGGCCAGCGTTGGCATCGACCGTGTGGCCAAGGCCCATCGGGCGCGCTGGCCGGCCTTTGTTTCCCAGTTCTTCGTCGATGGCGAGGGCGCCATCCTGCAGACCAACCCCATCGACGAGGTGGTAGACGACAAACAGCCGTGGCTGTTCCACGGCGTCAACATCCATGTCGCCGGCAATTTCAACGACGCCATCCCCACCCCCGCCCAACTCGACGCCCTCGCCGCCCTCGTCGCCTGGCTCCAGCAGAGCTACGACATCCCGTCCGAAAACGTGAAGGGCGTGCGCGAGTTCATCGTCACGCAATCGCCGGGCGAACAGTGGCAGGCGGCCGGAAACTGGAAGCAAGTGTTGCTGGAGCGTGTGGAGGCCGTGCGGGCCGCCGCCCAGCCGGGCGGCGCTCAGCCGGGCGGCGGAACCGGGGCCGGGAGCGAGGTCATCCAAACCCTTCGCCAGCAGATCGCCGCCTTGCAGACGCAAAATCGCGACCTGGCCGCCCAACTGGCGACTGCTCGCGCCCAATTGCAGGCCCTCCCCGCCGAAAACCAGCAGTTGCGGCAGCAGATCGGCCAGCTTCAGGCCCAAGTCCAGGACCTGAAGCAGAAGCTGGAGGCCGCCAACAACCAGCTCAAGACCCTCCCTGCCGAAACCCAGACCCTCAAGACCCAGATCGCCCAACTGCAGACCCAGAACAAAGACCTGGCCCAGCAACTGGCAACCGCCAAAGCGCAACTGGAAAAACTCCCCGCCGACAGCCAAGCCCTACGTCAGCAGATCGGCCAACTCCAGACCCAGGTGCAAGCGCTCGGCCAGCAGTTGGCCGCCGCCCAGACCGAGGCCCAGACCCTTCGTCAGGAAAACGAGAAGCTGCGCACCCAACCGCATCCCGGCGGCCCGGCCATCGCACCCAAACCGGCCATGCAGGAGCTGGTGGACAAGCTGCCCAAACACCCCACCAACCGCTACCCGGCTCGCACACTCGCCCAGATCACCCACATCGCCATCCACCACAGCGCCGCCCCCGCCAACATCCCGCCCGAACGCATCGCCCTCTATCACGTCAACAATCCCCAGCACCAGTGGCCGGGCATCGGCTACCACTACTACATCGGCCCGGACGGGACCATCTACCACACCCAAGACCTGACGCTGGCCTCGAATCACGTCTACAAGAACAACGGCTACACGGTGGGCATCTGCGTCGCCGGTGATTTCACCGAGGTGGCGCCCACCCCGGCCCAACTCGACGCCGCCGCCCGCCTGACCGCCTGGCTGATGCAGGAACTCAAAATCCCGTTGGGCCATGTCTGGGGCCACAAAGAATTCCCCGACAACGTCACTGCCTGCCCAGGGCGGCAGTGGAGCGACGGCCAGAAATGGAAGGACAGCCTGTTCGCTCACATCGCCCGCGCCCGCGGCGAGGCCGGCGTTCGCCCCCTCAACCACTACCTCCTCTTCTGGCAGAAGCCGGAGGCCTGGGCGCAGCAAGACTGGGCCGGGGCTATGAACTACATCGCCCGCTTCCGCCCCACGGCCGGCTTCTCGCTCGACGATGCCCGCCAGTCCGAATATGTGACCATCGTCGGCGGCGTCGCCGGCGTCAGCCAGCAGGCCGAAGACGAGTTGCGCCGCGCCGGCGTCAAGGTGGAGCGGCTGGCAGGCAGAGACTTCGCCGAGACCAAGTCCATGCTCGACGGCCTGGCGCAGTCAGGCAAGCGCTTCGCCACCCTATGAGTCGGCCGTCCTCACCTTTCCGGCTCAACCCGGCCGATGACTATGTCCTGCGGCTGGATGTGGGCGAAGACGAGCCGTTCGAAGGCCCGCTCGACCTTCTGCTCCATCTGATCGAGCACGAAGAACTGCCGATCACGGCCGTGAGCCTGACCCAGGTGACGGGGCAATACCTGGCCTATCTGTCTACGCTCGAACAGCGCAAACCCGAAGGCATTGCCGATTTCCTGGTCATGGCGGCGCGGCTGCTCTACATCAAATCCGCCGCCCTGCTGCCACGCCCCGCCGACGAAGCCGACGAAGACGAAGGCGAAGACCCGGCCGAGGCCCTGGCCCGGCAACTGCGCGAGTACAAGCTATTCAAGCAGAAGGCAGAACTATTGCTCCAGCACGAGACCAGAGGCCATCGCGCTTATGTGCGTCTGGCCCCGCCGCCCAAACTGGAAAAACGCCTGGCCCCCGGCGGCATAGCGGTGCAGGCTTTGTTGCTGGCCGTCTACGAGGTGTTGCGCGACTACGAGGCCCCTCCGCCCCCGGTCGCAGGCATCACACCCCACCAGGTCACCGTCCAGGACAAGATGGCGGCGCTGACAACGCAGTTGCAAAACCAGAAAGTGGTGCGCTTTCGCCAATTCCTGGGCCAGTCGCACTCACGCGTCGAGATCGTCGTCAGCCTGCTGGCCGTGCTGGAGCTGCTCAAGCGGCGGCTGGTGCGGGTCGAGCAGCCGGCGCCGTTTGGCGAGATTCTGATCGAGGCGGTGGCGGGGGGTGGAGAGGGGGGAGACAGAGAGTAACCGCACCCTGTTGTTTGCATGAAATTCTGCCAGTCAAGGGGCGCGAAATGCTCACGCCTGTTCAGGCAAACGACCCAACCACCCCCGCCGCTTCCCGCAGCCGCGCGATGGCCCGTCCCTGCCCCACCGCCGCCAGGGTCACGAACAGCGGCGGCGCCACCTTCTTCCCGGTCACGGCCAAGCGGATTGTCGAGAACTACTGGCCGGGTTGCAGCCCATGCTCCGCCGCCAACC
>CAYWPZ010000234.1:3225-7441 GCA_964460135.1 uncultured Caldilineales bacterium | reverse complement strand
CGTCCTGGCCCAGGATTATCCCATCGAGGCCACTCAGGTTCTGCTGATCGACGGCGGCTCGCAGGACGAGACCCGCCGCCTGGCCGCGGCTGCCGCTCTCGAAAACCGCCACCTTACCGTCCTCGACAATCCCGGTCGCCTGGCTGCCTCCGCTCTGAACCTGGCCCTGAACCAGGCTGTGGGCGAGGTCTTCGTGCGGTTGGATGCGCGTACGCGCCCGGCTTCTGACTATGTGACCTGTTGCCTTCGCTCCTTGGCAGACCGCCAGGCGGATCGCTCCCTGGCCGGCGTGGGTGGGCCTCAGCTGGCCGCAGGAGAGACGCCCTCGGCCCACATCCACGCCCTGGCCCTGAATCATCCCTTTGGCGTCGGCTCCCCTGTCTACCGCCGCGCCTCCCGTCCCCAGCAAAGCGAGACGATCTACCTCGGCGCTTATCACACGGCCTGGCTGCGCCGCGTAGGCGGGTGGGACGAATCCTTTGCCTGCAACGAGGACTACGAGCTCAACGCCCGGCTGCGCCAGGCGGGCGCCTGGCTGCTGGTTGATCCCGCCATCCGCTGCCGCTACCTGGCGCGCGACAGCTACAGCCAACTGGCCCGGCAGTATTTCCATTTTGGCGTCTGGCGCACTGCCACCATCCGACAGCATCGGGACGCCTGGCGCTGGCGGCATCTGGCCCCGGCGCTACTGGCGGCGGCGCTCTTGCTCGCTCTGCTGCTGGCGTTTTGGTCGCCCTGGCCGCTGCTTGGGTTGGCCGGCATCTACCTGGGCCTTGATCTGGTGGCCAGTCTGCAGATTGGGTTTCGTCACCGATTGTCGGCCGTGCCCCGCTTGCTGGCCGTTTTCCCACTCTTGCATCTGGCCTGGGGAGCAGGCTTCTGGCTGGGCGTCATTCGCTCGCCCAGAGGCCGATTGCGACGCTGACCCTGCCGGGTTTCCTGCCCTGCCGCGGTCAGGCTTATAATGAAGCCATTGCCCCCGCTCCCAGCCATCCTCTATCCCATGACCCCGACGCCAACCCCCACCCTCTCCGACCTCAGCGCCCAAGCGCGCCTCCTTCATGCCCAGCTTGAGAAGCTCTGGGCCGACGAAGGCGTCGACCAATTGCAGATCTTCCTTGATCCCGGCACCGCCGCCGTCCTGGCCGAGATCAAGCAGCTTAGTATGGACTTCATCCAGCATCTCGCCGCTCTCACTCCCTGACGTCGCCCCTCCGCGACAGCAACCCTCCTTGCGTCCATGTTCGCCGACGAAGCGAAAATCTATGTAAAAGCTGGCGATGGCGGCAACGGCATCGTCGCCTTCCGGCGCGAGAAGTTTGTGCCACGGGGCGGCCCGGCCGGAGGCAATGGCGGCAAGGGCGGCGATGTCTATCTCGTGGTCAGTCCACATCACAATACGTTAGGGCATTTCCGGCTGGGTGTTCACTTCAAGGCCGGGCGTGGCGAACATGGCGGCGGTTCCAACAAACAGGGTGCGCAGGGCGCCGACTGTGAAATTTTTGTCCCTGCCGGCACCGTTGTCCGCGACGCCGATACAGGCGAATGGCTGGGCGAACTGCTGGCGGCGGGCGACCGGCTGCTGGTTGCAGCCGGCGGGCGGGGGGGGCGAGGCAACGCCGTCTTCAAATCGCCCACACATCAGGCCCCCAAATGGGCAGAGAACGGTGAACCCGGCGCGGAGCGCTGGCTCCATCTCGAACTGAAGCTGATTGCCGACATTGGCATCGTCGGCGTGCCCAATGCCGGCAAGAGCACCCTGCTGGCCTCGCTCACCCGCGCTCGCCCCAAAATTGCCGATTACCCCTTCACAACCCTGGAACCAAACCTGGGCGTGGCGCTTGTAGGCGACAACCGCACCGGGGTCGAGGTCATCCTCGCCGACATCCCCGGACTGATTGAAGGCGCTCACACCGGGGTCGGATTGGGTCTGTCCTTTTTGCGCCATGTCGAACGCACCCGGCTGCTCATCCACGTCCTTAACGGCCTCAGTCCTGATCCATTAGGCGACTTCGAGGCAATCAACCAGGAACTAGAACTCTTCAATCCCCACCTGGCTGCCAAACCTCAAATCGTTGCTTTCAACAAAATGGACGTGCCGGAAGTACGTGAGCGCTGGCCGCAGATCCGGGCCGCTCTCCAATACCGGGCCGCGGAACTCTTCGCGATCAGCGCCGTCACCGGCGAAAATGTGCAGTCCCTGATCCAGCGCGCCGCCGCCCTCTTGTCCGAGTTGCCTCCTCCCGCGCCCTTGACCGAAGTCCTACCGGTTCTGGCGCCGCTCAACGAGGATGCTTTTACCATCGAGCGTGAGGACGGCGTCTGGATCGTCAGCGGCAAACGCATCGAACGCGTGGCTGCGATGACCAACTGGAACTACTACGAGGCCGTCGCCCGTTTCCAGCGCATCCTGGAGGCAATGGGCATCCGCCATGCGCTTGCGCAGGCCGGCGTGCGCGAAGGCGACACCGTCCTCATCGGTGCTGTCGAGCTTGAATGGAGCGACGACTATCGCTTCGATCGTTAGGTCCTGATCATGACACCGTAGCCGACACTACAGAGGAGTGTATGCGCGCCATCATCTTCCGTCAGCATAGCACTGAATTCAACTACGAACTCGTTGACGACCGCCCCCTGCCCACGCTCGGACCCGACGATGTTCTGGTACGCGCCCGTTACTCAGCCCTCAACCGCCTCGACGATTTCGTGCGCCGTGGCTGGAAGGGCCTTGACCTGGAACTGCCCCATGTCCCCGGCTCCGATTTTGCCGGCGAGATAGCGGCCGTGGGCGAAAGGGTGAGCGATTGGCGCCCGGGCCAGCGCGTTAGCGGCAATCCGACGCTATTTTGTGGGCAATGTCGCTATTGTCGGCGTGGCGACCATCATCTCTGTCTTTTCTTTGGCATCCTGGGCGAGCACGCGCCAGGGGCGTGCGCCGAATTTGTGCGCATCCCTGCCCGCAACTTGGTGGCGGTCCCAGATGGCTTTGATCTCAAGCTGGCCGCCGCTTCCAGTCTGGTCTATCTGACAGCCTGGCGCAGCCTGATCGAGGATGGCGGCCTTCGTCCCGGCGAGACGGTGCTGGTAGTCGGCGCCGGCGGCGGCGTCAATCTTGCCTCGGTTCAGCTCGCCAAATTCGCCGGCGCCGAGGTCTGGGTGGTGGCCGGTGATGTTGACAAAGCCCAGCGGATGCGCGACCTGGGCGCCGACTGGGTGCACGACCGCTCCGCCGATCCCGACTGGGGCCGGGCAGTCTGGCAACGGTCAGGCAGGCAGGGGGTCGATGTGGTAATCGACAATGTTGGCGCCGCTACATGGGAGATCAGCCTGCGCTGCCTGGGTCGGCAAGGCAGACTGTTGACGGTGGGTGGCACGACCGGCTACAAGGCGGAGACGCCGGTCAATCTGGTATTTGGCCGGCAGCTGCGGATCATCGGCAGCACCATGGGCAGCATGGAAGACTGTCTCAACGTGTCCAGACTTGTCTTCTCTGGCGCGATCTCGCCTGTGATCGACAGCATCTATCCGCTGGACGCCTACCCGCAGGCGTTGCAGCGGATGTTAGCCGACCAGCATTTCGGCAAGATAGTGATCGAGATCGATTGAGCCGTCGCCCCGGCATCCCGGACTCAGACGATGTCGTCCTCGATGAGCACATCCGGCTGGATGACTTCGATCCCCATCTGCTCCAGTTTGCGGGCGACGGTGACATGGATTTGCGCTGTTGCCAGGATGACGCGACTCGGCTCAAAGCCGGTGTGCTCGGTGTAGGTTTTGCGCTTGCGCGCCAATCGCCGTAGCACATCCTGTCGGGCGCGGGCTGTGATCTCGACCAAAATGTGGCTGCCGTTGGTGATGACGACATCGTATTCTTCATCCTCGATCTGCACCTGCCGCACCGTTCCGCCATAACTTTTCTCGATCACCGCCGCAACGACTTGGCGCAGAATATCCTCGCTCATCATTCCCCATCGCTGACCCAGCGTCGCCACAGCATTGTTGAATTCCTTTCGCAGCATTTCCGTTCGTTCATCAATCAGCACGCGTAGATCGGCCACCTCGTGGCGCAATCCCTCTTGCCCGATGCGAAACTCCTCTTGCCCGGCCCGGAGTTCTGTGACGTCGCGTCGAAGTTCATCCTGCCCGGCCCGAAGTTCATCCTGCCCGGCCCGGAGTTCTGTGACGTCGCGTCGAAGTTCATCCTGCCCGGCCCGAA
>CAYWPZ010000234.1:0-3125 GCA_964460135.1 uncultured Caldilineales bacterium | reverse complement strand
GTTCATCCTGCCCGGCCCGAAGTTCATCCTGCCCGGCCCGAAGTTTATCCTGCCCAGTGCGAAGCTCGCCAACGCTTTCCTTAAGTTCGGCGATGTCAGACTCGTGTTTGTCCAGCCGATAATTGACATGATGAAAGCCATCGCGCTGCTCTTGTCGCGCTGCCGTCATTTCGTCCAAAAGGCGCGCGAATTCATCGCGACGCGGGAACTTTTCGGCCACGATACCCTCGATCAAGGTTACGAAATCGGGGTCTTGCTCCAGGACGCGCGGCAGGTGGCGGAAGATATAGGTGCGGGCTTGTTCAAGTTCGATTTCGCTGAGCATCACGATTGCCTCTCATGCGGAAATGGGTGGCCACGATAGCATCATCCGCATTATAGCAGGCAACAGGAGCGCGTACAAAGCTATCTTGGAGGGCGCAGCCAGCGGAATCTGTCTGGTGGGCAGCCGAGTTCGCTTGCACCGGCCTGGCAACGAAGGCTGCACCTGCTGCTTGCTCGTGGCGCCTCTCAGATAACCGCCGCTTTGGCAGTTTCCTGACTTGCGCGGCCCCGCGCTACAATGCAATCATCATGAGCGTCAACCATTTTTCTTCCTACGTCTCAGCCCTACGTACCAGCACACGCCCGGTGCGCCGCCTGCGGTCGACGCGACTTTGGGAGATCGATGCGCTTCGGGGTGTCGCCATCACGATGATGGTGCTCTATCATCTGCTGTGGGACTTGCGGGCGCTGGGAGGATGGGCGATCGATGTCTACACTGGCTTCTGGCACTATTTCCAGGTGACCACAGCCTCTTTGTTCACGGGGCTGGTTGGGGTTGGCATGGCGCTACGTTATCAAACCATGCACGAGCAAGGCAACGTTCGTGTTGAGCCGTTTCTTCTCCGCGGGGCGGTGGTCCTCAGTTGGGGCATTGTCGTCGGCTTCGTCACGTTCCTCTTCAGCCCAGACATGTACGTCCGTTGGGGCATTCTCCACCTGATCGGTTTCTCGCTCCTTGTCGGCTGGCCGCTCGTTCGCTTCCGATGGCTGAACCTGGCCGGGGCGATTGTTCTGCTGTTGGCCGGGCAGGTGGTGATGGCGCTTAGTTTGAACTACTCCTGGTTGGATTGGCTTGGCCTGGACGCGATGCCTCGCCAGGCATTCGACTATTTTCCCGTGATCCCATGGCTGGCTCTACCGCTGCTTGGGGTGTTTTTTGCCAACACGGTCTATCGTCGTGGCGGCCGTCGTTTCGCGATGCCGGACTGGGGCGACCGATTGTTCTTTCGCGTCCTCCGCCTCATGGGACAGAACTCGCTGCTCATCTACCTGCTGCATCAGCCCTTGATGCTTGCCATCCTGGCCGCGCTCGGTATCATCTCCGTAGGTTGATGGCTGAGTCTACTGGCTGCCACCTGGCGATTGCGTCCCTGGGGTAATGGCGCTATAATAGACATTGTTCCAAACTGCACGAACTGGACCGAGGCCATTTTGAGATCAGCAGCCAGGCATCTCCGGTCGTGCTTGGCGCCTTTCATCAATCACGTCTCAAGAAGCGCGGTATGAGCAATCGCGAACGCATCGATTTCCTACGCCACATGCGGGCCCAATCACAAATGGGTGGGGGCGAAGACCGCATCCGCAGGCAGCATCAGCAGGGCAAGAACACAGCCCGAGAGAGACTCGACCTCTTGCTCGACAAAGGGTCATTTCGCGAACTGGATCCCTTTGTTACTCACCGCAGCTACGATTTTGGGCTGGAAAAGAGCAGGCCCCTGGGGGACGGCGTCATCACGGGCTATGGCACCATTGACGGCCGCCTGATCTACGTCTATTCCCAGGATTTCACCGTCGTTGGCGGGTCGCTGTCGGAGACTCAGGCCGAGAAGATCTGCAAGGTGATGGAGATGGCGTTGCGCAATGGCGCCCCGGTGATCGGCCTCAACGATTCGGGCGGAGCCAGGATTCAGGAAGGGGTGGTTTCATTGGGTGGGTACGCCGAGATCTTCCTGCGCAACACCCTGGCCTCGGGCGTGGTGCCACAGCTTTCGGTGATCATGGGGCCGTGCGCCGGCGGGGCCGTCTATTCGCCAGCGATCACTGATTTTATCTGCATGGTTAAAGACACGTCGCACATGTTCGTCACCGGGCCGGAGGTGGTGAAGACGGTCACGCACGAAGACGTAAGCATGGAGGAACTGGGCGGGGCTTTCACTCATGCTAGCAAGAGCGGGGTGGCGCACTTCGTGGCCGACCGCGAAGAAGAAGCGATGTTCCTTGTTCAGCAGCTGATGTCCTATTTACCGCAGAACAATCTCGAAGACCCGCCCTATCTGCCCAACACCGATGATCCCTCGCGGCAAGACGCCGAACTGGATGAGATCATCCCCGACCACCCGAACAAGCCCTACGATATGCATGAGGTCATCCGCCGGGTTGTGGATGAGGGGCGCTTCCTTGAGGTCCATCAGTACTATGCCCAGAATCTACTCGTGGGCTTTGCCAGGCTGGGCGGGCGCAGCGTGGGCATCGTGGCCCAACAGCCGGCAGTGTTGGCGGGTGTGCTGGATATCGATGCCTCGATTAAGGGTGGACGTTTCGTGCGCTTCTGCGATTGTTTCAACATTCCCCTGATCACCTTCGAGGATGTGCCCGGCTTTATGCCCGGCGTGGCCCAAGAACACGGCGGCATCATCCGCAATGGCGCCAAGCTGTTGTACGCCTATTGCGAGGCTACCGTTCCCAAGATCACGGTCATCACCCGCAAGGCCTATGGCGGCGCCTACTGTGTCATGAACTCCAAACACATACGCGGCGATCTGGTGCTGGCTTGGCCAAGCGCCGAGATTGCCGTGATGGGGCCAGAAGGCGCCATCAATATCCTCTATCGCCGCCAACTGGCCGAAGCCGCCGACCCCGTGGCCGAGCGCGTCCGCCTGGTGGCCGAATATCGCCAGAAATTTGCCAACCCCTATGTAGCGGCGTCGCGTGGCTATGTGGACGATGTGATCGAGCCACACGAGACCCGCCCACGCCTGATCAACGCCCTTGAGATGCTCCGCAACAAGCGCGACACGAATCCGTGGAAGAAGCACGGGAATATCCCGCTGTGAGGTGCGACGAGTGTAGCGCGGTGAAGC
>CAYWPZ010000233.1:0-7468 GCA_964460135.1 uncultured Caldilineales bacterium | reverse complement strand
CGACCATCTACAGTTCTACGCCCACGACCTGGCCAGCGCCAACGGCACCTTCGTCAACGGCCAGCGCATCTCGCAGCAGCCCCTGCGCGACGAAGACCGTCTGACCATCGGTCAGACCGTCTTTGTCTTCAAGCAGCTTTGATCCCCATGCTCGCAGCCCTTTTTGGTGACCCGACCCGGATCGCGACCACCTGGTATCAGTGGGGCGTTGCCCTGGGTCTTGCCGTCACCGTTGTCACCAGCCTGTGGGTCTTTTTCGATTGCCAGCGTCGCCAGCTTTCGGCCCCGCTATGGAAGGCCCTCGCCCTCCTCTCGGCCTTGGTGGTGGCGCCAAGTGCGGTGCTCAGCCTGTTTCCCGACCTGACGCACGGGTTTGGCGAGATGGTCATCCTTCTGGCCTACCTGGGCGCCTTCGCCACCCTCGTCGCTTTGTTCACACTCGTGCTCTACAGCGCCGGCGTCGGCGTCCATCTCCTCGAAACGACCGCCGGCCCAGACCTGAGCGAAGCGCCGGCCGAGGAAGCGCCGGCGCTGGCCGCCCCCCCCACCATCACCCGCCTCACCCCGGCCACCTCGCCCCCGCCGCTGCGCCGTCGCCCCGACCCCTCTCCCCCCGCGACCACCCAGGTCATTGGCAGCCAAGTCATCGACCTCTCGTCGCCGCTGGATGACCACACCCGTGTGCTGCAGCCCGAACTGTCGCAGCCCCTGCCTTTGGCTTGGCTGGTGGTGATGAACGGGCCGCGGGCGGGGAAAGAATTCCGGCTGGATGTACTGACCGACATCGGTCGCGACAGCCGCTACAACCCGGCCTCGGTCGAAGACCCCACCATGTCGCGCCAGCACGCCCGCGTCCGGCTGGAAAAAGAAGGCTTCGTGATCTACGACCTGGCCAGCGCCAACGGCCTGTTGGTGAACGGGCAAAAGGAGCAGCGCTGCAAACTGGCCAACGGCGATCGCATCACCATCGGCCAGACGGTGTTCGGCTTTATGATCGTGGCCGAGGATCCGCCGGCCGACTCGCCCCCGCTTCCACCCGTCACCCCGGCTGCGTCCCCCTCCGCGACGCCGGTCGCCGGCGACTGAAGCCGCCTGCGCCGGTGCAGAAGCAGCGCATTCCGGCAATTGCTCTGCCGAGGGGGTTGATGCAGTTGTCAGCCAAGCGGGCGCCTCACCCCGCCGGCATCCAAAAGTAAATCACCCCTTGCCACCGCAAAATGGTGGTGACGGCAAGGGCGAGCACACCAGCGGCGATGAGGGCGTAGTCGCCATACTTGTAGACCAGAACCGTCACCCAGGTGCGCTTCTGCGTGCCAAAGGCGCGCAAATCCATGGCATCGATGATGTCTTCGGCCCCCAGGATGGCGCCGATGGTGATGGGGATGACCAGGGGCGCCAGACGCCGCACCTGCTGCGCCAATCCTCCGCCCAATCGTTCTACCTCGTAGCCACGTGCGCGCTGGGCATCCAGCACCGTCTGGAAATCGCGGCCCAAGGTAGGGACGAAGCGAAAGGCCAGGTCGGTAGCGGCGGCGAATTTGTCCGACAGCCCCAGCCCCTTGAACGTGATGCCATACTGAGCCGGATGGATGGTGAAGGGGATGATCAGCGACAGCGCCGCCATGCTGATCATGCGTGCAAACTGGCAGAGGGCGAAGACCAACTGCTGGCTGCTGAATGCCGGCGACCAGCCCAGCAGCGACCAGCGCGCCTGCCAGACGATCGTCTCCTCTTGATAGGCTTCCTCGCCCCCGCGCCCGGTCAGCGCCGTCAGCAGCACCATGGCCGTGACCACCGGGATCACCACCAGCCAGAAACGTCGCGTCTCTTGCCAGGTCAGCCTGGCCAGACGCAGCACGCCCAGCGCAAACACCAACCACACCGCCAGCAAACGCAGATCCCATACCAGGGTGATGGCGACGATGGCGCAGAGGATGAAGAGGACGCGGGCGCGCGGGTCCAGCTTCTGGACGATGGTATCGCGCTCCTTGTAATTCCAATTGACGAGCATGGCAGAGGAACCGAAGCTGGGCTGCTAAGCCGGGTGCGTCGCACCGCTTGCGGCGGCGGTCGAGGAGGAAACCGCCGCCGGCTCCGAGTGAGGGATTAGCGGCCGCTCTGGGCGCGGGCGGCCTCCCAGGCGGCGGTGAGGATGGGCATCAGGATGACGATCATGAACAGGTTGGCCCCCGCTGCCGGGACGAATTCACCCAGCAGGGCCGTGGCGACGCTGTAGCCGTTGACCCAAATATCGGCGATGCTGGCAAAGCCCATGCCCACAATCACCCCCAGCGCCCCCCAAACAATGCTGGCGCCGATCGACGGCCGCCGGCGCAACAGCAGATAGCCCGCCACCACCAGCACCAGCAATATGACCAGCAGCGGCCACCACTGCCCCGCCGTCTGGCCTGCCCACGGGTGCTCGACCGCCGGGAACGCCAGCGCCAAAGCGCTGAAGACGATCAGCACAGCGGCGACGAGATAGAGCACGTTGCGGGTGGCGCGCTCGCGGTCGGCGAAGGCGAGGATGAGGCCGGGGATCATGCCCATCAGCCCATTGCCGATGTCCCAGACCGGGTACACGCCCCAGCCGGTGAGGGCATCGCCGATGATGTTGCCCACGGCGCCGGTGAAGAAGCCCACCACCGGGCCGAAGACAAAACCGAAGAAAACAGGCAGGACGACCGCCGGCCGCAACGACACCAGGCTGACCGAAGGCAGCTGGACGATGTTGGTGGCCCACGAGAGCACGCCATACAGGGCGGCGCCGATGGCCATGTAGACGATCTCGCGCGTCGTCACCTGCCAGATCGGTCTGCCGGCGAAGAAGAAGTAGATGGCCATCGTGATCACTGCGCCCACCAGGTAGAGTATCCAGTCGACGCCCTCGGCTCTGTTGGCCTCCTCGCCGCTTGTGGCCAGCAGATTGGCCAGGATGAGCACGATTGTGGCGGCGACCAGGGCGCCGATGACGCGAGTCAGTGTCAGATTGGAACGCGCGCTTTGTGCAGACATAGCAAAAAACCTCCTTCAGGATGAGAAAAGAACGAGTTGGAACGATTCATCGCCAACAGTCTTTGCCTCCTCGCAGCGACTGTTCACGTCATGAACTTGCCTAGCGCCTCGGCGCGCTGAAAACGGCCGCTGCGCGGAAGCAAGTCGCGGTTGAGGCGCAACAATGAGGTGGGAACCACACGGCACTGCGCCAAGAGGTCGTCGTCGGCCAGCGCCTGTTCGGGCGGGCCATCCGCCGCCAGCCGGCCCTGATCGAACAGCCAGACCCGGTTGGCGTAGCCGATGGCCAGATCGATATCATGGGTGATGAACAGGATGGCCTCGAACGGCTTCTTGCCGTTGTTGGCGGCCCTGCCCTGGTGGCGCATGGTCATGATCGCATTCATGAAGCCGGTGTAGTTGCGATAATCCTGCCCGGCGGTCGGTTCGTCCATGACCAGGATTTTGGACTGCATGGCCACGATGGCGGCAATGCCCACGCGCCGCTGTTGTCCGAAGCTCAGAGAAAGCGGCGGCTGCTCTTCCAACCCATGCAGATTGGTGACATCGACCGCATGGGCGACGCTGGCCCGCACGCTTGCCTCCTCGAAGCCGATGTTGCGAGGCCCAAAGGCCAGCTCCTCGGCCACGGTGGGGGCAAACAGCATGTGGGTGGGGCTCTGAAAGACATAACCCACGGCGCGGGCTGTTTGGGCGGCGGTTAGCTGGCGGGTGTCCTTGCCGCCCACGAGCACCCGGCCGCGACGCGGGCGCAAAAGGCAGATGGCGTGTTTGACCAGCGTGCTCTTGCCGGCGCCATTGGCCCCCAACAGGGCGATGACATCGCCGGCGCGGATGTCGGTGCTGATCTCGTGCAGCACCGGGCGCCCGGCCTCGTACCAGAAATCGACCTTGTCGAAGACAACCAGGGGGTCGCCCGCGGCCGGCGCTGGCGCCGCTGCCGGCGCCAGCGCAGCGGCCCCACCAGCAGCGGCAGCGCGGGCCGTGAATGGGGCCGGGAGCTTGACCTGGGTTGGGTCGGCCATGGCCAGAAAACCATCCACCGCGCCGAAATACCTCTGCTGCCCGGTTTCGAGAAAGAGGACACGATCGGGCCGCACCCGCAACACATCCTCCACCCGATGCTCGATCAAAAGAATGGTCTTGCCGGCGTCGGCCAGGGCGCGGATGCCATCGAGGGCATCGAGGGCGCTGGCGGGGTCCAGACTGGCCAGCGGTTCATCCAGCAGGAGGATGTCGGGGCGCATCGCCAGCACGCCGGCCAGGGCCACCTTCTGTTTCTCGCCGCCCGAAAGAGCAAAAGTCTCGCGGTCGCGCAGATGGCTGATGCCCAACCAGGTCAGCGTCTCATCCACCCGCCGGATGATCTCGTCGCGACTCAGGCCCAGGTTTTCCAGGCCAAAGGCGACTTCGTTGAGCACATACGCACCCACGATCTGCTTTTCGGGGTCCTGCAGCACCGTGCCCACCATCGCCGCCAGTTCGGCCAGCGTTCTGCCCATCACCGGCCGGCCGTTGATCTCGACCGAACCGCTCAACTCGCCGCCCTTGTACGAATTGGGGATCAGGCCGTTGATGCAGCGCATCAGGGTCGTCTTGCCGCAGCCGCTGGCGCCGGCAATGAGCACAATCTCGCCCTGCCGCGCCTCGAACGAGCAGTCCGTCAGGGCCGAGGCCGAGCGCGTGCGATAGCGATAGCTGAGGTTCCGAACGACCAGGGCTGGCGCAGTCATCAGGCGCGGGCAAGGGTGGGCAGAGAGGCGGGACGACCAACGCCGGCAGTATAGCGCAAGCGCAAGCGATGGCCAAGAACAACCGCGCCGGGTCAGGTGGGAACCGTTTGCACGGGCGCGGTGTATGTGCTATGAAGAAACACGCCGCAGCGATCGTCTTCCTGCAAGACCCGGCCGCTGCGGGCGCCCACCCCCTCAGCGAGCCTGCCGTGTGATCGACGCCGAGTTGGTGACAGCCGCCCGCCAGGGCGACGCCGCCGCCTGGGAGAGGCTGGTCCGCCAGCACCAGACCCCCGTCTTTCGCCTGGCCTACCTCATCATCGGCGATGCCGTCGCCGCCGAAGATGTCGCCCAGGAGACCTTTCTGCGCGCCTTTCGTTCGTTGTCCCGTTTCGATCGCACGCGACCCTTGCGGCCCTGGCTGCTTCGGATCGCGACCAACCTGGCCTACAACCAGCGGCGCGCATCCGGCCGCTACTTTGCCGCCCTGCAGCGGCTTTTCCAGGCGACTCCAGGATCAGCCCTGCGCCAGGAGGCCCACACCACCACCGACGAGGCGCATAGCCTCTGGCAGGCGATCCGGCGCTTGGGCCGCGCCGACCAGGAGATCATCTACATGCGTTATTATCTGGAACTGACCGAGGCCGAGACGGCGACGGCGCTTGGCGTCGCCCACGGCACCGTGAAATCGCGGCTTCACCGCGCCCTGCAACGCTTGCGGGGGGTGGTGCAGGCCGAGTTTCCTCATCTTCAGCCCGAGGTCATCGGTGAACCACCCCCTGACTGATTGGGAAGGCCGGGTGCAGGCCCTCGCCCGCTCCTTCGCCTATCCCCCCACCCCTGAACTTGCGCCGTCGCTCTCGCTCCGGCCCGTTGCGGGCCGCCCCGCTGCTCCGCGCTGGGTCTGGGCGGCGGTCATCGCCCTGGCGCTGTTGGCCGGGCTGATAGCCATTCCCCCGGTGCGGGCGGCCGTGGTCGAGTTCCTGCGTCTGGGCGCCGTCCGCATCTTCTTGGCCGAACCAACACCCACACCAAACGCCGGCCAGAAAACCGCCACCCTGCCGCCGCCCACAACCACGCCTCTTGCCTCCCTCCTCGACCTCGCCGGCGAAACTACCCTGGCCGCCGCCCGCCAGCAGACACCCTTCCCCATCCTGCTGCCCGCCTATCCCACCGACCTGGGCCAGCCCGAGCACGTCTTCGTCCAGGAATTGGACGGCCCCACCGTTGTGCTTGTGTGGTTGCAGCCGGGCCAACCCGCGCGCGTGCGCCTGAGCCTGACCCAAATCGGCGCCGGTTTCCTGTTCGACAAACACAACGTGCGCATGATCGAAGAGACCTCGGTCGCTGGCCGTTGGGCGCTCTGGATCGACGGCCCCCACCTGCTGCAAGCCAGCAATGGCGACCCCAGGCTGCGCCGCCTGGTGCAGGGCCATGTGCTGCTGTGGGAGCAGGGGGAGATCACCTACCGGCTGGAGACCGACCTGCCGTTGAGCGAGGCCCGAAGGGTGGCAGAGTCCTTGGCGGCTGAGTGAAGATGGAACCCTGGCGCCGCCGACGGTGTATACCTGTCATCAGCGCCGGATGCTTGCGCCAACCACCCCACGTCTCGCAAGGAGTCTATCCCATGCCCACATCCCTCCGTCGTCGTCGCCGCTTGCTCTTGCCCCTCGTCTTCGTCCTCGTCCTCGCCGCCGCCTCGCTGGCCCAGGCGGGCGGCTGGTTCGTCATCACGCTCGATTCTGTGCCGGCTGCCGCCGTCGCTGGCGAGCCGCTCAGCATTGGCTTTATGTTGCGCCAACATGGCCGCACTCCAGCCCACTGGGATGGGCTTTCACTGGTGGCGCACAACCCGGCCACCGGCCGGACCGTGCGCGTCGTCCCGCAGGAACAAGGCCGGGTGGGGCACTACACCGCCGAGATCACCCTGCCCGATGCCGGTTCGTGGCTGTGGGGGATCGACTTCGAGCGGCGGCCCTGGGTGCGTTGGGCGCCCCTGACAGTGGTCGCCGCCCCCATCGCCGCAGCCACGGCCGTCTCCGAACCGACCGCAGCCGCCGCCGTCGCCAGCCCCTGGCTGCCCCTGCTGCTGGCATTGGCAACCACGGCTTTCCTGCTGGCCGCCCTGCAGGTCGGCCGCCGCCGCCGGGCGCTGGGCGGGATCTTGGGCCTGGGGGCGGCAGCGAGCGTCCTGGCGTTGGTGATGGTGGTGGCCGCCGCGCCGGCGGCGGTCGTCACTGCCTCTGCTCTCCCCGCCCCGGCTGCCCCTGCTGCCGGCCACGATCCCGTGAGTCAGGGCCGGGCCTTGTTCTTGGCCAAAGGCTGCGTCACCTGTCATGTCCACGCCGAGGCGACCTCGGATGGCTTTGCCAGCGTCAGCATCGGCCCCAACCTGACGAGCTACGTCGCTCCGGCTGGCTCGCCCTTCCTGCGTCAGTGGCTGGCCGACCCCAGCAGCCTCCGCCCCGCCACCGAAATGCCCGCCCTCGGCCTCAGCGACCAGGAAATCGAAAGCCTGATCGCCTTTCTGAGCAACTGATTCTCGCTTTTTTGCTCCCCGGCCGGCGCCTGCCCGATCATGCATGATCGGGCAGGCGTCTGTTTTTCACGCCCGTGTGGGGATGGCCGTCGCTGGCTCTTCCACCACTTCATCGGTCTTGGGGTCGCGCACCAGCCGCCGGAGTTTGCTCACGTCGCTGAGGCGATCGATGAAGAGCACG
>CAYWPZ010000232.1:0-7536 GCA_964460135.1 uncultured Caldilineales bacterium | reverse complement strand
AGCTGGCCAACCGCATCTTCATCAGCAGCCGCACCGCCAACGCCGTCTACGTCGTCAACGGCATCAACAATGCCATCATGGGCAAGATCACCGTCGGCGCACAGCCGTGGGGCATCGATCTCAACCCCCTGACGCGCAAAGCCTATGTCGCCAACTTTGCCAGCGGCACGGTCTCGGTCATCAACATCGACACCTTCCTGGTCAGCAGCACCATCAACCTGGGCGCGGGCAGTGAACCGGCGCAGGTAGCAGTCAACCGCGCCGCCAACCGCATCTATGTCACCCTGCACGGGCGCGGGCAGGTGGCCGTGATCGACGGCGCCACCGACGGCGCGCCGGTGATGGTGGATGTGGGCGCGGGGGCCTTCGATGTCGTGGTCGAGCCGGTCTTCAACCAGATCTTCGTCAGCGCCCGCGACGCTGGCTACATCGCCGTACTCGACGGCGCCACCAACACCGAAATAGCGGGCCGGCGCGTCTTCGTGGGCGGGCAGCCTTTTATGATGGCCATCGACCCCACCCTCAGCCGCTTCTACGCTGCCTACGCAGCCAGCGGCGCTGCGCTCCCCCCTCGCCGCCTGAGCTATCTCCCGCCCACGGCCCGACCCGCCAGCAATGACCCCAACCTGGTGGCGGTCTTCGAACTCAAACCCGGCGACCTGGGGCGGATCAACACCCTGACCATGCCGCCAGCCGGGGCCGATGGCGGCATCGGCCTGGCCGCCAACCCGACCACCACCCACCTTTTCGTCAGCAACAGCGCTGCCAATTCACTCAGCATCGTCGCCGGCCTGACGCAGCTAACCCTGGCCACCGTACCCATGCCCGGCAATCCTGGCGATATTGGCGTCAACGCCGTCCTGAATCGTGTCTACATCAGCAACCGCAGCGCCAATGTCGTCTACATGATCAACGACTGGTATTGATTCACAGCCAACGGTAGGGGCGAGGTCACCTCGCCCCTACTACCTCAAGACCCGTAAACTATCGGGCGTGGCAATAGGCGACTTGTGGCAGTGCACCAGCCTCCAATTGGGCGCCTGTTCGCTGCCGAAGTTGTGAAAAACGCGCGTCTCGTGGTGTGACTTGTGGGCCACGCCGTCAGGGCCAAGCGAGCGAATGAAGAGGGTGTAGGTAATGATGGCTGTTGGGCCATAGATCTGAACCCGCGGCTGCAGCACTTCGTGCTCGAGGCGCCGCTCGCCCGGCTGTTCGCCCGGCTGCTCGCCCGGCTGCTCGCCCGGCCGCTCGCCCGGCCGCTCGCTGCCTCTGATCACGGCGCGATGGACGGCGAGCTCGCGTAGATGGAAGTCGAGGCCGTCGATGCGCTGGGGCGAGATGTACCACTCGAAGAACGACACCTCCTCGGAGGTGGTGGCGCGATAGGTCTCTACATCGCCATCCCAAATACTCTGTAGGTGGCGGTCGAGCAGGTCGAGGAGGGCGTCGGGAGGCATCAGCCGTTGCTCCGCGTCTGGCCGTTGGCCGGGCCGAATAGGGCTGCCAGTTGGGCGGCGCCGCTCTGATCGGTCACGGCCAGCATCTCGTCGCCGGCTTGGAGTGTGGTGACGCCACGCGGGACGATAACCTCGTCGTGGCGGATGATGGCAGCAATGACGCAGTGTTCGGGCAGAACCAGGTCTTTGATGGCGACGCCGATACCTTTGGCGCCGGGGGCGATCTTCTCTTCCACCAGCACATATTGGCCGCGGCGCAGTTTGAGCAGCGTCACCATGTCGCCGAGCGATATTTCTTCCATGATCATGCCGCCGATCATCTCTGCCGGGTTGAGCGCGACATCGACATGGAAGGTTTGGTTGAAGATCCAGCCGTTGCGCGGGTCGTTGATGCGCGCCACCGTGCGCGGGATGGTGTACTTGCTGCGGGCCAGGTAGCAGAGGGCGAGGTTGTCGGCATCGTTGGAGGTCACGGCCGCCACCACATCCGCCTCGCCGATGCCGGCCTGCTCCAGCACCCCCACCTCAGTGGCATGACCTTCATAGATGATTTCGCTGGGCAAATCGCGATGGAGCCGATGCAGAACATCGCGGCGATGCTCGATGACATGGACATGGTGATCCTGCGCCATCAGGAGCAGGGCCAATTGCGTGCCGGTGCGGCCGCCGCCGCCGATCAAAACGAACATCTCCCTTATCCCTCCTGGCCTTGTTTCAGACGTGACCGCAGGGCTGTGATCCCTTCGAGGGTGGCGCCGACGTGGATGACGTCGTGTTCCTGGAGCACGGTGTCATCGCCGGGCAGCGTCGCCTTGCCGGCGCGGGTGAGCGCCACCGGCCTCGAACCCGCCGGCAGCATCTGCGCCACCGTTTTTCCTACCCAGGCGTCGGGGATGGCGACTTCGTAGACCTCGACTTCGCCATGTCCGGCTGAAAGCACGGGCGTGAGCGAAGATTCCATCATTTCCTCGATATGTTGTGTGGCCCACAGCGCCGAACTGACACTCTGGAGCTTGAATGCTTCCAGCAGCGGCAGCCAGCGCGGGTCGTAGTTGCGGGCAATGACCGTTGGCACATTGTAGACCGAGCGCGCGATATGACAGGCGACGGCGTTAAGCGAATCCGAGCTGGTGACAGCCACGAAGCCGTCGGCCTGTTCGATGCCGGCCCGGTGCAACATGTCCTGGTTCAGCACCTCGCCTTCCATCGTCCGCCCGTGAAAGTCGGGCGGCAGATTGCCAAAGGCGCTGGCAGCCAGGTCGATGACCGTCACGCGGTGTTTCTTGCCATAGAGTTGGTAGGCGAGCGTTGCGCCCAGCCGGCCGCAGCCGACGATGATGACATTCATGCTGGGGTCAGGTGTTCTTGTGGTTGCCGTTGCCGTTGCTGCCATTGCCCGGCTCGTCCACCAGGTAGGGCACTTCGGTCACGACAATGTTGGGTTCACGGATCAATGCCTCGCGCAGGGCAGTGGCGGCCTGCGTATGCAACAAGTTGTGCCAGCGCTTGCCCGGCACGAAGCGAGGGACGACGATGGTTACAGTCTCATTGGGCTGTAGGCGGGCGGTCATCTCTTGGATGTAGTCGAGCAGCGGTTCCAACAGCGTGCGGTAGGGAGAATCGAGGATGACCAGGCGTACGCCATCGCCCCACAGCTCCCACTTGGCCCGCACTTTGGCGGTGGCGTCGGGATCGACCGAGATGTGTACGGCCGTGATGTCATCCGACAGCGTATGGGCATAGCGGAGGGCGGCCAGCGTGCCGCGATGGACGCCGCTGATCGGCAGCACCACCCGATGGCGGCGCGTGGGCGGGGGTTCGCCGAAGCGGTCGAGCGAGAGCCTGTCGGCCAGGCTGGTATAGTGGCGCCGGATTTGGAGCAGAACCATCACCAGGGCCGGGATGAGGATGAGGACGAACCACGCCCCATCGCGGAACTTGGTCACAGCAAAGACAACCATCACGACCGCTGTGCAGACGGCGCCAAAAGCATTGATGATCATCTTGAGCCGCCAACGGGGGTCGAAACGCACTACCGAGCCGCGTTCCTGTCGCTCTTGCTCCGGTCGCAGGCGGCCGCTTTTCAGCCAACGCCGCGCCATGCCGCTCTGCGACAGCGTAAAGGAGAGAAACACGCCGATGGCATAGAGGGGGATCAGACCGGACACACTGGCCTGAAAGACGATGATCAGCAGCGAAGCGAAAACGGCCAGGGCGACGATGCCGGACGAGAACACCAACCGGCTGCCTCGGAACGCCATCTGCCGGGGCAGGAAGCTATCGCCGGCGAGGATGGCGCTGAGACGAGGGAAATCGGCAAACGAGGTGTTGGCGGCCATGATCAGGATCACGCTGGTGGCTGCCATCGTCAGTAGATACAGCAAGTTGCGGCCGTTGTAGATCGTACGCGTGATCTGCGAGATGACGGTCTCGGTTTCGGAGGGCACGGCCCCGATGGGATTGACCAGGAAGCTGATGCCCAGGAACAGCGTGCTCAGGATCAGCGCCATCACGATCAGGGTGATGCCGGCATTGCGGCTGCGCGGCTGACGGAAGGCGGTGATGCCATCGGAAATAGCCTCGATGCCGGTCAGGGCAGCCGTGCCGCTCGAAAAGGCATGGAGAATGAGAAAGGGCGTGATCGTGGTCACAAGGCCGTGGAACTCCATTTCAGGCGGCTCGACCACTGCGCCCAGGGAACCGAGAAAGTGCTGGATCAAGCCCCATGCCACGGTGGCATACATCATCAGGACAAAAAAATAGGTGGGAATGGCGAAGATCGTCCCTGATTCCTTGACCCCGCGCAGATTGATCAGCATGATCAGCGCCACCAGAGCGACGGCAAGGACGACGCGATACGATTCGAGGAACGGCGCTGCCGAAACGATCTGGGCCACACCGGAGGAAATCGACACCGCCACCGTCAGGATGTAATCGGTCAGCAGGGCCGCCCCCGCCACCAGGGCCGGCATTTGCCCCAGGTTGTCGCGGGCCACGATGTAGGAGCCGCCGCCGTTTGGATACGATTGCACCGTCTGCAAATAGGAGACGGCGACGATTGCCAGCAGGACGACGATGGCCAGGGCGATGGGGAAGACCAGACCGAGGGCGATGGCCCCCGCTGCCGCCAGGATAGCCATGATTTCCTGCGTGGCATAGGCGGTGGATGACAGCGCGTCTGAAGCAAACACCGCCAGACCGATGCGTTTGCCGATGGTCTGGTGGGGGGCGTCGGCGGTTGGCAAGGGCCGGCCAATGAGCAGGGTACGCCAGGTGATGGGCGGCCCCGATTGAGCCTGGCGGTGAAGGACGGTCGTGCCGTGCTGGTGCTCGTGCGATGGCATAAGGCGGGAGAGGGGTCTGATCGAGTACAGGCGCCGCACAAGGGCGTCGCACAAAGTCTGCATTGTACGCCGTCACCCGCGGGGGTCAAAATCTGCCGCCTGGTCTCGAGTTCGCCGTCGCCGGGCGTATCGCCGCCGGCGGATTTGGTTCGCGGTGCAAGACTCCGCTAGAATGCCCCGGTTTGCGCCTCTGCCAATCGATTCGATGGTTCCCCTCCATGCCAAATTCCGCTGCCGAGCAGCTTACTACCCAAGAAGTCCCCACGCAAGCCATCGCTGCCGTCGAAGCCAGGCCACTCGCGTCTCGGCGAGCGCGTTGGGTGCAGGGCGGCAAGGTGCTACTCTTTCTCGTCAGCCTGTTTCTGTTCATCTTAGCCATCGTACTGATGAAAGAGGGCGCCAAGAGTCTGGCGCCCCTGGTGCGAGATGTCTTTCATGTCACCAATGCACGCAACAGCCTCGGTTTCGGTTGGTTGTTTGCCTATTTGGTGATGAGCGGCTCGCCGGTGGCGGCCTCGGCCCTGACCTTCTTCGATGCTGGCGTCATCGACCAGCTTTCGACCTTCGCCATGATCACCGGCAGCCGTCTGGGCGCCGGCTTCATCGTCCTTTTCATCGGCTTCATCTACGTCCTGCGCGGTCGCAACCGCGCCACCAGCCTGAGCATGGGCCTGCTCTCGCTCGCAGTGACCGGCACAACCTACATCGTGGCGATGTTCATCGGCATCTTCCTGCTTCGTTCTGGCGTTTTGGATGGGATCGACCTGCAGGCTGGGGCGATGCTACAATCCGTCTTCGCGATCATCTTCGACCCCATTGCCAACTTCCTGCTGGTTTATCTGCCGCGCTGGGCCTTATTTCCCGTTGGTCTGATCATCATCATCATCAGCTTCAACCTCTTCGATCGCTGCCTGCCGCAGATGGCAATCAAAGAAAGCCAGGTCGGGCGAGTCTCGCGATTGGTTTACCGCCCATCGGTCATGTTCCTCTTGGGCGCCGGCGTGACCATGATCTCGATGTCGGTTAGTGTTTCCCTGGCCATTCTTGTACCGCTCAGCAATCGGGGTTTTGTGCGCCGCGAGAATGTGATCCCCTATATCATGGGCGCCAATATCACTACTTTCATCGACACGCTGCTCGCCACGGTGCTCTTGGATAACCCCCAGTCGTTTACGATTGTCCTCACAAGCATGCTCAGCATCGCCATTGTTTCTATTGTCGTGCTTGCAACAATCTATAAACAGTATGTACGCTATATGCTTGATTTTGTTGGTTGGGTGACAAGAAGAAATCGTAATATGGCTATTTTCATGATTGCAATCTTTCTTATTCCCTTGATTCTACTGTTTTTGTAGGGTGGCGAAACTATGCAATTGCTTGTTGCCACTGGCGGTTCGGCCCATTCTGACCTGGCGCTGCAGATGAGCGTCCAGCTTGCTTACCTCAGCCAGAAAACCTCCACCATTCTTACCGTGATCCGCAATCCTGAGGACCGCCAGCGGGCCGAGGAAGTGCAGCGGCGGGCGCGGGCCCAGTTCGAGGCCGAAGGCATCGAGGTCAATGCCATCATCCGCGTCGGCCAGCCTGAACTTTCCATCCTGCACGAGGTCATCGATGGCGACTACGATCTGTTGGTGCTCGGCGACCGGCAGCTGCACCGGATCTCGACCCGGCTGCGTGGATCGGTCAGTGAACGGCTGGCGCGGCAGGCGCCATGTGCGGTGCTGATCGTCAAAGGCATGGTGCGCCCCATCCGTCGCGTCCTCCTGTGCGATAGCGGCGTGGTCGAACCGCCCCTACGCCAGCGTTTCCTGGCCGAGGGACTTGGTCGGCTGCTCGAACACGAAGTGGATGTGACGGTCTTGCATGTGATGTCGCAGATCAGCGCTGGGCCGGGCATCAACGGCGCCCAATTGCGGGCCGATGCCGACGAACTGATCCGCAACCACTCGCCCGAGGGCGAACTATTGGCAGAAGACGTCCGCTCGCTGGCGCCCGTCGCCGGTCGCACCCGCCCCAAGGTTCGTCACGGTTTCGTGGTCGATGAAATCATGGCCGAGGCGCGCGAGGGCGACTATGACCTGGTGGTGATCGGCGCCCATCGCGAGCATGGCTGGCAGCGTTTTCTGCTCGACGACATCGCCCACGAGATCATCACCCAGATCGATCGTCACCTCCTCGTCATCCCCTGAGCCATGACGCCCTCCGGCAGCGACTATCAAGAACTCAGGGCCATGTTGTCGTTGGGCGGCTGCCCGATGTGCCGGGCGGGGGCGCAAACCGGCAGGCGCTATCTCGACTCGCTCTTGTTCGAAAGCGTCACCGATCCTGACATCCGGGCCAAGCTGAACGCATCGCTGGGCTTCTGCGCCGAGCATCATCGCCAACTGCTCACCTTTCCTGGCGAGCGACTCGGCGTCGCCATCATCGAGCAGGCCCTGCTGAAACAAGCTCTGCACCGACTGCGTGCACGACATGGAGCGGCCACAAGCCCGAGTTGGCGACGCCGGCTTGGTTCGCAAGCACCTACACCTTCTCGCGATCCATGCCCGGTGTGCCGCGAGGAAGCCGAGTCCGCCGATCGCTCCGCCAGCATCCTGCTCCAACACCTGGTTGGCGACCTCGACGAGCCTTTGCGTCAGGCCGGCGGATTGTGCTGGCCCCATCTTTCACACACCCTCGCGCGCTGCACCGACGCTGCCGCTCGCAACGCCCTGGTTGCCGTCCATGAGGCT
>CAYWPZ010000231.1:0-7593 GCA_964460135.1 uncultured Caldilineales bacterium | reverse complement strand
AAAAGCATGGCGGCGGACGCTTCCTGCAACTTCACCTTCACCTGGCCGCCAGAGGGGCTGAATTTGATCGCATTGCTGATCAGGTTCTTGACCATGCCGGCCATCAGGTGTTTGCTGGCGTGTACGGCCGGCAGTTCGTCCGGCATCTCCACGAGGATTTGTACGTGTGATTGTTCGGCCTGGACGGAAAGGGTGCGCACCGATTCGCGCACGACTTCATCCAGGTAGATATCATCCATGTCGCCGGCGCTGCGGACGGATTCAAGGCGAGTAAGGTCGAGCAGGTCGTTGACAAAGCGGACGAGGCGGTCGGTTTCGGCGCCGATGATGGTCAGGAACTGCTGGCGAAGCTGCAGGTCATCGCCGGCGTAGCCGCCCATCAGCAGGTCGGTGTAGCCTTTGATGCTGGTGAGGGGCGTGCGCAGTTCGTGCGAGACGCTGGCGACGATGTTCGACTTCAAGCGGTCGATTTCCTTCATGCGGGTGATGTCGATGAAGTTGAGCAGATAACCATCGGGCAGGGGGGTGACGCCCATCAGGACATCGCGGCGGCCCTTGGCGCCGATCAACGCTGTTTCGACGGGCGGCACAACTTTCTGGTCTTGCAGCGCCGCAAAGAGCGGGCTGCCCTCGTCCCACATCTGCAGGTCGAAGAACTCGATCAGACTGCGACCGGCGATCTCATCGGCCCGAAAGCCGGTGATGCTTTCGGCGCTGGGGTTCATGGTTTGCACGTGCAAGTCGCGGCCGAGGACGATGATGCCGGCAAATGCCTCCTGTAGGATGGTCTCGGCCCGACGTTTCTCTTCTAGCGTCGTCTGGTAGAGGAGGGCGTTCTGTACAGCGATGGCCGTTTGATTGGCGAGTGTGATCAGGTTCTGGTGTTCATCAGGGGCGTAGGGGATGTCAGAACGCTTGGGGCCGAGCATGATCAAGCCCACCAGTTCGCCGCGCGCCTTGAGGGGCAGGAAAAGCGCCACGTTCGCCGCGGTGAGTTCGGCCCGCTCCTGGCCCCAAAGCCCTCGGAACCGGGGCAAGGCTTCGACATCCTCACTGCTCAAGAGGTCGTCATGGCCGGCCAGCCAGACGACGATGGGATTGTCGCTGCGCATGGTCAGCTTGAAGCCCACCGGCAGGCCCCTTTGCGCCCGCAAGGGATAGGTCTGGCTGTCCTTGTCAAGGAGCAGCACCGCCGCCGTGACGACGTGCATCGTCTGCGTCAATTCGTTCAGGATCATGTCGGCCAGGCGGTCGAGGTCGAGCACAGAGACGGCTGTTCGACTCAGACGCTGGATCATCTGGGCGAAATCGTACTTCTCGCGATAGAAGGACTTGTCTATCCAGGCCTGGGTGGCATCGCGCAGGGGCTGGATGAATACCGCCGCCACGCCGGCCACGATCAGGGAGACGATCAGAACCTGGTATCCCGCCACCAGATGAAGCAGGTTGACGGCCAGCGAAATGACCAGGAAATAGCCAACGCCGATGATGCCGGTGGGAATGGAATAGAGCAAGCCTTTTCTGAAGACGATATCGATATCGATCAGCTGATAGCGAAAGATTACGTAGGCAATGATAATGGCGTTGATGGCATTGGTAGCGATGTCTAGCGGATAGGAGCCAAGAAAGGTAAAAACATTGGTTATGCTGCCGATGAGAACAAAGATAAGACCGATAAAGATGAATTTCGTGCGATTGACGATAACGAAATCACGGCTTGCGCGCAACGTCCTCACCAGGCTATAGGCTGCGGCGCCGATGAAGGCGGCGAAATAGATGCCAAACAGGGGAAGGGCCGGCCCAAACCGATAATGGATCACACCCGATTCGCTGACGGCGATGTCGGTGGCCAGGAGCCCGGCGATGTTGAGGGCGAGAAAACCGCAGTAGAGGATGGCGCCGATGGGCAGCCAAGTCTCGAACCGCCGCTGGCCGAGAAAGGCGTGCACGAAACTGAAGAAAGTCAGCGGCATCATTGTCGCCCCTGCCAGCAAGACCCGGTTCCAGCTGGTGGCGTGAGCGCGATCCAGGTACATCATCAGGGCGCCGATGCTCCAGATGATCATGCTGATCAAATACCAGGCGAAACGCCTGTTGGGCCGCGAATGCAGGCCGTGGCGCCAGGTGGTGAACAAGAGGACGCCATAGAAGATGACCGCCAGGGCGGGCACCAGACTGAGCAAGAAGACTGTCATGTTCCGAAACAGCCTGTGGTGGGGGCGCCGGCCTCCCCAAGCCGTTGCAGGCCCGTAGGCGGCCGGCGCGGTGGGCGGGCCGGCCGCCTACGGTATCGAGGCGCTCAGGCGTAGCAGCGTGGCAATGGTGGCATCGGAGACGTTCATGTGCGCTGGCTTCAGATGGCCCAGGTCGGCGCCCTGCGCCTGCTTTTCCAGCGCATAGGCGCGGAAGGCGCCCGGTTTCAGAAGCGTCAGGCGCAGGGGATTGACTTCCAGCATCGATTCCAGGTCGGCATAGAAGGGATTGGCCAGCTTGAGCTGTTCGTGGATCTTGCTGCGGGCCTGCTCGACCGGCAGCGCCTCTTTCAGCTCGATGTAGAGATGGATGAAGGGGCCGCGCGCATCGACTTCCTTGCGCACCGTCCAGTCTTCATAGGCCAGCCCGGTGCTGTGGATCGCCCCCCAAAACATCGGTTCATCCATCAGGCCGGTGAAGCTGGCAATGTCGATCAGGCCATCGGCCCGACCGGCGATGGTCATCGAAGGCAGGCGGATGCCGGTATCGGGGTCGTGCAGACCCAGGAAGCGGACGAGATCGCCCATACGATAGCGGAGGAACGGCCCGCCGCCCAGGCTGGTGATGACCAATTCATAACGTTGGCCGGGCCGCACTTCGTCCAACATCACGGTGGATGGCTTGAACGCAGGCTCCTGCCGCTCGCGCATCCACTCGGCCTCGGGGATGAACTCGAGAAAGGCGACATCGGGCAGGAAATAGAGGCCCTTGCGATCCCAGGCTTGCAGGGCGGTGATGACGCCGGCCTCGGTCGAGGCGTAGATCTCGTGCGGTATGACGCCCCAATAGTCTTCGATGCGTTTTTTGAACAGCGTGGTATCGGTGCCGCCGCAAAGGATGCCTTTGACCGTCCACAGATCCTTGGGCAAGAGCGCCCGCCCGGCCATGCGGCTGCGAACAAGCGCCTTTCCCACCCGCCACATCGCTTTGGGGTGGAGCATTTGCCGCGACAGGCGGGCGCTGCCGCCGCCGCTGGCAAAACGCTCGCCGATTTTGATTAGAACGGAGGTGATCGAACCGAGCACATCGATGCCGGTGATCATCGCCGTCTGAAAACTCAACTCCATCCGCTCTTGGAACGACATCGATTTGGTTTGTTCGAGTGAGGGCACGAAATGGAAAGGAAAGTGCTCACTCAAGCTCAACAACGAAATGCCGCTGGCATAGGGATGGGGCGGCGTGTTGTAGAGCAGGACGTCCCGTTCCTCCAATCTGACTTCACCGCGTTCATGCGCCATCGCCAGGATGACGGCGGTCATGATGCGTTCGCCGGCGCGGTCGAACATTTCACGGCTGAACGGCACCATCTTGTAGCGACCGGAGCGACCGGAGGTGTGCGCCCAAATGTGCGGTTTCATGGCGAGAGCATCATCGCTGCGCTCGCCCAAGTAGGGCTCGTAATCGGCATAGGTGGTCAGCGGCGCCTTGATCCTGAAGTCGTCGATTGTGCTCACAGCCTGGCCGAGGATGTGCTGGCCGAGGGTGGAGCGACCGACGCGCTCGATCTGTTCGTTCAGCAGGCGCTTCTGCACCTGCATGAATTCTTCCAGGCTGAGGTCGAGGAAGCCGCAGTACCGGTTCCAGATTTCATCGGTGCGGCCCTGGCGTAAAAGCCCAACAATGTCTGTGCTCATGGTTTACTCCGGTCGAGAGGGTGGTGGAGGGGAGAGGATGGGTGGGCGTCGAATGACGACGATAGTGAAGGGCGACTCAGATTGGGTTGCGGAGGGCGCGCAGGATGAGACCGCCCGGATAGAGGCGTCGGAGGGCGGTGATCTCCTGAGTCTCGATCTGGACGAAGCCCGTTTCGGCCAGCAGCTGGCGCCACTCCGCCGCCGTCCTGATATTGGCGAAGGAGTCGATCTCAGCTTGCGCCCGTTCGCGGCTCATGCTCAGACCCGCAGCTTCGACCCCACGCCGGCGCGAAACACGCAACGACAAGGTGTAGAAGAACAGCAGGCCGCGCAGCATCATCATCCCCGCCGGCGAACGCCAGAACCGGGTGGCGCAGACATCGGCCATCACCAGCCGGCCGCCGGGCCTGAGCACGCGGGCCATCTCGGCCATCAGGCGAGGTACATCCATGTGATGCGTCCCCAGGCAACAGATGGCCAGGTCGAAGGTGGCCGGGGCAAAAGGCATCTCCATCCCCGACCCGCAGACCAGATCGATGAAAGCGGCGCGCCCGGCCAGCGCCTGGCGTCCGCGTTCCAGCATCGACGGCGTGATGTCCAGGCCGATGATCTTGCTCTTCCAGCCGGGCCGCCTGGCCAGAGCCAGGGGGATGACCCCGGTGCCGGTGGCAACATCCAACACCCCCTCGGCGGCGTCAAGCTCTACCCAACTGAGCAGGCGATCGACGAAATCGCGATAGCCGATGCCCCAGAAGAGACGCAGTTCGTGATCGACGGTTTGTTCGTAGCTAGGCGCAAGCGTAGAAAAGGCTTCGATGACGGTCTGTTGTTCGTCCACAGTGCACTCCTGCATCAGGGGACTGCCTCAGCCGTGGGGGCGGCGCGCCGTTGCAAGGTCCGGCCTGGATGCCTGGCGGGAGTATAGCATAGTCTCGTTGCAAGTTGAGATAGATGACTACAGAATCAACGAGAAAACATGCTATACTAGCGCAGAGATATTGGTTGGGGCAGAGCACGCCGTTCTTTTGGGTTCCCCCGGCCGCTCCGATCCATCTCTGCACTGTGGTTCGTCCGCCAGCGAGCCGTTGCCGTCCCGGCTGCGCCGGGTCGTCCTCTCGGCCCGATAGCGGCCCTGTTCAGCGCCCGGCGCCTGGCCTCCATCGCCGCATCGTTTTCCCCTCCCCATCCATCCGCTCAAGGAAGACCTGCCATGAAAAGACCTCTGCTTCTCACCCTGCTCGTCGTTGCCCTCCTGTTGCTGGCCGCCGGCCTGGCCGCCGCCGCCGGCCCCGAACTGGAACCATTCTCGACCACCGGCTACACCACCAACCTCGTACCCGCCCCTCCCATTCCGGGTTTTCCTCCTGTCATTCCCAGCGACTTCGCCTTTCTGCCCAGCGGTCAGATCAAATTCCACATCAGTGCCCAGGGTGGCCCGGCGGTGGATGACGATGCCTTCTGCACGGCGCTTTACGGCGCTCCCTGTAACCTGGTCTGTCTCGGCTTCGCCGGCAAGGTCTGCGGGAGCGATGGCTATTTCGCCGGCGGCAGTTTTCAGTTCGAAGAGTGGGGCGTCGTCGACCCCACCTTCAGCGGCGCCAACTACGGCAGCCTGCATATCACCACCGCCGAAGGCGACGCCGACCTGCGTTTTGGCGGCCTGGCCGGCGGCGGGGTCGTCGAGGGCAGTTTCTTGGTCGACAAGGCCAGCGGCGCCTATAAGCACGATAAGAAGGAAGAAGGTGTCTACACTGGCGGCGCCGGCTTCGTCTTCAACGTTGGCTATACCCCGCGTTCGTTCGTCCCCTGTCCTGGCGGCGTCTGCCCCGACCGTTGCGCCGTCTTTGGCGCGGCCGAACCCAAGCTGAAGAAGGACGACCTCAAGTGGAAGATCGAAAACGAGGGCGAGAAGACCCTGACCCTTGATAGTCTCATCGTCAACTGGCCCGAGGCCAACGGCGCCATCACCAAGGTGAAGTTGGGCGGCAAGACGCTTTATGAGACGCCCGTAGGCAACCCCTCTCTCGTCCCCGGCGTGCCGGGCCTGTTTGCGGTGCTAGGCGGCAGTTGGCTGGGCGAGTTGGGCGATCGCCAGATCGACGCCGGCAAGCACGCCGATCTGAAACTGGAGTTCGAGAACACCGACATCAGCGACGAGCCGAGTGACTATACCATCACCGTCGGTTTCGCCGAGGGCTGCGCCGTCCCCTTTGCTGCTTTCCCGCCCGCGCCCTGATCCTGGCCCGCAAGCGCCACTTTTCGGACGGCCGCCCCACCAGGCGCGGCCGTCCTGCTTGTGTCGCCCCTGTTTGACGCCTGTCCAATCATAGCGCACAATAGCAATGATTGGAGGCAACGATGAAACCCTTGCCGAAGCCGTCGCCCTTTCCTGGCATGGACCCCTATCTGGAAGCGCCGCACATCTGGCCGGATGTTCATAGCCGCTTGACGAACATCTTTGCTGAACAACTGGCGCCGGCGCTGTCGCCCAGCTATCTGGCCGAACTGGAGACGCATCTGGTCATCGACCGCGGCAGCGCGGAAGATGCTCTCTTTGCCACCCGGCCGGATGTGAGTGTGACCAGACTGAACGAACCGGCGCTTGTCTACACCGTCCCGGCGCCGCCGGTGGCCGCGCCCCTACGCTGGCGGCTGCCCCAGGCGCCCACGCGCATCGTTACGATCTTTATTCGCGAGCGCCAGAACCGCAAGCTGGTGACGGTGATCGAGTTGCTGTCGCCGGTGAACATGCGCTTGGGTGCGGGGCGTGTGGCGGGGGAGGGGATCTCCTGTGGCGCACGCTGGGCAGCCTGGTGGGGATGAGAGCTTCGGCGGGGGTGGGCGTGGGGGTGTGGGCGAGTGTGGGGGTGCGGGTGGGAGTGCGAGTGGGGGTGGGAGTGCGAGTGGGAGTGCGAGTGGGAGTGGGAGTGCGAGTGGGAGTGCGAGTGGGGGTGGCGGTGGCGCAGGCCGGGTCGAGACGGAGCGTTTGTTGGCGGTAGTCGCTCTGCGTGGCGCTGCATGTGTCGCGGAGGATGGTTTGCAGGGTGTAGTCGCCGGCGGCGGCGTTGGCCGGCAGGGTCAGGTTGAAATGGAAGGGGTCGTTTTGGGCGGCGTGGATGGTTTTGGTCTGCGTGCTGCCCACCAGATTGTCTTGGTTGGCGGCCAGCAGATTGATCTCGACCCCTACCTCCTGGCTGCCCAGGGTGGTGTCGGCCTCCACCTGCACCTGCATGGTGGCGCCCGGCGAGTAGCAGCCGAAGCCTGGGCTGACGCTGCGCAGGCTGGCCGGGGCACTGGCCCCTGCCAGCGTTAGCTGGCCCCAGTCCAGCCGGGTGCACCAGCGGCCTTTGGGGGTATCGGGATCGGTGGGGCTGGGGCAGTGCTGGGTGTTGATCTGCACCTGCACCAGGTTGCCTCCTTGCGTCACCAGCGCCGGGGGGAGGTCGAGGACGGTGCTGCTCCAGACATTGTCGGCCCCGGTCAGCCTGCCCACATTGGCGCCGTTGAAGAGGACGGCGTCTACCTCCGGGCAGCTGGTTTCCTGTTCGTCCACATCATCCACCAGCAAACTGAGGCGGGCGCTGGCCGGCGGCGCCGGCAGCGACGGTACGAAGATGCGGAATTCGACCGGCTGCCGGGGGTCGTCCTGGTAGAGGCAGTGTTCGGTGCCGGGGAACATGTCCAGGTCGGGCTGACCCGTCAGGGC
>CAYWPZ010000230.1:0-7601 GCA_964460135.1 uncultured Caldilineales bacterium | reverse complement strand
ATAGAGATTAGAGATTAGAGATTGGTTATTGAATTTTCAATCTCCAATCTCCAATCTCTAATAACAAAAATCCCCTCGTCCGAACAGGGACGAAGGGATCTCCGTGGTGCCACCCTGGTTGTCGGAAAATGTGTGTGGGGGCGTGGAAACCACGCCCCTACATGGGTGGTGGAGCAGAAGGGACTTGAACCCATGACCCCCACAATGCCATTGTGGTGCTCTCCCAGCTGAGCTACTGCCCCAAAAGGGATTTCCGACCACTCGACGCGATAACGGGCTGACCCGTCGCCGGCTAGTTGTGCGGGCATGGCGGCCATGCCCCTACGTTCGCCGGCGCCGCTCCCAGGCGAGTTCGGCCTTGGCGGACTCGTGACCGCTCTTGCCAGGCTTGCACTCTCCCTGGCTCGCTGCCGAGTTGGCCTACTGCTCCTGTTCGCTGCGATGTTGGTGTGAAGTTGTTGCCCGGGGAGCCAGGCTAGTGGAGCTGAGGGGATTCGAACCCCTGACTTCTACAGTGCGATTGTAGCGCTCTCCCAGCTGAGCTACAGCCCCGGATTGATGTTAGTCTAGCCGGGGTGCGGGCTTTTGTCAAGAAAGCGGAGGTGTTGACAGCGGCAGCCGCTGGTGCTATCGTGCAGCAAACCTCGTTTCCGGTTGTGTCCGTATCAGAAGGCATTTGGCGAAGAGGCAAAATGAATCGCACGGTTCTCCGCACCACGGTAGGGGCGATGCTTGCAGCAACGGTCGCAGCGGGTCTGTTGGCAAATTGCGGCGCGCCCACCTCACAGGCGCCGACTCTGCCTGCCCCGACGCTTTGGCTCACCGAAACTCCAACGGCGACGCCACCTCTCCAGGCAACGGTGACGCCACTGCCTGGCCCTACTGCCACGGATCTCGTAACCCCGACGCCAGTCGCCGAAGCTGTCGGCGGACAGGAACCAGCCACACCCACCCCGCCACCCCCGCCGGTAGAAAACAGGAATAGATGACACCCGCCCTCCCACTCCAGAACCTCCCCCTTACGAAGGTGTTCCAGCAACAACGGAAAAAGGTGTCACAGCATATGAATCAATGTATACCGATCCTGCCGGCGCCAAACTAATGTTTCCGGAAGGAACCCCGATACAGGTGCTTTTCACTGATCACAATGATTTTTCCTCTCCACAAGATTGGCTTTTTGTTAAATGGAAAGGCTCCGATGGTAAAGATTACTACGGTTATGTCCCGGCAAATAGAATTAAGAGAATACCCGGCATTAAACCGATAACAGCTGCTGAAAGTGAACTTACCAAACAAGCAGGACTCAGCCCGCTACCCACACCACTACCGGGTCATGAAATATCAGACGATCAGGGACACAAAATTAACTTACTTGGACAAGAATGGACACAAACAGAAAGAGCTTTACTTAAAAAAGACTTGAATGGATAAAAACGAATGACCCGATTTTATATAGATTAATTTTTAATAGTTACAAAACGATTGAAAAGGGAACTGGAGATATTTTTGCCGAAAAAACATTATGTGATGGTATATCTTGCACAGCAAAAGCAAAGGATGGTACTATCGCTATGTCAATTCCATCAGTTAACAAATTGCTTATATGGGGTGATGAAAATTCTTCCAATGCTCTTTTTGTTCAAAATGCATGGCATGAAGTAGCTAGAACACTATTTATTAATGAAGATACCGCCTATCAAACATTTGAAGGGATTAAAACAAGTAATGCAAAAAAGGCTGATCAATTTGCCGCAGCACTTGGTTGGTTTGGAGTTGACAGATATGAAAAAAGATTTGGCGTAACTGCCGACACCCAAACACTTAAAAATCATCAATTAAGATATATCGGCCTGGCTGATGGAACCGATCTTTCGTTTCTTCGCGCTGACCCGGGCATCCAGGCAAGTGGCATACTCGGTGAATAGCTTTTTAACTCTTTGGTCTCTTCTGTTTAATTATTTACGATCAATAATGCTAAACTATTTCTACTGAAACTTTATTAAAGTTGATATTCTCTCAAGAATAATAGTAAGATCTAATCTACATAAGCTACTATGAAATCGTCGTTGATTAAAGCATCCTTTTTACTAAAACAATTTGCTTTATTTCTTTTTCTACTCCTAATTTTTAGCTTTTTACATATAAATCTATCAAATGCCGCTTGTGAACCAAAAGAATGCACTCCAAATCAACCACTCTCTTGGCCAGATAACTGTAGTGACTGCCAAAATTGGTGCTGCATCCCCAGACCAACTGCAACACCAGGACCTCAGCCACCCGATAAGCCAGTCCCTCCTGGCACTACTGCCACCCCTATCACCACCCCTATTCCCACCGCCACCCCAGCCCCCACCTCTGTCTGCACAATTGACTGTAACAAAGAAGTCTGTGTTGAGGTTTCCGGTTCGTGTTCTGGTTCTGATTTAAGCCGCTGTAGTCCCCAGGCGAATACCTGTCGAAATGGCAAATGTAATAAATGTTCAAATCCGGGTACTGCCTGCTGTGGCTACTGCGTTCCCCAAGGGTGGGGTTGTTCGGCAACCGTTCAGGATCCTGGCTCTGCCGGCTTGACCGGTAACTTTGTTAACGACAGCGCCGGATCAAACACCGAAGCCTATTATCAGATCAACTTTAATATCGAAGCTGGTCTGGGGAACGTTTGTCCGGGCGGTTACTGGGCAAGCACCAGGCAAAGCTATATCCAAAACACCGCCAACAGCAAAACCCTTGCCGGCTGCACCAATATTCCGCTTTCTGATGGTTATACTCAAATTTCCTGTACCAGCAGTCCAAACAGCGGACAGGCAACACAGTCAACCGACGCACTCTGGAAACTCGGCTGGGGATCAGTGCAGCGGTCGGAGCGCTCGCAGCGCTCCGACCGCTGGCGCCTATCGGCGGATGTTCGTGAACGCCGCCAGGCCGGGGTAGACGGCGGCATCGCCCAGCTCGGCTTCGATGCGCAGAAGCTGGTTGTACTTGGCCACGCGGTCCGAGCGGGCCGGAGCGCCGGTCTTGATCTGGCCGGTGTTCAGGCCCACCACCAGGTCGGCGATGGTGGCGTCCTCGGTCTCGCCGGAGCGATGCGAGACGATGGCCGTCCAGCCCGCCCGGTGCGACATCTCGACTGCAGCAATGGATTCGGTCAGGGTGCCGATCTGATTGACTTTGCACAGCAGGGCGTTGCAGGCTTTTTCGGCGATGGCGCGCTGGATGCGCTCGGTGTTGGTCACCAGTAGATCATCTCCGACCAACTGCACCCGGTCGCCAAGAGCGGCCCGGAGTTTCTTCCAACCCTCCCAGTCGTCCTCGGCCAGGCCGTCTTCGATCGAGATGATGGGGTACTTGTTGACCCAGTCGACATAAAATGCCACCATTTCCTCGCTCGTCAGCTTGCGATCTTCTTTCGCCAGGTCATAGAGGCCGGCGGCGGCGTCGTAGATTTCGCTGCTGGCCGGGTCGAGGGCGATCATGATGTCCTCGCCAGGGCGGTAGCCGGCAGTCTCGATGGCCTTGAGGATGACTTCGATGGCCTCGGCGTTACGGCCCAGGCTGGGCGCGTAGCCGCCCTCGTCGCCGACATTGGTGCTGTAGCCCTTGCTCTTGAGCACTTTTTTCAGGGCATGATAGGTTTCGGCGCCCCAGCGCAGGGCCTCGGCAAAGGTGGGCGCGCCCACGGGCATGACCATGAACTCCTGCAGGTCGGTGGAGTTGACCGCGTGTTTGCCGCCGTTGAGGATGTTCATCATCGGCACGGGCAGGGTGCGGGCGCCGGCGCCGCCCAGATAGCGGTAGAGCGGCAGGCCGACGGCGTTGGCGGCGGCATGGGCGCAGGCCAAAGAGACGCCCAAGATGGCGTTGGCCCCTAGTTTGCTCTTGGTGGGGGTGCCGTCCAGTTCGAGCATGATGCGGTCGATCAGAGCCTGCTCGGTCACATCGACGCCGAAGAGGGCGTCGGCCAGCGCCTCGTTGACATGCTCGACCGCCTTGAGCACGCCCTTGCCGCCGTAGCGTTTGGCGTCGCCGTCGCGCAGTTCCAAGGCTTCGTGGATGCCGGTGCTGGCGCCGCTGGGCACGGCCGCCCGGCCCATATCGCCATCTTCGGTGATGACCTCGACTTCGATGGTGGGGTTTCCGCGGCTGTCGAGGATTTCGCGGGCCTGGATAGATTCGATTTCGTACATTGATCGGGACTCCTGTGGGTAATTGGTGATTGGTTATTGGTGCAATTTATCGAAAGCTACGCAATACGGAATATGGGACAGGCACTATGTTTCAGGCAAAATACTGATCAAGCACGCCAAATAGCTCCTCCATGTCCCTCATCGTCAGCTCGCCCATGTGGGCGATGCGGAAGGTGTGGTTTTTGAGTTTGCCGTAGCCGTTGCCGATGACCAGGCCGCGCGCTTTGGCGTGTTTGACCATCGCCGCTACATCGATGTTCCGGTTGTTGCGCAGGCAGGTGACGGTGGGGGATTCGTAGCCGCGTTCGGGGTATAGCTCGAAGCCGTGGCGGGCGGCCCAGGCGTGGGTCAGGGCCATCATCTGCCGGTGGCGGGCAAAGCGCGGGGCCAGGCCCTCGGCCAGCATGTGGTCGGTCTGCAGGTCGGCGGCATAGAGCAGGCCGATGGCGGGGGTGGCGGGGGTGGTTTTGCCTTCGCTGAAGTATTTGTCCAGCAGCAGGAGGTCGAAATACCAGCCGCGGTGGGGCACCTCTTGGGCGCGGGCCAGCAGTCGGTCGGAGACGGCGGCAAAGGCCAGGCCGGGGGGCAGGGCGAAGCACTTTTGCGAGGAGGTCAGGAGCATGTCCAGACCCCAGCCATCGAAGGGCAGATCGACGCCGCCCGCCGAGGAGACGGCATCGACCAGGAGCAGGACCTCGGGGAAGCGGGCGCGCACCAGTCCGCCGATAGCGGCCACATCGCTCATCACCCCGGTGCTGGTCTCGTTGTGGACGATGGCGACGGCGTCGAATCCGCCCGCGGCCAACGCCGTCTCGACTTCTTCCGGGCGGATGGGCTGGCCCCAGGGCAGGTTGAGCCGCACGGTCTCGCAACCGTTGCCGGCGGCCACCTCGGCCCAGCGTTGGCTGAAGGCCCCGTGGACCGGGATCAGTACCTTGCGGCCGGGACGCACACCGTTACGCACGGCAGCCTCTTGGAGGCCAGAGCCAGAGGAGGTGGAGATGTAAATGTGTTGTTCGGTTTGCAGCAGGGTTTTGAGCTTGTCGGCGATGCGGTAGAACAGATCGCCGAATTCGGCGCTGCGATGGCCGAGCATGGGCCGGATCTGGGCGGCCATCACGTCGGCGGCGACTTCGGTGGGGCCGGGGATGTAGAGGCGGGGCATGGACGAGGAGGAGGGAGGTCGGGTGGTTTCGTTCAGCGATGCACAAGCGACGCACAGAAGGATAACAGAAGGCGTGGCTGCTGGCAATCCACGATCAGTGATCGGCGGTTGACCGGCGTCCGGCGCCAGTGGTATAGTGCTGGCCTGTCGGTCCCGACAACCTCACCCTGGATGAATGAACTGCCGTGTCTGCCAGTGATATCCTGTTCGTCGTTGCGCAACTGATCTTCCTTGAGGGCATCCTCTCCATCGATAACGCCGCGGTGCTGGGCGCGATGGTGTCGGTGCTGCCGGCCAACGAGCCGATCCCGTGGCCGCGCTCGTTGGCTTTCATGCATCGCTGGGGCGACCGCGTGTTGGGCGGCCAGCGGGCGGCGGCGCTCAAGGTGGGGCTCTTGGGCGCCTATGTGGGCCGCGGCCTCATGCTCTTGCTGGCCACCTGGGTCATCCGAAACCCGTGGCTGCGCATCCTGGGCGCGGCCTACCTGCTCAAGCTGGCGATCTCGCATCTGGGCAGCGCCCATGACGCCGGCGCTGAGGATGGCGCCGATCGCGGGCGTAATCTCTCGACAAAGGGTTTCTGGGGGGTGGTTGCTGCGGTTGAGTTGGCCGATCTGGCTTTCAGCCTGGACAACGTGGTGGCGGCGGTGGCGCTGAGCGACCGCTTTTGGGTGGTGATGCTGGGCGTGGCGCTGGGCATTCTGACCATGCGCTTTGCCGCCCAAATCTTCACGGTCATGATCGAGCGCGAGCCGGTGCTGGTGACGGCGGCCTACATCCTGGTCTTCAACATCAGTCTGGAACTGTTGATTGCCGATCTCTCGCCCTATCTGGGTTTTCACGAGCTTCACTTTGCCGCCTGGCAGAAGTTCCTGATCTCGGTGCTGACCATCGTTCTCTGTGTGGTCTACGCCCACACACCCTGGCTGCGGCGTCTGTTGCGCCCCGTCCTGCAACTGGTCGCGCGCTTCTTCGGCCTGCTCGACGCCGTTTTCGACCTTCTCTTGTTGCCCCTCAAGTGGCTGTGGCAGGGCCTGATCCTCATCGCTCGCGCCCTGATCGGGTTGGCGATGCCAAAGCGCGCCGGTGATGCCGGTTCTTAGCGGCTGAGGAGGAAGGGCAGGGCGCCGAGGGCCAGGTAGGGGGCGTAGGCCAGGGTGCGGGCGGGGCTGTGGGTCAGCGCTAAAGTCAGGGCGACCAGTCCGGCCGCAATCATGCCGAAAAGCAAGGCGAAGATGATGTGGGGGAAGCCGACCATCAGCCCGATCACGCCGGCCAGTTTGACATCGCCCATGCCCAGGGCGCCGGGCCGGGCGCGGGCCAACAACCAGAAGGCGACCAGCCCGGCCCCCCCGCCCACCGCTGCCGCCAGCGGCGGGGGCTGACCCCAGACCAGGCTGGCGCCGGCGGCGAGGAGGACGGCCAGGGCCAGCAGACGGTTGGGGAGGCGGCGCTGTCTGAGGTCGACGACGCTGATCGCCAGCAGAAGCGCCAACTCCAGCAGGATGATCAAGCCGACCATGCTCATGGCAGGGGCAGGGTGGCGAGGGGGATGGCATCATCGCCAGAAGCGAGGGGCAGGCGGGCGCCGCTGGTTTCGTCGTAGAGGCCGGTGATGAGGCGGTATTCGCCTGGGGCGAGACTGGCGGGTAGGTGCAGGACAAAGGTCGTTTCTACGATCTCGCCCGGCTGCCAGGTGGTGGTGGGAAGCGAACCGAGGCCGGGGTAGCCGTCCGCTTGGGCGACGATGCTTCCGTCTGGGCCGATCAGTTGGTTGAAGAGCTTCCAGGAGCGGTCGATGGGGCCGACGCGTTGCCAGTAGAGCGTCAGGCGCAGGGGCCGGCCGGCTGCCGCCGGGCCGAGGTCATAGCCCAGCAGCCGGATGCCGCCCGCGGTCTCGATCTGGAGCAGGCGGCCGATGGCGGGCGGCTGCTGGCGTGGTTCCTGGCTGGTGCGCCAGCCCTGCACACGCACGAAGGCGCTGCCGGGGAAGACCTGGTCATAGACGAGTTGGCCGTGCTGGCTCAGCCAGCCGCGGATGAAGCCCTGGGGGTCGTTGACGGTGTCGTAGCCGCGCAGCAGCCAGACGGTGTTGGCCGAGGCGAAGAGCTGGCTCAGGCGGGCGGCTGTGTTGGCGCGGCTGATGGCGTAGAAGTCACTGGCCGGGTCGCCGCCGCCGACGGTGGCCGGGTCGCCGTCGATGTGGCCGCTGAGGGCGACGACGGGGCCGGGCGCCAGGGGGGCGGAGGGAG
>CAYWPZ010000229.1:0-7620 GCA_964460135.1 uncultured Caldilineales bacterium | reverse complement strand
AGCAACGACGATCCCCCCGGCTGTGTGAACACTCCTGACAGACTCGCCATCGCCAGCACCACAGCCGGACGATCACGGTTCTGCAAGTGCGGCGCCTCGGCCTTGTTCAGAATCTGTTCGGCCGCCCAGGCGCCAGGCTGACCGTGCCCGATGTAGTTGACGACCAGGGCGCCCTCGCTCCAGCCCGCCAGCAGCTCGGCCCGCAGCCGGTCGGCGTTGGCGAAATCGGCCAGATACAACCGCCTGATATCCAGACTGGGAGCAGCGAGCGTGGCGATGTCCTCGGCCAAACGCGTGAAATCACCGGCCCCGTCGGGATTGTCCGCAACCAAGAGCAGGCGCTGCTGCCAACTTTCGCCCACCGGCAGGCGGTCGTAACGAACCAGCTTCTCGACCAGTCGTTCGGCGTCGGCCAACGAACCGGCGGGCAGCCGCCCATACATCAGATCGGGCACGATGTCGGCCCCCACCACAGCAGCGAAAGCATTCTCATCCGCCGTCTCGCCTAGCCAGGGGTCCAGCATCCGCAACAACACGGGCGCCTGCACGGGCGGCGCCCCCAAATAGCCAAGCGGGTCGATCGTGCCATCGCCCAACATCACCGCAAAAGCCGGCGCCGGCGCTCGCCAACGGCTCAGGGCCACAGCCAGGAACGAACGGATGGCCTGGGGATGGACGTCGCCGGCATTGAACTCATCATAGATGGACTCGGTGCTGACAACCTTGACCGCCAAACCGGTGGCAGCGCGATGCTGCGCCAGGCCCTGAGCCGCCGACAACAGGGCGGGCGGTGTGATGATCAGATAGTCGGCCCTGTTGTCGGGGCTGCGCAAGTCGTCCAGCACCGGCGCCCAGGCCAGCGCCTCCGGTCGGCGGGCAGCGGCCGTGGCCGCGGCAAAGGCCAGCGGCCCCGCCCCCGTACTCACGAAGCCCACTCGTCCCGACCCATCGCCCGCCATCTGCAACTCGGTCAGAGCCACGGGCCGGACGGGATCGGTCACATCCCAGATGGCGGCTGTGGCATCCAGCCCACCCACCCACACCTGCCACCGCCCTGGCCAATCGACGCCGGCCTGCAACCGCCCCCCAACAGCCTCGTACAGCCGCATGTAATCGACCTCCAGCCAGTCCAGCAGCACCGAATTGGTCGAAGTGGGTGTCTTGCTGACTTCGATGGCCAGTTCGTTGGCGCCGTTTTGCAGCAAGGCATGCGGGATCGTGAACTCGTGCGTGCTGGCAAGGCGCCCTTCCGCCGCAAAGGCGCCCACAGGATGGCCGGCGATCTGCAAATCCACCTGGGCGATGCCGTCATCCTGCCCCCAGGTGCGCAGGCGCACCCGCGCCCGGTCGGGGCCGGCCGCCACCCCATCCAAAGCAAAGCTGACAACCTGCCGGGTTGGGCTGGTGCGGCCGGGACGCAGGTTGAGCCAGAACCAGTGGTCGGCGGTCTCGGAGGGCGGAAAATGGGAATAATACAGCCGCTGCACCTCGTGGTGGGCAGTCTCGGTGAAGCTCGACAACAGGAGCGCCTGCCCTGCGCCCGAACGCTGGCCCACGCGCGCCCCGGCCTCGGCCGTCAACACCAGCCAGAAAACGTGATCGGCGCTATAACGCCAGGGCGGGGCCGACGGGGCGTAAAAGATCAGCCCATCGCCCGCATCCAGCCGGCCGTCTTCCTCGCCCCGCACCCAAGCAGGGAGGGGCGAGGCCCCGTCGAATACCTGCAGATGACGCGGATCGATGCTCCCCACCTCCATCCCCAGCCCAACCAGGTCATCGAACCCAATTTCGACCAGCCCCGGCCGGCTGACCGTGACCCGCAGGCGCCAGGATGCATCGCTGGGAATGGGCGCGGCCCCGGCCAAGCCATCCGGCGCCGGCGGCTGCACACTCCGCCAGCGCCGGCCATCCAGGTAATTGGCCAGAACCTGCCGGTAGATCGGCTCCCAATGCGGATCGGGCCGGGGCGGGGCCGGGGCGGGGCGAGCATCGGCCAGGGCGATGGTGGCCATGATCGCCGGATGCAGAACGATCTCGCTCGAAACCGGATCGATTTGCAGCGGCTGAAAGCGCACCCTCACCACACGCTGGTCGCGCAACCAGACCGGCTCGGCCATCGTCGCCGCCGCCCCAGTCGCGTCCGTCCCCTGCCCTGCCCCGCTCGAAAGCGCCAGGCTGATGCTGGCTTCGGTCTCTACCCCAGCCAATGCCACTTCGCCCAGCGGCGGCACGGCCAAAAGGATCGAATAGCCGCGGTAGGAGGCGTCATCGAAGCTGAGATGGGGGGCCAGGGCCGTCAGTTCGGCCGGGCTGAGCACTCTACCATCGGCCCAGAACTGAGTGGTGATCCTGAGCAGCAACCTGGCAGCGGGCGAGGCTGGCCCGCCCTCTGTCCGGATCAACTCGGTGAAGGAACGCGCCTCGACGACGATGTGACGGTCGGGCGAGCCGGCCCGTGCGGGAGTGACCACGCTGCCCATGACGACGAGCAGCAACACACTCACCCCCAGCCAACGGCGGAGAAACTGCCTGCCGCTCACCATCGCGCCCACCGACAAAAAAGGCCGGTGGCGCACAACCCACCGGCCCAGACTTCTAGCGGCGTAACCGCTCTGCGCTTATTCTTTGGTGAACATAAGGGTGCGCGAGACGATGTCATCATCTTCATCCCCGCTATACCACTGCTTCTTATTTCGTTTCTTGCCCTTGCCGCCGGGTTCGAACTGTGCTCGCTGCAAGGCGAACTCGAAGCTGGTGGGGAGTGATTCTTCTTCTTCTTCGCTCAAATCATCCTGCGCTTCGACGACAACCGCAGCAGGGGCTGCTTTGGCGGCCGGGCGTGGGATCGGTTCGGGTTTTGGCTCGGGCGCCGGTTCGGGGAGCAGGGCGCGCATCGAAAGGTCAATCTGTCCGCGACGACGGCGCACGTCGATCACCTTAGCCTGCACCTCGTCGCCGATCTTGACCAGATCGCCAGGGTGTTTGACATAGCCGTGTGTCATTTCCTTCACATGCACCATGCCATCATAGCCCACCCCAACATCGACAAAGATGCCGTAGTTCTCGATCCGCGTCACCCGCCCTGTCACCACATCACCCGGCGACAGGTTGCGCAGTGTGGGTGTTTCGGGGGCGATCATCGTCAGACTGATGCGGTTGTGTTCTTTGTCCAGCTCTTTGATCCAGGCCGTGACTTGTTGGCCCAGCCTGAGCACATCGCTCGGCTTGTTGATCCGTTTCGGCGAAATCTCCGAGACGTGAACAAGCCCATCCGTGCCGACGCCGATATCGATGAAGGCGCCAAAGTCGGCCAGACGCCGCACCCGTCCAACCACTTCCTGGTTGACACTTAGCGTCTTGACGATGCTCTTGGGTGGAAGGACCTTGATTTCAGGTTTCGGGGGGCGAGGGGCGCCCTCTGGCGCATCGGTCACGGTTGAGACTCCTTGAAAACGGCGTTCTGATCGCTGGCTCGACTCGGCGTCGCCGGGCCTGAAACATGGCGGCGTTGACCTCTGCCTCTGTTTCAAGCTCAGCAAAGTGATGCTACTTTCGCTGCCAGGCGCCAACGAGTGAAATTCGCGACAGGATCATACGGATTCGACTGCCGTGTGTCAAACCGCGGCGTCGAGCTTCCGCACATGTTCGCCTGCGCGTGCGTGGCGCAGGCTGTGGTTGGTGGGGCGAAGCAACTCCACGGCGTGTGGAAGCACGGGCGCGATCACGGCCCACTGCTCCCGCACGGCTTTGGGGCTGCCGGAAAGGTTGATGATCAGGGCGCCGCCGCGGATACCTGCCACCCCACGCGATAACATGGCATGAGGTGTTTTGCTCAGCCCGGCGGCGCGGATGGCCTCGGCCAGGCCGGGCGCCTCGCGCTCGATCACGGCGCGAGTGGCTTCGGGCGTGGTGTCACGTGGGGCGAAACCGGTGCCGCCCGTAGTCAGGATCAGGGCCAGGCCCTGATCGTCGGCCCAGGAGATCAGGCGCTCGGCGATCAGATGCGGTTCGTCCGGCGCCAGCCCGCTGACGGGCGACTCGTCGGGCCACAGTTCTTGCACCAGCCCGAGCAGCAGCGGCCCGCTTTGGTCTTCGGACTGGCCGGCGGCGGCGCTGTCGCTGATGGTGAGGATGCCAACCGTGGTAGGCATGGCAGGCAGACGATCGGGGCCGGCAACCCCCAACGGGTCGCCAGTCCCGATCGTATGGTCGAGGCAAAGCTCAGCTTAGCGTTTGGTGTACTGCGGGGCCTTGCGGGCGCGCTTGAGGCCGAACTTCTTGCGTTCTTTGGCGCGGGCATCGCGCACCAAGAAGCCGGCTTTCTTCAACGGTGGTCGCAAGTTGGGGTCGAACGCGGTCAAGGCGCGGGCCAGGCCCATCTTCACGGCTTCGGCCTGCCCGGTGACGCCGCCGCCCTCGACCAGCGCCGAGACATTGAAGCGACTCTCGCTGCCAAGTTCTTTCAGCGGCTGCCACACCTGAGCCTGGTCGCTGAGGCGGGTGAAGAATTGCTCCATCGGCTTGTCGTTGACGACGAATTCGACGGTTTCGCCGGCGGGATAGATGCGTACGCGGGCGGTGGCGGTCTTGCGGCGACCAACGGCTTCGTAATACTGCGTCATGTTCTCGTCCTTCAATCGGTGCAGTGCAAACCCCGAGGATTGGGTGGGGTCCCAGGGGCCGCGTGCGGGGATGACAATCAGGCCAAATCGACAGCGCGCGGCTGTTGGGCGGCGTGGGGATGGTCGGGCGAAGCGTAAACCTTCAGTTTCTTGTACATCTGGCGACCGAGTCGGTTCTTGGGCAACATGCCGCGCACCGCAAACTGAAGCACGCGCTCGGGATGGGTTTGCAACATCCGGCGCATCGACACTTCTTTCAGCCCGCCCATGTAACCGCTGTGGCGATAGTAGATGTGTGCGTCCAGGCGGTCGCCGCTGACGCGGATCTTGTCGGCATTGACGACGATCACAAAATCGCCGCAATCGACGTGCGGGGTATAGATGGGTTTGTGCTTGCCGCGCAGGATGCGGGCGATTTCGGTGGACAGGCGCCCCAGCGTTTTGCCGGCGGCATCCACCAACAGCCACTCGCGTTGGATTTCTTCTGGTTTGGCGCTAAACGTTCTGTTCATGGTGATGAACTCCTTGCTTGTGCGTCCCTCTGCGCGGGATGGAGGGGAAGGCGGCGCTCTCATTCAACGCCAGGCGAGGGAAGGGGGGTATACGACAGAGATCAAAATCAAGCCTTGGGCGGGTGCGGGTGGGGGCGCCAATCCTCGCTGGCGGCTGGCAAGCAATTCGCCAACCTGGGCTGGGGTCATCCGACCCTGACCGACCTGGACGAGTGTGGCGACAATGGTTCGCACCATGCGGCGCAAGAAGGCGTTGGCTCGAATGTCGAAGAAAAGATAGGGCGGGTGCTGGCTCCACCGGGCTTCGCTCACCTGGCGGATCGTGCTGGCGGCAGGTTCGTCCTGAGGAGGCTGGCCGAAGGTGATGAAATCGTGGCGGCCGACGAGCTGGGTTGCGGCCAGGTTCATGGCCTCGACATCGATTTCAGGGCCAAGCTCCCAGGCGTAGCGCGCCCGCAAGGGCGAGTGGCCCGGCCACTGGCCCACCTGGTAGCGATAATGGCGTTCGCTGGCGCTGAAGCGCGGGTGGAAGTCGGCAGGAGCAGGATCGAGGTGAAGGACGGCGATGTCGGTGGGGAGGAGGGCGTTCAAAGCCCGTTTCAGGTCGGCCGGAGCGTGCTTCCAGGCCACCCTGAAGGCGACGACCTGCCCGGCGGCATGAACGCCGGCGTCGGTGCGACCGGCGCCCACAACTCGCACGCTTTGCTGCGCCAGGCGGTGGAGCGTCTGCTCGATCGCGCCCTGCACCGTCCGGCCCGACGCCTGCACCTGGAAACCCAGGAAGTCGGTGCCGTCGTATTCGATAACGGCGCGGAAGTGAGCAGGCTGTGCAGACGAGAACGTGCTATTCAACCAACTCGATCAGGGCCATATCGGCGCCGTCGCCGTGGCGAGGCCCCATCTTGAAGATGCGGGTGTAGCCGCCGGGCCGATCGGCGTAGCGCAGGCTGAACTCATCGTAGATGACCGCCACCATGTCGGGGTCGTTGAGCCGCGACCGCAGCAGGCGGCGGGCGTGCACCTCGCTGATGCGCCCGGCCCGGCCGCGCTTGGCAATGGTAATCAATTTTTCGGCGTCAGCGCGGATGGCTTTGGCTTTGGCTTCGGTGGTTTCGATCTGCCCGTGGCGGAACAACTCGGTGATCAGATTCTTGAACAGGGCCTGACGATGGTCGGATGACCGGCCAAACTGCCGGCCGCTGATTTGGTGTCGCATTCTCGGTATCTCCTGGTGTGGATCGTGGGCGAGGAGGCCTCGCTCCTACACATCCGGTCGTTAGCTGGCCGCTTCGGGGCTGGGGGTGTAGTCGATGAAGATGAGATAGTCTCGCTCGCGCAGTTTCTCCACCAACTCGTCCAATGACTTCCGCCCGAAGTTGCGGATGGCGAGCATCTCGTTCTCGCCCTGCTCCAGTTTGCGCAGCACTTCACCCACCTTGGTGATGCCGGCGCGCTTGAGGCAGTTGTAAGCGCGCATGCTCAGGTCGAGATCCTCGATCGGCTGCTCGGCGATCCGACCGGGAATGCCGCTTTCATCGCGCTCGTCCACGGCGATTTCGGCCATTTCGACGCCCGCCACCATCGAGAACTGCTCCACCAGCTGGCGGGCGGCATATTTCAGGGCGGCTTCGGGCGTCAGGGCGCCGTCAGTCCAGATCTCGAAGATCAGGCGGTCGAAATCGGTGTGCCCACCCACGCGGGTGCGCTCCACCACATGGTTGACGCGCCGCACCGGGCTGAAGATGGCGTCGATGGGCATCTCGCCGATGGGCAGTTTGGGCCGGCTGTCGGCTTCGGCCGGCAGATAGCCCTTGCCCGGCGAAACCACCAATTCCATATCGAAATCGGCGTCGGTCGCATCGAGCGTGAGCAGATAGAGTTCGGGGTTGATGATCTCGACTTCGGGTGGGGCGTTCAGGTCGGCGGCGGTGATGGGGCCGGGGCCTTTGGCGCGGACGTACATCCGCACCGGTTCCTCGCTATGCAGACGCAACCGCAATTGTTTGAGGTTCAGGATCAGCTGCGTCGTATCTTCGCGGGCGCTGGGGATGGGAGAAAACTCGTGATAAACGTCATTGATCCGCAGCGACGTGACGGCGGCGCCGGGGAGGGCCGACAGCAAGACGCGGCGGAGGGCGTTCCCCAGTGTGATGCCGTAGCCGCTTTCCAGCGGTCCGATCTCGAAGCGGGCAAAACGTTGCGTGCTGGCTGTACATTCGATCTTGGGTAAGACCGGCTGCATATCTTGGTAGAACACGTGGCAGTCTCCTTCGAAGCAGTGTTTCGCCTTCGTCGTTGGCGGCGCAGATGCGAACAAACACGGATAGACCGGTTGACCAGCCCATCCGTGTTCTCACAAGAGGGAAGACAAACGGGACTCCCGTTTCGTCGTTTGCGCCTACAGGCTATTGCAGGTGGTTAGCGGCTGTAGAATTCAACGATGAGCTGCTCGTTGATATCGATGTCGCGCATGTCCTCGCGCGTGG
>CAYWPZ010000228.1:0-7644 GCA_964460135.1 uncultured Caldilineales bacterium | reverse complement strand
GCATTGGGCCGGCAAGTGATCAACCGTTTGGTCATCACATCGCCGGCGGTGAGGGTGATCAGTTGATCGGATGCGCGCCCCTGCCGGGCGAGGACGATGTCGGTTTGGGAGACCAGGCCGATGGCATAGCCGGCTTCGTCCACCACCACGATGGCGTGGATGCGATAGTTGGCCATGCGCCGCGCCACTTCGTCCACCGAAGTGGCGGCGCTGACGGTGATAGCGCCGTAGTGCATCAACTCGCGCACGGTTCTGGCATCGAGGGGGCCGGGCTGGACGACGACCGGCTCCTCCAGTTCGCGCAGCGGCGCCCGATAGAAATCGTGGCGGATCGCCGGCACAGCCGCCGGCTCGACATGGGCGACCGGCTCGGTCGCGCTGATGCCAGAACCCTCGGCCAGGGCGCCGATGAGGATGGCCATGTTGCCGTAGGGATGTTTGTTTTCGTACATCAGTTGGTGGGCCTGCGGCAGCTCGGCCCAGGTGAAGGTGCGGGAGAGGCAGGGATCGACCTTGCCGGCGATGACCAGGTCATTGATGCCCTTGGCCTGGCTGTCGTTGGCAAAATGCGAGCCTTGCAGCCGCTTCTGGCGCATCCACAGGTAGCGCAGATCGACAGTGGCATTGTAGCCGCTGGTGCCGGCGCAGATGACGACCATACCGCCGGTGTCGCAGACGAAGATAGAGGTGGGGATGGTGCTCTCGCCGGGGTGCTCGAAGACGAGGCGGGGGCTGCGGCGCTCGCCCAGCACATCCCAGATGGCCTTGCCGAACTTGCGCACGCCTTTCAACCATTCGGCGTAGCCGACCGCGTCTTTCCAGTGCGGCAACATGCCCCAATGGTCGAAATGCTTGCGGTTGATGCAGCCGACCGCGCCCAGGCTGCGGCAATAGTCGAACTTGTCGTCATCGCTGACCACGGCCACGGCTCTGGCCCCCGCCGCCGCGCATACCTGGATGGCCATCGACCCCAGCCCCCCGGCCCCGCCCCACACCAACACGACATCATCCGGGCGCAGGGCGTGCTCGCCCCAGCCATAGAGCATCCGGTAGGCGGTGGCGCCCACCAGCATATAGGCGGCGGCGCCCTCCCAGCTCAGGTGTTTGGGCTTGGGCAGGCACTGGTGATCCTGGACGCGTGTGAACTGGGCAAAGCTGCCATAGTTGGTCTCGTAGCCCCAGATGCGAAAAGACGGGCTGAACATAGGATCGTTTCCGGCCAGCACTTCGGGCGCATCTTGGTTCCAGGTCCCGCAGTGGATGACCACCTCATCGCCCACCTTTACGTTTTTCACCTTCTTACCCACTTTGTAGACGATGCCGCTGGCGTCGCTGCCGCCGATGTGGAAGTCCTCCTTCTCGCCGGCCTTTTGTCGGGCCTCGATGACATTGATCGGCACCCCTAGCCCGGCCCAGACATTGTTGTAGTTCACCCCCGCCGCCATCGCATAAACCAATACCTCGTCGTCGGCGATTGTGGGTGTATCCACCACCTCGACCTGAAAGGCTTTGTCTGGTTCGCCGAAACGCTCAGGCCGGATCAGCCAGGCGTACATGTGCGACGGTATGTGTCCCAGCGGCGGCTGCTCGCCAACGGGATACAGGTCCTTGAGTTCAGATGTGACAGCGTGCGTCATGGCGTCCTCCTGAAAACGAGAAGCAGTTCATCGAGCCAGAAAGCCCGGACGGGCCAGCCTTCCTGCCAGAATGTGCAATTCGAAGAGCGGCATCGCTCCCACCGGTCGCCAAACGACCGGTCATGACGCATTGTGTCATAACCGGCGGGCTGTTGGCAAGTTGGCCTGATGCCGGGGCGATGCTCTTTCATGCCCGCCCCGGCCATGCTACAATCCCCACCATGCGCACACGTTCTCGCTCTCTCCTCCTCACCATCGCCGTTCTGATCGCCTTCTGGCTGATCTGGTCGCGGCTCCATTTCGTCGTCTTCGTCGATGCCAGCTTCTGGCAGGTTCTGCTGGTCTTTGGCGTTCTCGCCATCGTCATCTTTCTCGCCCTCGATCATCTGTTGAATCGGGGGAGGGATAATTCGTAATCCCCATGCTTTCCCTCACTCCCGAAGAACACTCCCTCCTCGATGGCGCCGCCGGGCCGGGCGTGCAACGGGCGATGGCAATCGTCGTCGCCCTCGGCCGCATCTACGCCGCCGCCGATCTGACGCCCGTGCAACACGTCCAGATTTCGGGCGTCAGCTACAAGAACCTGGGCGATGCGGGGGTCGAATTCCTGAACGAGTGGGCCGACGCCGGCGCCAAGGTGCGCGTCCCCACCACCCTGAACCCGGCCGGGATGGAGTTGGAGCGGTGGGAGGAGATGGGCATTCGTCCCGATTTCGCTCGGCCGCAACTCACGGCCATCGGCGCTTTCGTCCGCATGGGCGTCAACCCCACCATGTCCTGCACGCCCTATCTCTTGCCCGCTTTTGCGCCGCGGCGGGGCGAGCACCTGGCTTGGGCCGAGTCGAGCGCGGTGGCCTGGGCCAACTCGGTGGTGGGGGCCTACACCAACCGCGAGGGCGGCCCCAGCGCCCTGGCCGCAGCCATCGTCGGTCGCACCGCCCGCTACGGCTTCCATCTCGACGAAAACCGCACAGCCACCCATGTCGTCGAGGTCGTCTGCCCGCTGCGCGATGTGGCCGATTTCGGCGCCCTCAGCTATCTGGTGGGGCGGGCGGTGGGGGATGGGACGCCGTTCTTCCCCGACCTGGGGGCCTGGCTCCCGCCCCTGCCCGAGGACCTCACACAGGGCGGCGAGGCCGGCGACCGGCTGAAGACGCTGGGCGCGGGCATCGCTGCTTACGGCGCCGTCGCCCTCTTCCATGTCGCCGGCTACACGCCCGAAGCCCGCGACCAGGGCGAGCGGCTGATCCGGCCCGACGCTGCACGGCTGAGGATCGACACCTTGGCCCCGGCCTATGCCGTCATGGACGCCAACCCCGAAACCACAGCCATCGACCTGGTGACCATCGGCTGCCCGCACGCTTCGCTCAGCGAACTCCAGCGCATCGCCGAACGATTGCAGGGCGAAAAACTGCGCACCCGGCTTTGGGTGACCACCGCCCGCCTCACCCGCGAACGGGCGGCGGAGGCGGGTTGGGTGCAGACCATCGAGGCGGCCGGCGGCGAGGTGGTGGCCGACACCTGCGCCGTGGTGGCGCCGGTGCGCAGCCTGGGCATCCGCAGCATGGCCACCAATGCCGGCAAGATGGCTTGCTACGCGCCCATGCACAGCAAGGTGACGATGCGCTACGGCGACCTCGACCGCTGCCTGGAGGCAGCTCTAACCGGGCAGTGGCGCGATCCCGCACTCCTGCCCTGAGCGCAAGCCAGGCCCGCGTGGTGAGCGGCGATAATGGGGCGAATGGCGCAACAGCCAGAGGCAGATGGCGGGGCGCAGGGCGCGGACGAACAGCCGAATCACCTACATGGATTCCTGTGTGATCCGATCCCAATCGGCGTCTGGCTCCCTGGTCGGTATGATTCTAACCGATGGCGAGGCGCGGTGCAGGAATCGTCCCAATCGTCCCCCTGGGTGCAGGAATCGGCGCCGGTGTGCTACAATCGCCCGAACTTCCTCACCATTTCCCTACCTCCCCTCGGCGCCGCTTCTGGCGCCGCCCGCCGCCCCATGCGTTTCACCGTCATCGGACACCTCACCCGCGACCTCCTCCCCACCGGCGGCTTTGGCCTGGGCGGAACCGCCAGTTATGCCGCCGTCATGGCGCAGCGCTTGGGTGCGCACACCACCATCATTACCCGCGCCCATCCCGATGAGGCCGCTCATCCCCACTTGGCCGGGGTCGAGATCGTCAATCTCGGCTCCGACTGTACGACCACTTTCGAAAACATCTACCACGACGGCAACCGCACCCAATTCATCCGGGCCACGGCGCCGCCGCTACTGGCCGGCGACATCGCCGAACCCCACACCACCGGTGATGTCTTCCTGCTCGGCCCGCTCTGCCAGGAAGTGGACCCGGCTCTGGCTGCCCGGTTGCACGGACTGAAGGGGGTCGTGCCGCAGGGCTGGTTGCGGGCCTGGGACGACGAGGGCCGCGTCCACGCCATTCCCTGGCGAGATGCCGACCGCATCCTGCCCCATATCGATGTCATCGTCGCTTCGGAAGCCGACCTGACCGCCGACCCGAAGGCCGTGAACACACTGATCGAGCGCGTCGCCGTGACCATCATCACGGTGGGGCCGCGGGGCTGCATCCTGTGGCTAAACGGCGTCCGTCACGACATCCCCCCCCGCCCGGCCGTTGAGATCGACCCCACCGGCGCCGGCGACATCTTCACCGCCGCCTTTCTTATCCGCCTGTGGGAGACGGGAGACCCCATCGCCTCGGCCTACTTTGCCAATGTCGCCGCCAGTTTTTCGGTCGAAGGCGAGGGCCTTGCCGCCATCCCCGACCGCGCCAGCGTCGAAACCTTCATCCGCGCCTTTCCCCTCGTCCTCTGACCCGCCGCCTGCCAGCCTTCGTTTCCTTCAGAGCTGGCCCTGAACGAAGTGAAAGGACAGATCTGCCACCTGCGACCCGCCACTCTCCCCCATGACTTACGTCTACGCAATCGCCAACCAAAAAGGCGGCGTTGGCAAGACCACCACCGCCGTCAACCTGGGCGCCTATCTGGCCCAGGCCGGGCAACGCGTCCTCATCGTTGACATCGACCCCCAGGCCAACGCCACCAGCAGTCTGGGCCTGGTCGCCAGCCAGTTGCCACGTTCACTTTACGACGTGCTCAGCGGCGAGGCCGGCCTGGCCGATGTGGTCACGATGACGAACCGCCTGCGGCTCGAACTGGCCCCGGCCTCGCACGCCCTGGCCGCCCTGGAAACCGAGGCCGTCGAAGCCATCGCCGACCCCTTTCGCCGCAGCTACCTTCTGCGCGACGCCCTCACCCCCACCCTCCATCGCTACGACTACGTCCTCATCGACAACCCGCCCAGCCTGGGCCTGATCACCGTCAACTCCCTCGCCGCGGCCACACATGGCGTCATCGTCCCGGTGCAGTGCGAATACCTGGCCATGGAGGGCCTGGGACAACTGGTAGCCACCATCGACCGGGTCAAAAAGGCGCTCAACCCTCGTCTGCAGATCGCCGGGCTATTGCTGACGATGTTCGACGTGCGGGTGAGGCTCAGCGCCGAGGTTCAGGAACAAATCCGGGCCTATTTTGGCGATCGGGTCTTCCGCACCGTCATCCCTCGCAACATCCGCCTGGGCGAGGCCCCCAGCTATGGCGAGCCTGTGGCCAGCTACGCCCCCAACTCGCCGGGGGCCATCGCCTATCAAGACCTGGCCGCCGAACTGATGCAACGCAACGGCGCCCTCGGCGCTTCAGGAGGCAGCGCATGACAACACGGCGTGGCCTGGGGCGCGGCCTCAGCAGCCTGATCCCAACCAGCTCCGAACCACCATCGCCCGACGCCGCCGGCCCCGGCCTGCTGGCCCCTGCCGCCGGCGGGCTTCGCATCCTGGCCATCGATGCCGTTGGCCCCAACCCCCGCCAACCGCGGCAGGTCATTGCGCCCGAAGCCCTGGCCGAACTGGCCGCCTCGATCAAAGAGCACGGCCTCATCCAGCCGATCGTCGTCACCAGCTCCCGGCCCGATGACCCCACCCCCTATTTCATCATTGCCGGCGAACGCCGCTGGCGGGCGGCGCGGCTGGCCGGGCTGGTCGAAGTGCCGGCGGTGGTCAAAGAAGCCAGCCCGCAGAGTATGTTGGAGATGGCCCTGGTCGAAAACGTCCAGCGCGCCGACCTCAACGCCCTCGAAGAAGCCGCCGCCTACGATACCCTGATGTCCGAGTTTGGCCTGACGCAAGAGCAGGTGGCCGAGCGGGTGGGCAAGAGCCGGGTGGCCGTGGCCAACACCGTCCGCCTGCTGCGCCTGCCCGACGCGGTGAAAAACGCCCTGATCGAAGGCCAAATCCAGGAGGGCCATGCCCGCGCGCTGCTGGGGCTGAGCGGCGAGCGCGAGATGGTCGAGGCCGCCCATCTGGTCATCAACCGCGGCCTCTCGGTCCGCCAGACCGAGGAACTCATCCGCCGCCTGAACAGCCCCGCCCCGCCCCCTGCGAGCGATGACGATGACCTCGGCGCCAACCCGGAAAGCAAGGCCATCGAAGACCGCCTGCGCGACCACCTGGGCACCAAAGTCAACCTCTTCCGCAGCCGCAAGGGCGGGCGCATCGTCATCCACTTCTATTCCGAAGAAGAACTCGCCGGCCTGTACGACAAACTGGTTGCCGAACCGCTGTGAAAGGATGGTCAGCGCCTGTGCGGTTTCCGAAACCGCCAGGTCTCGCCGTTGCCTCCTGTCTGATCGCCCGGCCTCCGGGCGTTTTCTTTGCCCACAGCGCCCCCTCGCCCCGCCGTGCGCCTCCTTGCCCTTGCCCCCACCGCTTTCTTCGCCGATTACGGCTGCCACATCCGCATTATGGGCCAGCTCCAGGCCCTGCAACGGCGGGGCCACCAGGTGCGGCTTCTCACCTACCCGGCCGGCCGCGACCTACCCGGCCTGCCGACGACACGCCCGCCCCTGCCCTTCGCCCGCGCCATGCCGGTCGGCTCCTCGCGGCGCAAGTTGTTCCTCGATGCCCTCCTCGCCCCCACCGCCCTCGCCGCGGCCCTGCGCTTCCGCCCACAAATCATCCACGCCTACCTGCACGAGGGCGCCCTGATCGGCTGGGGGCTGGCGCGCCTGTTTGGGGCGCCCCTGACCTTTGATTACCAGGGTTCGCTCACCGCCGAGATGCTCGATCATCGCTTCTTGTCCCCTCGCTCCCCCTTACTCCCGGCCTGGCAGCGGCTGGAACGATGGATCGACGCCCGACCGCAGGCCATCTTCCCCTCCTCCCATCACGCCGCCGCCGCCCTCGCCCCTCGCACTCCCGCCTGCATCCGCCCCCTGCCCGACGCCATCGATCCCGAGCTCTTCGCCCCCCGCCCCCCTGACCCCGCCCTGCGCGCCCGCCTCGGCCTCGACCCATCCCGTCCCACCGTCGTCTATCTCGGCCTGTTGGCCTGGTACCAGGGCATCAACCTTTTGCTCCAGGCCATCGCCTGCCCACCTTTGGACGCTCACCCCGCCCAATTTCTGATCATGGGCTTCCCCAACGAGGCCACCTATCGCCGTCTGGCCGTCCGCCTGGGGATCGAGCGCCGCGTCCACTTCACCGGCCCCATCCCCTATCTTGACGCTCCCCGCCACCTGGCCCTGGGTGATGTCGCCGTCGCGCCCAAACTCTCGGCCACCGAAGGCAGCGGCAAACTGCTCCCCTACATGAGCCTGGGCCTGCCCATCGTCGCCACCGATACGCCCGTGCACCGCGAATACCTGGGCGAGGACGGCATCCTGGTCGAGCACACCCCCGCCGCCCTGGCCGAGGGCCTGGTCTGGGCACTCGACCACCTGCCCACCCTGCGCCCCCCCGCCCTGCACCTGCGCCGCCAGGTGCAAGCCCACTACACCTGGGATCAAGGAGCAGCGGTGATGGACGAGGTGTTTGGGGAGCAGATAGGTAGACAAGTAGACAAGGAAACAGGGCGAGAGGCGGGATAGACAACAATCAACAATCAACAATCAACAATCAACAATCAACAATCAACAATCAACAAT